>JBBRIE010000141.1:0-7477 GCA_038221545.1 Lysobacterales bacterium
CACCATCTGCTGCTCAACCGCAACGCGATGTTCGCTGGCGGCTTGCGCCCGCACCACTATTGCCTGCCGGTTCTCAAACGCGAATCGCACCGCCAAGCGCTACTGGCGGCAGCCACCAGCGGCAACCCGAAGTTCTTCCTCGGCACCGACAGCGCGCCGCACCCGCGCCGCGCCAAGCAGTCCGCCTGCGGCTGCGCCGGCATCTACACCGCACACGCCGCTATTGAGCTGTATGCCGAGGCGTTCGAGCAGGCTGGGGCGCTCGACCGGCTTGAGGCATTCGCCAGCTTTCACGGCGCGGACTTCTACCGCCTACCGCGCAATGCCGACACCCTTGTGCTGGAGCGACGGCCTTGGACGGTTCCCAAGCGCATCGGGGCAGGGCGAGACGCCATCGTGCCGTTCCGGGCCAACCAACCGGTCGCGTGGATGCTCGCTGACGCGCAGTCTGCAAGGCGAGGAGAGGCCGACAAAACGAACAAACGTTCAACGCCCTGAAGTTTGTTTTCCTAGGCGCCCTGGAAACATTCCAGCCGCGCCACTCTGCCGACTCGGACGAAATGTCCGCCGTCCTTTTCAACCAATGGGAGATCCTGCCATCAACAAAAAGGTTCTTTATCCCGGTGGCCCGGCCAGGGCATGACGAAAGACCCGATCAAGTACATCTTCGACCGCCTTTTCGAGGGGAGCCTGTTCCAAAACGAATCTACCAACGAATCCTCCATGGTCACCAGCCAAGCGGTGCCGCGCGCGGACATCAAGTGAACCACGGCGCGTCGTCCCATGTTCTTCTTCGTCGGCCCGGGTTAGGTGCGATCACAGTCCGGATTGCTCAGCTACCGCGAGGGGTACTTCCCGTACGTCGATGTGCTGTCGGCCATCTCGCGTGGTGGCAGAGAGCAGCAGCTGCTGTTTACCGCGATACAGCGCTTCGAGAGATCCCTGACCCTCAGAGAGAAGGTGCTCTGTGTACCCCAGTTCCACCAACTGCTCGCGAAGCTGCTTGAGTTGGAAATCTGGGACCACAGCCACATAGGCGTACTCGGTGACCCCGCCTACCTTGCGGAAGTGGACCTGCTTGAGGGAAAGTCCCTGGGGCCACGGCGCTGGGTCGCGTCCGGCTAACGCGCCCAACGAGCGCGCCGCCGTGGTCGCGTGTTCGGATACGACCGGCGCCATTGCGGCGGCCGCCGCTGCCAAGCTCCGCGACACATCACCTATTGCGGCATCGGCCGCGCGCTGTAGCGCAGCTTCCGGTTCTCCCAACGCCTGTGCGGCTTGCTCCCTCGTCGTCGCCACCGACGCCTTGGCCTCCTCGAGCGCGCGGGCAGCTTCTTGTTTTGAGATCGCAACTGCAGCGACCGTGGTGGCCACTGTTCCCTTTGCGTCTGCGAGCACGCGGGTGGCGTCCTCGCGCGACTGGGAAACCGCGGCCACGGTGGAGTCGGTCACCTTGTCGAGGGCAACCGAGCCCCATTCGGTGAGTTGCCAAAGTGCGAAGCCCGCGATAACGACGAGTGCGAGCACTCCCAGCACAAGCGAGGCGGCAAAACCGACCAGAATCGTGCGGCGTGCAGGGTTTGACGAGTTCATGTTCCACTCCTCAGCAATGGAAGGGTCAGCGGATTGCAACGGTCTTGCGCGTCCGGTAAAGGTTGGAGATCACGCCGCCGCGGGTAAGGGAACAGCTCTATGAATTGCATGCGCGGACGTCTATCAGGCGAGCAGGCGAAGTTTTCGTCGGGCGATGATCGGATCAAGCCACGCCAGCGCCATATACGACAGGAGGCCGCAGGCGCGACGCCACAGGCCAGGCTCGCGGGCGCGGTAGGGACGCGCGTGGCACTGGACTTGATCGATGATTGCGCGCGCCTGCGTTGCGGCCCCGGCGTCCTCGATGCGCAGCATCAGGTCGAAGTTGATGCGCAGGCTCCGCGGATCGAAGTTGGCCGATCCGACATAGACGACGTTGTCGGCAACGACGAGTTTGGCGTGCAGCATCGCGGGCAGGTACTCGAACACGTGGATCGCGCTCGTCGCCAAGCGATCGAGGACATGGCCCGATGCATGGTGCGCGAGTGGAACATCGCCGGCAGCGGGCACGATGATGCGCACACTGCCCCGGCGGGCCACGCGCAATAGCAGGTGGCGCAATCGCGTGGTCGGGACGAAATAGGCCGCCAGCACATCGATTCGGCCTGCACGACCCAGGTCGCGATGCAGGCGACGGCGAAAGCGGCTCCCACCGCGCCCGGCGCCGGCAAAGAACAGTTCCCAGTCCTCGCCGCATGCAGGCTCTGGCATCGTCGCCGCGGTGGGCAAGTGATCGAACGGAGCAAGCGTCCACATTCGATCGAAAGAGGCCGCCAGTGCCGCGACGCACGCAGGCTCATTGACGCAGACGCCGAGGTCGCGCCAGCCTTCGTTGACGCCGTCGCCGTCGTACTCGTCGGCGACATTGCAGCCGCCCAGGAAGGCTTGCGCGCCGTCGACGACCACGAGCTTGCGGTGGTTGCGAAACGTCAGTCGCGTGAATCGGCGAGGGTTGAACCAGGCTGTTTCCACGCATGCGGCGCGAAGATGCCGAGCCGATATACCCGCGGCTTCGCTTCCATAGGCATCCATTAGCACGCGTACGCGGCAGCCACGTGCGGCGGCCGCGGCCAAGGCGGTTTCAACTCGCGCAGCGAGGCGTCCCGGCGTCCAGATGTAGAACTCAACGTCTACGGACATTTCGGCCCGTTCGATGGCCGCCAGTATCGCGTTGAACCATTGCCGTCCGGTTGGATACCAAGCGATCGACGACGCGATCGCCGCTCTCGCCGCTGGTGGGGTCGCGTCCAGAGGGAGGAGAGAGAGCATCACGTTACCTCGGCAGGGAATTCAGACTTAGGAGTTCCGCGAGGATGGTGTCGACGACCAATGCGACTCGCTTCATGGTCTGGGGCCTCGCATGTCGAGGGTGCGATTGCGCGCCAAGCGTCGCGCCACCGCGCGATCCACTCGCTCGGCGGCTCGATCGACGGCGACATACAAGTCAGCGTTTCGTTCGCGAACGATAATCGGCACCAGGGCCGGCCCTCGAACTTCAATTACGCAGTGCTTGTCGATGCCTCCACGCGGTCCGTTTACGTCGGCCAAGCGCACTCGGACCGACTCCAGCGTTTGGCTGTACCTGTGCAGAGCCGTGTTCACCCTGCGCTGCGCATAATCTCGGATCGCTTCGGTTAGTGCGATGCCTCTGGCGAGAATGGCGATCCTCATGATCGTCGTCTCCGTTCTGGGGGGAGACCAGCGTGACTTCGCTGGAAAGATCGATCAATCTGTTAGATTGGAACAATAACATCGAAAAAAGCGAAACATGAACCTCAAGCATCTGCGCTACTTCTGGGCCGTGGCGCGTTTCGGAGGCGTCTCCCGCGCTGCCGAGAAGCTCGACTTGTCGCCGCAGACCCTGAGCGGGCAAATTGCGGATTTGCAACTCGGCCTGGGCGTCGAATTGCTGAAGCAGGTAGGCCGGCGCCTGGAACTTACAGACGCTGGTCGCATGGCGTACTCGTATGCCGATGAGATCTTCGGACTTGTCGACGAACTCGCATTACAAGTACGTTCCATGCCGAGCGGTCGCATGCGCCTGTTTCGTGTGGGCATGACGGATGCGGTGCCACGCTCCTTGGCTTATCGGCTGCTATCACCTCTGGTTGAGGACCAGGCGATCCGCGTGACCGCCAGCCATGAGCGGCTGGACGTCTTGCTGGCTGATCTCGCACTTCACCGGTTGGACCTCGTGATCGCGGATCGCCCGGTGCCCACCGGGAGCGCGGTGAAAGTGTTCAACCACGTCCTGGGGGACACTTCCATCGCGCTCTTCGCCGAGCCCACATTAGCCAAGCGATTGAGGCCGCGGTTTCCGTCGGCACTCGAGGGTGCGCCGATGCTTGTTCCCGGACGCGACAGCGTGATGCATGAGGACCTGCGTGCCTGGTTCGAGGCGCGTCGCTTGCGCGTGCGTGTGGTTGGTGAGTTCGACGACGGGGGCCTGATGAAAACATTCGGTGCCTCTGGCGCCGGGGCGTTCCCCGCACCATTGGCAGTGCGCGCGGAAATCGAGCGCTTGTATGGTGTCGAGCTTGTGGGACGCCTGGATGGGTTGGCCGAACGGTATTACGCCATCTCGACCGAGCGCCGCGCGACAGATCCTCAAGTGCTCAAGATTCTCGCGCTTGCCCAGGACCTTTTGTCGGACTCCGAGCGCAAGCTCGTCGCCCCGGCCAAAGCGCGCCCTACCGCCCGGGGAAGACTATGACGAGGCGAGCAGCGCTGCCAAGTAAGCCGAAAAAGACTGCATTTGGACAAAGACCGAGAGCAGCTCAAAGATGGCGGATTGCGCCAGGTTGATTGCGCCAGGCAAGCGAAAATCGCGTCGACCTGCTGCATCGCGATACTCACCGCCTCGGTCACTACGCCGCCACCAGCCAGTTCTAGCAAGATAACGCCAAGCGAGTGTGCAAGCTCACGCACTCGCGCTGATGGTCTGAACCGCGATGTGGAGCCGCTCGCGCGTCAGGGCTACTGCGCCTTCTCTGGCAGCGAGCCTGAAGCAGTAGAGGGGATGGTTGAAGTCCATCCGCATATTCAGATTTTTGCGAAGCGATCGTACGCAACTTTCTGCTTTCTTCGGATTTGACGGGTCGCTATCGTTTCACTGGTGTTGTTGTGAAGAAGCTTTCAGGTGCGATGAGTTCTCGAATCTTGGGACCACTGGAAGTCGCAACTCCAACGCACTGTCAATCCCACGCGTTTTGGGGGAAGTTGAACTGACTTCGACCCGATTACGGCAGACTTTAGTCGGCGTTTGCAGCTTTGCCTTTCGCACCTTCCGCAAGCGTCAGGTGCTTCTTGCCACATGTGTTGAAGCACACCCAATTTTTTTACAGGAGAAAGTAATGAGCATGTCCCCGCAAGAAACTCGCGCCGTGCTGGCGCTGAGCCTGATGGCCGCTTTCGCGGACGGGGAGAAACACGAACGCGAGCGCGAGGAGATCAAGCGTGTGGCAGAAGGTTTTCCGGACAGTGACGCCGCTCATCTGTCGACGCTGTATCAGGACGTGCTGATGAAGCGGATCACGTTGCCGGACGTGGCCGGGCAGCTGGAAAGCGCGGATTCGAAAAGGCTTGCCTACGAAATGGCGGTCTGCGTGTGTGATGCCGATGGCGCGCTTTCCGAAGTCGAGCAGCGCTTTCTGGCCGACGCAAGCGTCGCGCTCGGCCTTGATGCGAGCACTTCGTCGGCCTTCAAGGACGATGCGCAGGCGATCGCCCTGCTGCCGGTGAGCGGCGAACAAATGGCAGGCGCGGGGCTGGCCAGGCCTGCGGCGGTCGACTCATCCGAACTCGACAGTGCCATCCTCAATGCTTCCATCGTCAACGGTGCGCTCGAGCTGCTGCCCGAGACACTCTCGACGCTGGCGATCATCCCGTTGCAGATGAAGCTCGTGTACCGAATCGGAAAGGCGCACGGGTTCGAGCTCGACAGCGGACACGTGAAGGACTTCCTGGCCACCGTCGGCGTCGGGCTGACGTCGCAGTACCTGGAGCAGGCCGGCCGCAAGCTTTTGGGCGGACTGCTAGGCAAGGTCGGCGGAGGTCTGTTGGGCGGCCTGGGCAAACAGGCAGTGAGTTCGACCATGAGCTTTGCCACCACCTACGCGCTGGGCCATGTGGCCAAACGCTACTACGCAGGTGGACGCAAGTTGTCCACCCAAATGCTGAAGGAAGCGTACGCCAGCACGTTGCAGGAAGCCCAGGGTCTCAGCGCCCGCTACCTGCCCGATGTCCAGGCCAAGGCGAACACGCTCGATGCTCGCAGCGTGCTCTCGATGGTGCGCGGTGCCTGATCGAGCCGGGGGTGGCAACGCCCGCGTCGCGGAGACACGATCTCTCAACTCCGGCAGTTTTTCCCATGCCGACGAGGAGCGGCATCGCCATGAAATTGGTGTCCTATCCCATGTCGGCCGTTCGGTGTAACCAGCGCGCAGGAAAACGAAGCAGGCTCAAGAGGTTGCGCGTCTACGGCGGGCGCCAATGCGCCCGCGAGAGGCGGTGGCTATGGGTGCCACCGGATTTGCTCGTTAACCATATGATTCTAAAGAAATCAGGAGTTGTTGACTTTCATCGGTACCCCAAGGGGTATCCCTGGACGTAAGAAGCGCCGAGGTAGCAGTGCGCCGCTGCGGACTTCCTTTGGATTGATCGTCCGACAGATCAATCATCGTAGCGATGGTCGAAGCTGCCGCTTACTAGCCAAGGGCCAAAGCCCGCGTCAAGTCTGCATGCTCGAACGCACTCGCCATGCGCTCTATTTCTTTTCGGCTCGCGCCGGCTGCAGTGGCAACATCACGCCAGCGGCTTACCGCTCGTGCCACGTCGCCGATGAGCGCGTCTGCGTCCCTGGGCGCGAGCCCGAAGTATTCCGACACAGATCGCACCAGTTCGATGTCGCATGTCGCCTCGTCGGGAGAGATACGCGTCGTCAGAATGCGCTGCCGGACATCGACGGGCGTCGGGTTCATGTCGTACGCGGGTGACAGTCGCCAGCCGCGACGGTCCTGCCAGAGAAAGCCGTGGTTGCGCAGATGGTCGTCAACGTTCGAGATCAGCACGTTGAACGTCAGGCGACGGTACAGCTCCCGCCCATCCTCCGACGCGGCCGCTCCGTGCTGCAGCAGGGCTTCGAACAACTCGGGGTAGCTGGCGCGCTCCCCGTCCCGCATCGACAACATCGACAGCGCAGAAAGGAACGGGATGCGGGTCGCTCCTTCCCGGTCGAAGCGCCAGGACAGCAGTACGCTCTTGCCCGCCACGGTGCGCAGCGTGTGTTCGGGTACCCGGATGCCGGCGCTCGCCGCCAGGGTGAGCGCCACATGCTCCCAGCGTTCCACGCTGTACTCGTCGGATTCCTTGGGGAGCTTGGCGATGGCGAGGCGGCCATGCACGTCGACCACCGACGCCTTGGGCCGGGCGCCGCCCAGCGAGGATCCGGGCGCGAAAATCAGCTGCAGATCCTCGTCCGTGTCTTCGTCGCGCTCGATGCGCCCTGTCACCTGCAGAAGGCGACCGAGTTCAACAAGGCCAGGGACGCCCGCGCGAAACGGCGTCTGGAAATCGGCCTCGCCTTCGCGCCGAAAGCGCAGCGCGCCGAGTCGCGACACGTCGCTCACGCCGAGCAGGTAGTCGGCTTCCAGCAGGGAGCGTGGAGCACGGTCTTCCGACGCAGCGCGCCGCCGTTCCGCGCGCTGCATCAGTTGCCGCCCCCAGCTATCCGGCGCCGAATCCCCGATGGAGCCAAACATGCCCATCCCGCGATCCGGCGCGTATTCCCCGGCGGTGAGTGCCAACGTCGGCTCCAGCGAAAAGCATGAGGGGTCCTCGAGCCATGCCGCGTTGTACTCGAACGTCACCGACTCGCCGTCGCGAG
>JBBRIE010000142.1:0-7403 GCA_038221545.1 Lysobacterales bacterium
AGGCGCTCGAAGGCGTCGATGAGAACACGCATCTGCACGTCAGTTTCGACGTCGATTTCCTCGATCCCTCGATCGCGCCCGCGGTGGGCACCACCGTGCCGGGCGGCCCGAACTATCGCGAAGCGCAGCTCGTGATGGAGATGATCGCCGACACCGGCCGCCTGGCGTCGCTTGACGTGATGGAACTCAATCCCGCGCTCGACACGCGCAACGTCACCGCCGAACTCGCGGTCGACCTGATCGAGAGCCTGTTCGGAAAGTCGACGCTGATGCGCGATTGAGCCATCGCCCCGCGCCGGTGCGGAGTGCTGTTCGACCTGCACAATGCATCGGGGCCCGCGGGCCCCGATGTCGTTTACAGGCCGGGAGCCTTACAGCTCCTCGAATCCGTCCACGAACAACGCGTCGGATGCCGCGCATCCCACTACCGTGACGTCATCCACGTACCAGCCATGCGGCGCGCTGCCGACACTGCTGTCGGTGACTGCGCGGAATCGGAACTGCGCGTTCTGCCCGGCATAGGCGCCGATATCGAGGCTCGCCGTCGTGTACGGCTGCGTACCGCACCAGGCCTGCGTGCCGTCGCCCAATCCGCCGTCGTAGAAATCCTGCAGCACGCTGGCTGCCGGCAGGGGGGTCCAGTTGACACCGCCGTTGGTGGAGATCTCGACGAAACCGCCGTCGAAGCACCCGGGGGTGTTGGGTTCCATGGTGACGTCGTGCTTGAAGCGCAGCGTCAGCAACTGGTGGTTCGACGGCAACACGATGACGGGCGAGATCAGGCGCTGGTCGGACGTGGTCGCCACGTCGACGGCGAGCCAGGAGCGCGCACCGCTGAACGGCCGTGCCGTGCTTTGCGTCCACGTGGTGCCGGCCACCGGATCCGTGATCCAGCCATTGATGCCGTTCTCCATATTGTCGAAGAACGTGCTGGCAAGCGACGTACCGGCCCCGCACTGGCCGACCTGCGGACGTGTGACGAAAGTGCGCACGGTCGAGTTCGTACCGTTGCCGCAGATGTTGGCTGGACGAACGCGCCAGTGATACCTGCTGCTGAAGGCGAGGAGCCCGGAGAGCAGCTGGTACGAATTGCCCGTCAGCACGGGACTCGCGTGCAAGATGTTGGTGAACCCGCTGTCGGTTGCAATCTCGATCACGTACTGCTGGCCCTGCGTCGAAGCGCCCCACGTGAACAGCGGGCTGAGCGACGCGTTGACGGCGTCCGCAGCCGGCGCCGAAAGCACAGGCGCTCCCGGCTGCGCGGTGAAGAGGTCGAACGCGACGGTGCGCGAGCGCGCGGTCGGCGGACCTCCACCGGTGCCGGTCACGGTGACCGCATACGAGCCCGCGGCAGCGGCGGCGGTGTTGCCGATCGTGAGCGTGCTCGAGCCGGGGACCGCTGCGATGCTCGCCGGTGAGAACGAGGTGGTGGTGCCCGGGGGCTGGCCGCTGGCGGACAGCGACGCACCGCCGACGAAGCTGTTGTAGCCGTGCGCATCGACCGTGATTGCGACGTTGTTCGGCGCGCACACCTGCTGGCGGAGCGGCACCGCGGCGATGCCGAAGCTCGGCGTGCCGCAATCCGGGAACTTGAATGCGCCGGCGCGCAGCGTCCACGTCGTTCCGGTCACCGCGAAGTACTCGTTGATGTACCAGAACGTGCAGTCGTCGGCCGAGTCGACATTCATCGACGTGTAATCGCCCCACCGACGGGTGCTCGCGCTGGATCCGCCGGTGCCGATGACGAACGTGCCTTCGCCCTGCGCCATGGTGCCGAGCGGGTCGCTCTCCAGTCGACCGGTGTAGCGGATGCCGGGAAAGTCGAGCGTGCCGCCGGCGCTGTAGCCGAGCGCCATGTTGCCGGAGCTGTCAGCGGCTATGGAGCCCATCCAGCGTTGCACGCCGTCCGCGGGAGCGAAGGTGCTGTCCTGGTAGAGCACCGGCGTCGCGCTGCCGAGGTTGCGCAGTTCCCACCAGCGGATGCCGGCGAACGCCGTTGTCGCCTCGACTGACTGGTTGGTCACCAGCGATTCGTAGCTGCCGTAGTTGCGATACGCCGCGCGGTGCATCGGGCGCTGGCGATACGACAATATGTCCACGGCGCCGAGAGGTGCGGGCTGCGGGATGCAACTGCGCCCGACGCAAGGGTAGATGGTGTCGTACGGCGAGATCCGGATCGGCGGCGTCAGCACGAACGTGGACGCGGGTGGATTCGCGAAGTTGATGTCGAACTTCCACAACGCCAGGGCGTCTTCGGTGGCGCCGTACGGGCCGCCGTTGTCCATTGACCCGATGAAGTACGCGGGACTGCCCGCCGGCGGCGGTGTGTTTCCGTCGAGGTCGGCGGGCAGCAGTCCGTCGCCGAGGAAGCGCGCGGTGGCCGGCAGCAACGGGTTCACGAACGAGATGATGGTCGGCGTCGGATTGCCCGCGAGCATCTGCACGCGATCGATCGCGTAGACACCGATCGAGTTCGCATTGACTTCGCGCGTCGTCATGAGGAACGCGTTGGGCCAGAGTCCGAACTTTGGATAGTCCGGGAAAGACGCGGTCGGGAATGCGTAGCGGAAGTACTGCCCGGTCGGGTCGCTGGTCATCGACACGGCCACGCACACGAAGAACGCTGGGCCGGCGGCGGTGAACTGCGTCAGGAACCAGCGATCGGCAAGCTGGTCGAAGAGCACCACCGGATCGCCCGCGTTCTCCGTCTGGCAGGGGCCGCCGAAATTGGTGAACAGGGTGTTGATCGCCGCCGGACCGAATTGCGACGTACCGGTCTTGGTGAAGATCTGGAACGAGGAGTTCGACATGCGCACGTAGTGCGTGTCGCTGACGTCGCCCACCGGATCCGGCGGATTGGCAGTGCCAGTGCCGACGATGAAGTTCTGCGAAGGCGTCGGGATGTCAAGCGGCGGTCCGAGCCAGTCCTGCACGCTGCGGTCGCGATCCTGCTCGCCGTACGTGGGCTTGCCGGGCGGGTTGGGATCGATCATCAGCGCGCCGAAGTACGGCGAACCATCCTCGGCATCCGGCGGTGCGATCACCGGGATGTCGCGCAGCGGTGGCGACACATCGAAGTGCGAAGCGCTGGCCGCGAAGTTGAACGTGCCGCGCACCTCGGGCGGCGGCGTCGGCGCGTCGGCGGCGAGCAACGGCGGCGCGTCGGCGGCGAGCAACGGCGGCGCGACGAGCGCGATCGCGACGAGGGCCGCTGAACGAATCGAAATCCTGAAAGTCATGATGGATGAACCCCTGGTTGCGAATGCGCTTTCGCGACGTAGGCCACCCCGTGCAATCGGATCGCAGCGATGTCCCGACGGACGCCGGTTCGGGGGCGTACCCGGAAGCATCCAGCTGGAACCGCGGGCGTCCGCCACTGCGTGCCCCAATCGTACCGACGATAGGGCTACCGCTCCAGCGCGAACGAAACCTCGCGCCAGGTCGGCATGACCGACCTGGCGCGACCGCATCAGACACTGCAGACACTGCGCTTCACCACGGATCGGGAGCGAACGTGGCCGGAAACGCGCGCGGCGCGCGCTCGTAGTACGGCCGCGGCGGCGTCGGCCAGATTCCGCGTGCGACCAGGCTCTCGTGGCTATCGTAGAACACCCGCACGATCTCGTCGGGCCGGTTGCTCGCACGCTGGAATTGCGTGGTGCTCGCCGGGTCGTAGCGACGTTGGCCGTGGCCGGTGCCGAGCGGGGCATTTGCTGTGACCGAATCAGCAGATTGCGACTCCTGCGCCGCTGCCGGCGCCTGCCGGCGTTCCGCGCGTCCGCCCTTCGACGCTGCCGAGTTCTCCCGCGTGTAGCCATCGGCGCGCGCGCCGTAGCCGCGTTCGTCGTACCCGACGGGCGGCAAGGCGGGCACGTAGGGCGGCGGCACTTCGCGGAATACGGCCGCGCCGATCACGCCGACATCGAAAGGCCGGCCGGTGCGCGCGGCATAGCTGTCGGGCAACTCGGTGAAATAGAACTCGGCGGTCTCCTCGAGGCTCTTGCGCCAGCCACGGATGTCGACCTGCTGCCACGGCGCGAGCACGTAACCCTGCTGGGACGGACTCGCGGTCTGGCCGCTGATGACGTTGACGCCATCGACCGACAACACCACCAGCACACGCTCGCCGCTGCGATTGGACAGATGCAGCGAGTAGCGCGCACCCGGCTCTCCGGCGATGTACGACTTGCCGCGGAACTGCGCCTGCGCGAACGCGTTGCCACCCGGATCGACGACCGAGACGTCGACGAGGCTGCCGGCGTGAAGTGGCGCTGCGATCAGCAGCAGTGTGGCGAGAGATGAATTCAGGCGGGACGACATGACGATTCTCCTTGGCGGGTACTCGTCCAGTACGCAGCGTCCTCCCTCACGGGGTTAGGCGGCGTTCGCTGCCAGGCTGGCGCCCGGTCGCCATCGATGGGGGCCCGGACGCCAGGCTGGCGGGCGTCGACCTTGCCGCGCTGGTAACCGGATGTGAAGATGCGGACGGATGGGCGCAACAAGGGAGGCCGCGCGTGGCACCGCCCGGAGGACGCTGATTGCGAGGATTTTCGATGCAGGTCGAGTTGGACGAACTGAAGGAGATCCTTGGCAGGAGCGGGATCCACGAGGTCCTGCGCGTCCTGGATTCGCGCACGCCCCACCGGTTCACCGGCGTGAATAGATTCGACGGTGCGATGCTGCGCGACGGGCAACTGTGCGACCCGTTCCGGCCCGACGTCCTTCGCGGCAACGATGTTCCCGTCCACGATGCCTGCTGCGCGCGCCTCCGGGAAGCGAATGGCACGCTCGAGTTCACCGACGCCCTGGCCGACCCTTGCATCGAGCACAGGCCCGGCAGCGCTGTTGTTTCGTACTGCGGCATGTTGATCCGCAACGACGACGGCATTCCGTTCGGGTCCCTCTGCCACCACGACGTGAAGCCTTGCCAGAAGCGGGTGGGCGACGTGCCTCTGCCCGAGGCCATTGCGCCGGCACTATTCCGCGCCACGCGAAAGTGAAGTTGGCCCCGGCGCCCTGTGCGCGTGCGGGATGGCGCAGGCACGGCCGCTGCCTCGCGGCCCTGGCAGCGACGCTGCTCGGCCTGGTTGCGGGTGCGGATGCAAGGGAGATTCCGGCCGGGCGCGATACCCATGTGCTGACGCCGTCGCTGGAAATGCTGTGCGACGAGGCGCGCGCGCTCGACATCGACACGGTAGCGCAGGCGATTCGCGCGGGTCGTTTCGAACCCCTGCCGCGCACGGGTGCGTCGCTCGGGTACCGGCGCGGCCAGTGCTGGTTCCATGTGCAGGTGCGCAACCTCGACCACGCCGATTCGCACTGGGTACTGACGATCCCGCAGGCGCGGCTCGACCGCATCGACGCCTACGTCCTGGGCGAAAGCGGCAGGGTGTTGTCGCGACGATTGATGGGTGACCACGAACCGTTCGCGCAGCGCGCGCTGCGCATCCGCTACCCGAACATCGTGCTGGAACTGCCGCGGGGCGCCACCCGCGAGCTGGTGTTCGCGGTCGAGACCACGAGTTCGATGCAGTTCCCCCTCGAGATGCGCACCCAGCGCGCGATGATCGACCATGTGGACGATGCGCAATTCCTGATGGGCATCTACTACGGAATCCTGCTCGGACTCTCGCTCTACAACCTCGTGATCTGGCTTTCGACGCGCGAGCAGACCTACCTCGGGTACGTCGTGTACGTGATCTGCTTCGGCCTGCTGATGTTCTGCCTCAACGGCTATGCGTTCGAATACCTGTGGCCCCAGTGGCCGCGCTGGGCGAACGACTGCGTGCCGCTGCTCGTCAGCCTGAGCCTGGCCGCAGCGACGTGGTTCTCCCGCGTGTTCCTCAACTGGGCGCGGTACCTGCCGCGCATGGACCGAATCGCGCGCTGGTTCGCGCGCGGGATGGTCGTGTTCGGCATCGCGTCGCTCGCGCTGGACAGCCGGCCGGTGTTGCAGTTCCTGAGCGTCCTAGTGCTGGTCCATGCACCGGTCAACCTGGCTTGCGCGGTCTATTGCCTGCGCCGCGGGCACCGGCCGGCGTTGTTCTTCCTGGCGTCGTGGGGGTTCCTGATCTTCGGCACGGTGCTGCTGGCGCTCTCGACCATGGGCTGGATCGCGCCCACCCTCCTGACCGAGCACGGCATGCAGATCGGCTCGGCCGCGGAAATGCTGCTGCTTTCGTTCGCACTCGCGTACCGGCTGAACCTGCTGCGCGACGAGAACATCGCGCTGGAACTGGCGTCCCGCTTCAGCCTCGAACTGCGGGTGAAGGAGCGCACCGCGGCCCTCAACGCCGCGCTGACGGAGCTGACCCACGCACACCACCTGCTTAACGAACACAGTCGTCGCGATGGCCTGACGAGCGCCTACAACCGTCGTCATCTCGATGAGTTGATCGAGGCTGCGTGGCAGGACGGCCGGGCTTCGGCGCGCCCGCTGGCGCTGCACATGATCGACCTCGACCATTTCAAGCAGATCAACGACACGCTCGGCCATGCCACGGGCGACGACTGCCTCGTCGAGGTCGCGGCGCTGCTGGAGTCGATCGTCGCCGGCAGCAACGCCGCGTTCGGGCGTTACGGTGGCGAGGAGTTCGTGGTGCTCGCGCGCGACACGGACGAAGCCGCCGCGGCCACGCTTGCCGAATGCATCCGTGCCGGCGTGGCCGCGCTTGCCGTCTCCGGCCCGAATGGACCGGTGGCGCTCACGGTGAGCATCGGCTACGCGCTGGCGCAGGCGGCGGACGAGCATTGGGAGCGCACGCTCGAACGTGCCGATGCGGCGCTCTACGCCGCCAAGCAGCAGGGCCGCAACCGGGTGGCCGCCGCCTGACCCGCGATGCTCCTTGGGAGATTTCGCCCTCCGGCTTCGTCGGCGCGCTGTTGCGTAACAAACTCGACGATCGCCGGCGTCCTGGCGGGTTGGCTTTTGAAGAGCGCGGAGCTTGGTCCGCTGCTCGTCTACAATCCATCAATGACCGAAAACGCACTCGCATCCAACGTATGACCCTGCACCAGCGGGTGCTCACGGGCATCACCACTACGGGTTCGCCGCACCTCGGCAATTACGTCGGCGCGATCCGGCCGGCGATCGCGGCAAGCCTGCGCGACAACGTCGAGTCGTTTTATTTCCTCGCCGACTACCACGCGCTGGTGAAGTGCCAGGATCCGGTGCGCGTGCAGCGCTCGACCATGGAGATCGCGGCGACGTGGCTGGCGCTCGGGCTCGATCCCGACTGCGTGTTCTTCTATCGCCAGTCCGACATCCCCGAAATCCCCGAGTTGACCTGGCTGCTGTCGTGCGTCGCGGCGAAGGGCTTGCTCAATCGCGCGCATGCCTACAAGGCAGCGGTGGATCGCAATATCAATGATGGTAACGATCCCGATGCCGCGATCACGGCAGG
>JBBRIE010000143.1:0-7401 GCA_038221545.1 Lysobacterales bacterium
CATCGGAATTCGCGGTGTATTCCGGGGTCTCGAAAGAGACCTGCACGTGGCTCTGCGCACCGAGGTTGTAGATCTCCTCGGGCTGCACCTGCTGCATGATCCGGATGAGGTTGGTGGCGTCCGTCAGGTCTCCGTAATGCAGGACCAGGCGCGGATCCGATTCGTGCGGGTCCTGGTAAAGATGATCGATGCGCTCGGTATTGAACGACGACGCGCGCCGCTTGATGCCGTGCACCTCGTAGCCCTTGGCGAGGAGCAGTTCGGCGAGGTAAGCCCCGTCCTGTCCGGTGATGCCGGTAATCAAAGCGCGTTTCACGATTCTCTGTTGCTCCGTTCAAGGTGTGGGGATGCTTGCGAATGGCGGGCAACATGCACGTCATCGAGCAGGTTTGTCCAGCGTTGCAGGGCGGAACTCCGGGAAAACTCGCTTTCCAGCAGAGCGTGCGCCCTGCTTCCCATTTCCCTCGCATGCGCGGGCCGTGCGGCAAGGTCGACGATGCCGCGCGCGAGCGCCTCGCTGTCGCCGGCCCGCACCACGATCCCGCAGGCGCCCCGCTCGACGATGCCGGCGAGTTCGCCCGCGGGATCCCCGACGAATGCGATCGGACGCGCCGCCGCTGCGATTCCATAGAACTTGCTCGGCATGATCAGACCCTCGAGTTGAGGGAGCAGGCTCACCACGTGCAGGTCGCCCCCGGCCAGCATTTCGCCCAGCCGGTCCAGCGGGGCGTAGCCCTCGAAGCGCATGTTATTCAGTCCGCGAGCACGCGCTTCCGCGCGCAGCCATGCATTGCCATGGCCACCGCCAACGACCACGAAGTCCACATCGGTGCGGTCGCGCAACAGCGTCGCGGCTTCCAGCAGGGTAGCTGCATCGTGGGCCCGACCCAGGTTGCCGGCGTACATCACGACGAATGCAGCCGCGACAGCTGGATCAAGTGCGACTCGAGGGTAGGGCCAGGCGGCTTCCTCGTGTGCCCAGTTGTGGATCGTGCGCAGGGACGCCATGTCTACACCACGGGCGGCGATCTCTCCCGCCATCGCCGTCCCGATCGCGACGTTGATCGCCGCCTTGTGCAAGGACCAGTCACGCAGTGCGCGGATCGCGCCACCGAACATCCTGACGACCCGCGGCTCGCCGAGCCGGATCGCGATCTCGGGAAAGAAGTCCTGCACCCAGTTGACCAGTACCGCGCCGCGCAGTTGCGCTGCGAGGCCCGCGACCACCGAAATCAGCGGCGGATCGGTCAGCGCAACGACGACATCGCCGCGGCGCAGGTTGCGCAGCAGCCACCAGCCCGCTGCGACGTGGAAGCTGAGGTAGTCGAGCGCACGTCCCAGGAGCCGCGCACGACCGAAGCTTGAAGTTGCGAGCCGGACGAAGCGGACCCGCGCCGCTTTGGATGACACAAGCGCTTCAGCCGCTGGATCGGCGCGTGGGGGATCCGCTTTCGGCATCCCATCCTCTTCCTCTTCCGCGCCCGCCGCCGGCGTGCCCTCGTATTGCTGCTCGCCCGCGACCACCACGACTTCGAAGCGCGTCGCGAGGTCGTGCGCGAGATCGCCGATGAGTTGCGCCGTGGCCGCGATGTCGGGCGGCGCGAAGCGATTCACGAATACGATCATGCGATATTCGACAAACTTCGAACGGGAGTACGGGACGCACGCACGGGTGATCGCGTCGCCAGGCACCAGGAGCACCGGGGCGATTCGCTCATGCCGCGATCGCCTGCGCGAACGCCGCGAGCCTGCGCAGCGACGTCATGGAACGCACGCCGACCACCAACCTTGCCGAGGGTGCGGAGCGGCAGAGCTCCTTCGCTGCGGCTTCACGGGAAGCCAGGTCCGGAAGTCGTGAATCCGGTCCCGGCGAGTAGATCCCGTGGATCCAGGGTCCGCGTTGCAGCAGCCATTCCTGCGTGGACGGAGCGGCGCGCAGCCACTGGTCGAGGTGCAGTTGAACGCAGCGCAACGGGGATCGGGGATCCATCGAATAGGTCTCGAGGTCGCGGTTGCGCGGCGAGGAAATTCCCAGTTGCAGCGCACCCCGTTCGACGGCGACGCGCGCAAGGCTCTCGAGGGTCCGCGAATCAAGCAGCACTGGCGGCGCGTGCAAAAAGCACGCATCCAGCACGCAGTTAGACAGTTGTCCGAAGGCAAAGTCCATGTGGCGCAGCATGTCGTCGCTGCCCCACCACGCGGGCGTGCCGCGCATCGCAGCGGATGCGGGAGGCGCTTGAGGCGCGAGTACCTGCGCCACGTTGCGGGCGCGCAGCAGGCGCTTGGCAAGGTTCCTCCAGCGACGCTCCTGCCAGCCGCCGATCTTGGTCGACGCGTGAATGCTGCCCGGCGACAGTGCCGCGAGCCTAGCGAGCAGCGCTGGCGCGAAGCCCCCGCCATAGCCGGGCGCAGTGTCGAAATCGCACAGTCCTGTTTCAGTTGCCGCCTGCAGCAGGGCCATCGAGTCCCGCTGGGATACGGTCGATCCGAGCGATGCGGTTCCCACCACCACCTGTCGGGTCACGAGGAGTAACGGATCTGGAGCGCCAGGCGCGGCCGCTCGACGGGCGCAAGTGCGCGGTGGAAGCACGACGTGTCCTCGAAGAAGCCGCTGCCGGACTTTCCTTCGATCACGCGGGCCCGGGACCTGCCGAAGTGACTATAGATCTCCGCGTCCGTCTGTCGCGCCGTGCCGAGGAGCTGGCGTAGCGTCTTGCCCTTGTGCGACCCGGCGATCATTTCGTGCGCGCCGCTCGCGGCATCGCAATCGGTGAGGTAGAAGAACGCGTAGAGGAAATCGAACCCATGCACGTCGTAGTGGAACATGACGGTCTGGGAGCGCGACTCGCGATAGTCGACGCTTGCGTCCGCCACGAGGCTTTCCTGCAGCCGGATCTCGATGTCGCGTGGGAACGCGCCCAGGAAACCCACCACGACTTTTATCAGAGCAGGGTCGTTGGCGATTTGCGCGCACGACCGATCGATCTCGGGCGACAGGTACCTGGTGATCAGCACCGGGCTTCCGCTTGCCGAGCGCTCCCGCAACAGTGGCGGCGTTGCCGGGCCGCCGCCGCCGCCATCGGCGATTCTTGGCTCGCTCGATCGCACCGCAGCCAGCAGTGACTCGAGCACCGCTGGCTCCAATGCGAGCCCCTCGAACACCGAATCGGCTGACAACGACGCGAGCGCCGCGTCGGGATCGAAGGCGCGAACGGAGGCGGGCGCCGCCGCTCGTGGTTGCTGCGCGGACAGGCGGCGCATCCACTTGCGGACGCGCCGCACCACTTGGAAACGCCCGAGCGTGTACGTCAGCGTGTCCCTTGCACCGAAACGTCGAAGGCGCTGGAGCAGGGCGGCGATCACACGAATACCTTTGGCATCGCCCGGATTCCTGCCGTCCACATCATGCGGCGATAATGCAGGCGTTCGCCCAGTGTGCCAGCAGTCCGGCACGGGACCGCAGGCAGCGGGCGAATCTCAACGGATTCAGTTACCTCGCCGGGCGCCGGACGAGCAGCCCCTTGGCGCCCGGCATCGCCAGGACGACGATCCCGACGAGCGAGAATTCCTCGCGCACCCATTCGACCAGGTGGCGCTGGAACGCTCCGCCGCCGCACCGCACCGCGACGCGTGGCTTCGAGCACCCGGCCGGCAGTCATGCCGCTCGTCCCGGCATGGACAGCTCGTAGATCTTCGCGCGTACCTGGGCGATGTACTGCGATCGGATGCGGCTCGCGATGAACCCTGCCCGTCCTTCGAGGAAGCCAAGCCTCAGGAAGTAGTGGTACAGGAACCAGAGCGACGGCTCGAAGGGCATCCGGGCGGCGAGCAGCTTCAGGAACCGCCTGCGCTCCTGCACGTTTCCGGTGAGGCGGGCCTGCACCGCCGCCGGGTTCGAAGCCACAGTGGAAGCCCGCAGCAACGTGCGCACCTGCGCCTCCCATGTCGAGTACTTGTTGTGCTTGTCGTAATAGGCGTGCAGTCCCTTGAAGTCGTCGTGCACCAGCGGCGTGCGCAGGGCCGCGGTCGATCCATCGACGATCAGGCGCTCGTGCACTTCCATGTCCAGCGCGCAGGCCGGATCGTCGTTGATCCGCTCGAAGCGCGCGCGCCCGGTCCTGAACAGCAGCAGGGCCCGAAACGAAAATCCGCCGTGCCGGAAGCGTCGCCCCAGGAAGTGGAAGCCCTTGACGATGAAGTAGCCCGTGGCCGGGAGCGGCGAAGCAATCGCCTCGCCAATCTCGCGCCACAGCGAGTCCGGGATCACTTCGTCGGCATCCACCAGCAGCGTCCATTCCGTTTCGATCCCGCACGTGTCCATCGCCCATTGCCGCTTCTTCGGATAGCCACCCGGCGAACAGAACTCGACGACTTCCGCACCGTGCTCTCGAGCGATTACACCGGTCGCATCGGAACTGCCGGAATCCACGACGATCACGCGCGCGGCGGGCCGCAGTGAATCCAGGCACCGACCAATGTTGGCGGCCTCGTTGCGCGTCGCCACGATCGCGGTGACCGGTACGCTCACGGATTGCGCAAGCGCCGCTTGCCCCGTTCCGTTGCAGGATTGCCCGCCACCACGGACCACGCCTGCACCGGCTTCATGGCCACGGCCCGTGCGGCGACCACGGCGCCCTCGCCGACCGCCACGCCTGGACCGATGAACGCATCCGCGCACACCCAGGCATCATCTCCGATCACGATCGGTGGCTTGAGCAACGGCATGTCCGGATCGCGAAAGTCGTGGGTGCCCGCGCAGAGGTGTGCTCCCTGCGAAATCGTCACGCGCGAACCAATGGTGATCGAGCCGAGGTTGTAGAGGATCGCCCGCGCGCCCACCGCGCTGTAATCGCCGACCTCCAGATTCCAGGGGTACTGGACAAGCACGTCCGGATAGATATGCACGTGCTTCCCGATGCGCGCACCAAACATCCGGAGCAGGATCCTGCGCAGGCCGAAGGCGGGACGTGGCGTCCATCTGAAGGCGCAGGCACCGACCGCCCAGCACGCACGCAGCCAGAGCTCCTTGCGCGAGTATTTGACCGCGCGACGGTTGCGCGCCGGATCGGTCCTGCTGCCAGCATCGTGCTTCGACTCCGTGGTCATTCCGCGCGTCCGGGTTCGCGCCTTGCGAAATAGCGCACGATCGGCTGTGAAACTTCGCTCCAGCGAAAACGCTGCGCGTTCGAGGAAGCAGCGGCCGATGCCTTGGTCCACGCCGCTTCGTCGCAGACCAGTCTCGCCAGTGCATCGGCGGCCGCCTCGATATCTCCCAGCGGAGCCACGATGCCGCCGGGTCCCGCGATTTCGGGGGGCGCGCAGGCGTCGGCGACCACGCAGGGAGTGCCGAAGGTCTGGGCCTCGATCGCGGGAATTCCGAACGATTCGCAACGACTCAACAGGCAGAAAACCTTCGCCCTGCCGTAATGCTCATGCAGCGACGCCTCGCTCACCCCGCCGGTGATCGTCACGAACTGCGAAAGTCCTGCGGACCGCACCCGCGCCTCGATCTCGGCCCGATAGTCGGGCTCCGACCAGGGGCCGACCAGCCACAGCGTCGCCATGATTTCGCGGGCATGCAGCAGTTGCAGGGAGTCGATGACGTCCTCGATCGCCTTGTGACGCGTCATCACCGACACGGTGAGCACATCGATGTCGCGCTGATCGAATCGCTTCGGGGCCATCGGCGCGGAGAACAGTTCTTCCGCCACGCCGACATGCAACGTGCCGCCTGCGCGTGCCGGCGCGCGCGCGTTGTCCGAGTACTCGGACGCGAGGTAATCCGAAAGGTAGAACACCGCTTCCGCACTTCGCTGCGCCCGGCGATAGCCGAACCGCTGCAGCGCGGCCTTCACGCGTTCGCTGATCGACAGGTGGAACTGCGGGAAGAAACACCACGGATTCTGTGCGAGCACCACCTGGGGCAGGCGCACGCCCGGCATCAGCGAACCGGACAGCGAGAGGACCACGTCCGCGCCGAGCCGGCGCAGCACCCGGTGGGCAAACAGCAGCTCCCACATCGAGCGGCGCAACCAGCCGCTGCCCGCACCGGCACACTCGATCCACTCGACGTTGTCACCGAGGTCGCACTTGAGGTCGCGGTTGCCCGCGTGGTGCAGAACCAGGAATCGCTGCCCGGTCCGGCCTGCGGTCGCGAGGTTGCGAAGGTGTCCGAGCAACACGTGTCGTCCCGAGAAATTGCTGGTGGGCAATGCGTTGATCGCGATGCGCAAGGCTCAGGCAGCCCTCATCGACCACACGCCACCACGACGGGCAGCCACCATCTCGCGGATGATTTCCGCGAGGTTGAAACGGGCGCGCCAGCCGAGCCTGGCCTCGGCCTTGCCGGCGTTGCCCACGCTGTAGGCGATGTCGGTGGGGCGGCGCAGCGACTCGTCGCAATCGACGTGGTCCCGCGAATCAAGGCCCACCTCTTCGAACGCCATGGTCACGAACTCGGCGAGCGAATGCGCACGCCCGGTCGCGATCACGAAATCCTCGGCGACCGGCTGCTGCAGCATCCGCCACATCGCGTCGACGTATTCCGGCGCCCAGCCCCAGTCGCGGTGGATCTCCACGTTGCCGAGCCTCAGCCTTTCCTTGCTGCCGTCCGCGATGCGGCAGGCCGCGGCGATGATCTTCTGCGTGACGAAGCGTTCGGGACGCAGCGGCGACTCGTGGTTGAACAGGAAGCCCGTGCATGCATACAGGCCGTAGGCCTCGCGGTAATTGGCGAGGAGCCAGTGCGCGCTCGCCTTCGCAACGGCGTACGGGCTGCGGGGGCGGAACGCCGTGTCCTCGTTGGCGGGCACGGTCAATTCGCCGAAGCATTCACTCGAGCCGGCGTTGTAGATCCTTGCCGGCAATTCGAGGAAGCGGATCGCCTCCAGCAGGTTCAGGGTGCCGACCGCGATGCTCTCCATCGTTTCGGCCGGCTGCTCGAACGAAAGTCCGACCGAAGTCTGGCCCGCGAGCCAGTAGATCTCGTCCGGAGCGACGCGCTTCAACACCTGCACCACGCTGCGGAAATCGGTCGTGACGGCCGAATGCAGCGACACCTCCTCGCGTACCCCTACCCGGTCCAGGTTGCCGAAGTTCGCCATCGCCGCGTCGCGCGAAGTGCCAGCCACCGAGTACCCACGAGCGCGGAGCAGGTTCGCGAGCAGCGCGCCATCCTGGCCCGAGATGCCGAAGATCAGGGCGCTGCGCGCGGTCACGCCACGGCCCTCGCATCCCTGGCCATCGTCATGCGATACACCGCACCCATGTGCTCGGCGAAGCGCCGGGCGTTGCACGCCAGCGCCTCGCCCTGCTGGTGTCGAACCGCGCGCCGGGCGGCAGCGGGGTCGCGCAGGATCTGCATCACGCGATGCACGATGGCGAACGGATCCTCCAGAGGCA
>JBBRIE010000144.1:0-7365 GCA_038221545.1 Lysobacterales bacterium
CACTCGGCGGGCGCGCCCAGGCGCTCGATCTCGCCCTCGTCCTGCAACCGCTCGATGGCGTGGCGCGGCGCCAGCAGCGGGGTGCCGCGACGCAGCACCAGGTCGGTGAGCCCGCGCCGAAGCAGCGTGCGCTTGAAGAACGAGCCGGGATCGATCTCGTCCACCGCGTACGGGAAATCGAGTGCCTGGTCGTCGTCGACCAGCAGCGCGACGTAGAAATTGCGCGCGTACAGCAGTTCTCCCACCACGGAGTGCAGGGCTGCGTAGAACTCGTGCATGCTGCTGGTGGTGCTGGTCACTTCCGCGATCCGGAACAGCGCGGCCTGCAGCCGCTCACCGAGTTCGCGCTCGCGCACCTGCACCACCAGTTCGCGATTGGTCGCCGCCAGTTCCGCGGTGCGGATCTCCACCCGCCTCTCGAGATCGACCTGCGCCTGGCGGCGATCCAGTGCGATCAACATGTGTTGCGCCACGTAGGACAGCAGGTCGCGATTCTCCTCGGTGAACCGCGCCGAGTTGTCGTAGCACTGGACGACGACCGCGCCGCGCACGCGACCGTCGGACACCATCGGCACGCCCAGCCAGTCGGTGCTGTCCGGGCCGCGCCTGGGGTCGGGCGGGATGCCGAGGTGCGCCCGCAGGGAAGCGGAGGGACCCATCAGCGGCTTGCCCTGCCTCAGCACCGCGACGGTGAGCGAGTTGGGGAACGCGTCCTCCGTCAACGCCTCGTCCGGATCCGGGAACTCGAGGTCGTGGATGTCGGCGAAGTAGGGGAAGGTGATCGTGCGCGCCTCGCGCTCGTACAGCGCGATGAAGAAGTTCTTCGCGTACATGAGCGTACGCACGATGCGATGCGCATTGCGCAGCATCGCGGTACGGCCGATGTCGCGGCTCGCAAGGTCGGAGAGCGCGTAAAGCGCGCGCTGCAGCCGCTCCTTCTGCTTGGTCTCGAGCAACAGCGACTCTAGCCGCTGTTCGCGCGCGATCGCCGCAAGTCGCTCGACTTCCTCCGGCGGCTGCGCCGTCACTCCGGCGTCGCGCTCCGGCGCGGCGTCGCCGCCCTGATCGTGTTTGCCTGTTGTTCGCCGCAGGATCACCGGTAGCTCCGCCCAGAGCTGCACGCCCGGTGGCTAGGGTACGCCCAGATGCGCGAGTACGGCACCGCCGTAGCGTTCGAGCTTGGTCACCCCGATGCCGGGGATGCGCGCGAGTTCGTCCAGATCGCGCGGCATCGCTTCCGCAATCGCGCGCAGCGTGCTGTCGTGGAGGATCACGTAGGCGGGCACGCCCTGTTCGCGCGCCGTCGCGGATCGCCATTCGCGCAGTCGATCGAAACGGTCCACCGCGGCGGCCCCGGTGGGCGATGGCGGCGCCGCGCCCTTGCGTTCTCGGCTGCGGGAGGCACGTGCGGTCTTCGGCTGCTCCACGCGGAACATGAGCGTGCGTTCGCCGCGCAGCACGGCGCCGCTGTCGGCGGTGAAGCGCAGCGCGCCGTGGCGTTCGGCGTCCGCCTCGAGCACGTTGCCGGCGACCAGCTGGCGGAATATGCCCAGCCACTCGCGCTTTTCGCGCGCGGCGCCGATGGCCCAGGTGCTGAGCGAGTCGTGGCCGAACCTGCGTACCTTCTCCGTATCGCTGCCGCGCAGCACGTCGATCACGTGCGCCGCACCGAATCGCTGCCCGGTGCGGTAGACGCAGGACAGCGCCATCCGCGCGGCCTCGGTGCCATCCCAGCTCGCGGGTGGCGACAGGCAGTTGTCGCAGTTGCCGCAGGCGCCCGGGTGCGCCTCGCCGAACCAGCCGAGCAGCGCCTGCCGGCGGCATCGGGTCGATTCGCAGTACCCGAGCAGCGCGTCCAGCTTGCGGATTTCGACCCGCTTGCGCTCTTCGCCTGCCTCGCCCTGGTTGATCAGGCGACGCAGGTTGACCACGTCGCCGAGCCCGTAGCAGAGCCATGCTTCGGCCGGCTCGCCATCGCGTCCCGCGCGGCCGGTCTCCTGGTAATAGCCCTCGATCGACTTTGGCAGGTCCACGTGGGAGACGAAGCGCACGTCCGGCTTGTCGATACCCATGCCGAAGGCGATCGTGGCCACCATGACCACGGCGTCCTCGTGCAGGAAGCGCCGCTGGTTGGCCGCGCGGTCGGCTGCGGCCATGCCGGCGTGATAAGGCAATGCAGCCACGCCGGCGGCTGCGAGCTGCGTGGCGGTCGCGTCCACGCGCCTGCGCGAGAACGCGTAGACGATGCCACTCTCGCCGCGGTGCGCGGACAGGAAGTCGAGCAGCTGGCGGGTGCCGTTGTCCTTGTTCACCACGCGGTAGCGGATGTTGGGCCGGTCGAAGGAACTGGTGAAACGCCGGGCGTCCTCGAGCTGCAATCGTTCCACGATCTCGCGCTGCGTCGGTGCATCTGCGGTCGCGGTCAGCGCGATGCGGGGCACGTGCGGCCAGCGCTCGTGCAACAGCGTCAGCTCGCGGTACTCGGGACGGAAGTCGTGGCCCCATTGCGACACGCAGTGCGCCTCGTCGATCGCGAACAGCGCGATTTCGACGCGATCCAGCAGCGCGATCATGCGCGCTGCCAGCAGTCGCTCGGGCGCCACGTACAGCAGGTCGATCTCATCCGCCAGCAACGCGCGCTCAACCTCTGCAGCGGCCTTCGCATCGAGCGCGGAGTTGAGATACGCGGCCCTCACTCCCAACTGGCGCAGTGCCTCGACCTGGTTCTGCATGAGCGCGATCAGCGGCGAGACCACCACGCCGCACCCCGGGCGCACCAGCGCCGGCAACTGGTAGCACAGCGACTTGCCGCCGCCGGTCGGCATCAGCACCAGCGCGTCGCCGCCCTCGATCAGGTGCTGGACGACGTGCTCCTGTTCGCCGCGGAACGCGGGGTGGCCGAATACGCGTTGCAGCAGCTCGAGCGCGGGGGTCGTCATGAAACCAGAATAACCGCCCGGTCCGTCAACGGCTTCGCGCGAGTCGAGTCCCTGCCGCCGGCTTTGCGGGCTCGAGGCATGCCATGCCAGGCGCAAGGGCGTGTCGGGACGGGGACGCTACTCGAAGTCGTTGTTGAACAGCAGCGAGATCGCGCCGTTGGGTACATGCATCACGATGCAGTGGATGGCGCCGGCGGATCCGATGATTCCGCTGCAATTGATCTGGACGACCTGCCTGCCCCGGAACGCGGCCGTGTACACGGCCCGCGCCTCCTCATTGCGCGCGGGCTGGCTGGTGAACGAACAGACAAGGACGACGGAGTTCAGCACGATCGAGTTGGCGTAGGTGAAGTGCGTGCCCGAGCCGAACCCGCTGCTCCACCCCGGCGTGCGGTAAACGGTGTAGCCCTCGGCCGCGCGAGCCGCGGCGAAGGCGTCCGCGATGCCGTCGGGAATCTCGTCGCCCAGCTCTGGGTAATCGCTCACGATGATTGTGTTGTCGTCGACCGGCAGCATCCACATGTCGATGTGCTGGGTGGAATCGAAATTTGACGGGAAGGCGGGCACGATTTCGACGTCGAGTCCCTGGTAGGCCCGGTACAGGTCGCGGATCTGCTGGCCGGTGTATTCCGTGTTCTCGCTTTCGATCAGGCGCGTCATGAAGGCGCGTCGATTCGAGAACAGGTGGAAGTTCCCCCCGCCGTGCTCGATGGGCATGTCGTACTGCGGTTCCGCCTGCAGCGCACTCCACACGTCCGGAAAGGCGTCGTCGGTCGTGCGGTTGGGACGGTTGTAGACATGGTCGACGCTCGCGCGGTTGCCCAGGACGTCGACGAAGCGGGGGCCGTAGTCGCGCATCCAGACACTGCATGAGGCCGATGGAACGCAGTCCTGGGTGATGAACTCCACGCGGGCCATGTTGGCGCCCGCGTTCTGCAGCGTGGTCGTCGCGGAGGCCTGCTGGCCCGGGCGGACGACCACGTACATGCGCGCCATGTCGTCGAGCGTGGTGGCGGCCACCACGATCTGCGTCAACTCCTGGTTGAACGAACCCCACCGGACCAGCAGCCCGTCGTTGCGTTCGTATTCCGCCTGCGCGCGCGCAGGATTCGCCGGCGGTGCTAACGGCATCGCGGACAGGTCGGGCGCGCGGTAGGCGGCGCGCTCCTGCGGCGTCATGCCGCGCGGCAGCGATGCGTAGTCGTCCTTGATCGTCGCGAGGTAGGCAGGATCGACCAGCGGGCGCTCATCGGCGACGACGCTTCCCGCGAACAGCAGCGCAGCGGCCACGGGGCATGCCAGGCATTACGGGTGGATGCTTTCATCCCTGTTCCGGTGGCCCATGCATGCGTCGGTGCGCATTGTAGGCTGTGCCGGAGCAGTGCGACCTGCGGCAATCCGCCGACTGATGGGCTTTCGAAGCGTCGGTGTGGACACCCCGCGCCGCAAGGCAGGATCAGTCCGCTCGCCGCGCGAGTGCATCGCGGACGCGCGAGCGCGTGAGCGGGCCGAACTTGAGCTGGTCGAGTACTGCCGTGACCCGCTCGGTGTCGCCCTGCCCGATCCGGTAGCAGTCCGGGTCCTCCGGCACGTCGACTCCGCAGTACACCCCGGTGAGCCTGCGCGCGAGCCGGGCGGCGTCGGCATGTTGCACCAGCCGCGCGGACATCGCCGCGGCGCCGCGCATGCGGAGGTACGGAACTTCGTGCGCGCGTTCGAGCAGCACCTCCAGCGTGCCGAAATGCGTCAGCAGCTGCGCAGCCGTCTTGGGACCGATGCCGGGGATGCCGGCGATGTTGTCGACCGCGTCGCCGGTCAGCGCCAGGAAATCCGCAATCTGCCGGCTCGTGACGCCAAACCGCTCGACCACGCCGTCGCGCGTGCAGCGCGTGTCGCGGGCGAAGTCCCAGCAGATGTCGTGTTCGCCTTCGAGTCCCTGCGTGAGGTCCTTGTCCGCCGTCAGTACCGTGATGCGCGCACCGCGGCCGCGCAGCACCCGCGCCGCGCTGCCGATGAGGTCGTCGGCCTCGTACAACGCGGATGAGAGCATCGGCAGGCCGAGCGCTTCCACCAGCGCGGCGCAGTATGCGAACTGACGTTCCAGCTCGGCGGGAGGAAGGGTGCGGTTGGCTTTGTAGGCAGGGTAGATGTCGTTGCGGAAGGACTTGGTCAGCGACTGGTCGAACGCGAGCGCGGCGTGAGTCGGCCGGGCCTGTTCAAGCCATCGCAGGAGGAACCCGAGGAAACCGTAGACGGCATTGACCGGGTGACCATCGCGGTCGTGCATCGACGGTGGTACCGAGTGCCACGCGCGGAACACGTAGATGCTCGCATCGACGAGTTGCGCTTCGAAGGTCACGCCACGGGGCCGCGCCAGTCGACGAGGCGCGCCGCGGCGTCGGGCCGCGTGCGTTCGTCCAACCGATCCAGGCCCGTGCCGATGTGCACGAAGGCCACGATGCGTTCGTTGTCCGCGAGCCCCAGTGCGACGGCCGCGGCCTCATCGTAGGCCGCCCACCCGGTCAGCCATTGCGCGCCGAAACCGAGCGCCTGTGCGCCCAGCAGCAGGTTGTATGCGACGCAACCGGCAGAGAGGATCTGCTCGATCACGGGCACTTTGTGCGGTTCGGTCAGGCGCGCCACCACCACGAGCACCAGCGGCGCGTGGCAGAACCTTTCCCGATCCTTGGCGATGACGGAATCCGGCGCAGTCGGATCGCGCTGGCGGTGCAGCTGGGCGAACAGTTCGCCAAGCTGCGCACGGGAGCCGCCCTCGATGCGAATAAGGCGCCACGGCTCCAGCCGCCCGTGATCCGGGACTCGCAGCGCCGCCGCGACCAGCGCATCGACTTCCGCCGTCGTCGGGCCGGGTTCGCCCAGCAGTCTGCTCGGTACCGAGCTCCGCGAATTGAGGAAATCCAGAGCCGGCGCGTGCATCGGTCGAGCTTATCAGCGGCGGTCGGCATGGGCCTTGCTTAACTTGCTGCTGCTCGACTCGCTGCAGTCGCGGACGCTGGACCGCACTCGCACGAAGGGGGCACTTTTCCACCTGCAGCCGGCGCTGCCATGGGTTCGACCCGCATCGGGGAATGACGCGACGTTAACTGACGATGCGGCCCCGAAGCATTTTTGTGCGCGATCGCACACTTCCGACACCTTTTTGCCGAACACTTCACATTCCGGTGCGCCGAATAGCGCCTACTCTCTAGCACGTATCCCCGGGAATGGGCAGATGAACGCGGTTGATGAAGGTCCAGGCGCCGAAAGATCGGCCGCCAACGTGGTGACTCTGCGCGGTGCGATCCCCAGGGAATCGGGCCCATCGTCCTCGTTGCTGACACCCCAGGCAGCCATGTCGCTCAACCAGGCCCGGGCGATTGCCGAAAGGCACTTGTCCTCGACGGTCAATGGCGTGCTCCAGACCGCCGACAACACCCTGTTCGAGCTCGCCCAGAAGTCGGACCGCAGTTCCGTCCAGTCGGACTATTTCGCCGGCATGCGCGTATTGCGGCGTCGGCGGGCGCAGGTGGAACAGGCCTTCGGCGAAGAGCTGCGCCGAGCGTTCGCCCGCATCGAGCGCCATGAACTCGTCGCGGAGGATGCCGACAAGGGCGAATCGCTCGAACTCGTGAGCGAGGAGGATCTCGAGGAAGAGATTGCGATCGCGTCCATCGTCAGCAGCGTGCATGGTTTCGCCTCGCGGATGCTGTTTCCCATCAACGAACGCATGACCGCGCTGGCCGGTGGCGGCTACCAGGTAGGCGACCACAACAACCCCATCGCGCCGCGATCGCTGGCGATGATGATGCGGGCGTCGCTGCGCGACGTGGAGCTGGTGCCGAATGTCCGCCTGATCCTGCTCAAGCTGTTCGAGCGCGCCACGCTCGAGCACTGCGAGAAGCTGTATGCCGACGTGAATGCGGCGCTGCTCGCGGCCGGCGTCCTGCCGAGCCTGCGCGTGGGCGTCCGCCGCGAGGAGCCGCGTTCGGCGAGTCCGGTGCCGGCAGGCGCTCCGGTCGCCGCGGCGGGAGATTTCGCGCCGCAGCAGGTCGCGCACCCGGGTGCCTACGCCGCTGCGCCGCAACAGGTCGCGATCGAACCGGGCGACAGCGAGGTGTACTCCGCCGTCCTGTCGCTGCTGCAGAGCCGCCACGTTTCCGCGCCGCCACAGAGCTACGCGCCGCACGCGCCCCTGCCCATGTCCGGCAACGAGCTGCGCTCGCTGCTGACGATCCTGCAGGCGCAGGCGTTGCCGCAGGATTCGAACCTCTGGTCGCACGCCGACGTCGCTTCGCTGAAGCAGGTGAAGGCGTCGCTGGCGGAGCAGGCGCGCGCCGTGGGCGTCGATCCGAAGCGGCGCCAGATGGCGCACGCGGATGAAGACACCATCGATCTCGTCGGCATGCTCTTCGAGGTCATTCTGGAC
>JBBRIE010000145.1:0-7341 GCA_038221545.1 Lysobacterales bacterium
GTCGCACAAGGGCTCGATGCTGGAGGCATCGAAGCCCTCCACCCGACCAAGATCGCGCAACAGGTCGAAGTCGCCCTGGCGGCCCTTGCCGAAGCGGAAGTCGGGACCGACCCAGACGCTGCGCGCCTGCAATTGCTCGACCAGGACAGTCCGTACGAAACACTCGCCGCTCATCGCCGCGAGAGCCGCGTTGAAGCGCAGCAGGCCCACCACGTCGGCGAACTTGCGCAGCTGCAGGAATTTCTGGCGCGGAGTGGACAGTCGCACGATGCGTTCGCGCCCGTTGAAGAACTGACGCGGCAAGGGCTCGAAGCTCAGTGCAACGAGAGGCAGGCCGCGCGCACGCGCGTCCGTTCGCGCGGCGTCGAGCAGGGCGCGGTGTCCGCGATGCACGCCGTCGAACGCGCCAATGGCCAGCACCGAACCCTGCGGAAAGAGTGTTCCGCCGCCCGTGTCTCGAAATAATCTACGCATGGATGGCCCGAGTATAACTGCGCGCTGCGCCGCACCAATCCGCCCCGTCTAGTCGGGTTCGCGCAGGTGTCGAGGGCGGACACCCGCCAGCCAGACACCAGACAGGTACACACCGGCTCCCAGGCCAATCGTTGCCAAGAGCAACAGCACGCGCATGACCGCGGCCAGATCGCTCCACGGACCCACGATCTCGCGCGCGCCGATCAGCACGCCGGTCATCAGCACCAGGCCCAGCGCGCAGCCGCGCAACGCCCTGGGCCAACTGGCGTGACCGAACGAGTGTCCCTGTGCACGCAGTGCCCGCCACAGCAGCCACGCATTGAACAATCCCGCCAGCGCCGTGGCCAGCGCGATGCCCGCGTGCGCGCCGGTGATCCTGTAGTGCCACATCGGTGTCACCAGGGCGACCGTAAGTACCAGATTCAGCGCCACGGTCTTGAGCGCGGCGCGCATGGGCGTACGCGCATCCTGTCGTGCGAAGAAGGCGGGCGCGAGCACCTTCGTGAGCATGAAGCCCGGCACCCCGATGCTCATCGCCGCGATCGCGAGTGCCGCCATGCGTGTATCGAACGCGGTGAAGCGACCGTACTGGAAGATCGTCGCGGCCAACGGCTCGGCCAGCAGGAAGAGGCCGAGCGTCGCCGGCAGCGCCAGCAACAGGACCCATTGCACGCCCCAGTTGAGCGTTGCCGCGTAGCCCTGCTGGTCGGCATCGGCGTTGCGCTTCGCCAGATGCGGCAGGATCACTGTGCCCAGCGCGACCCCGAACAGGCCGAGGGGAAACTCGATCAGGCGGTCCGAGAGGTACAGCCATGTCTGGCTGCCGGTCACCAGCAGGGAAGCGAATATCGTGCCGACGATGAGGTTGATCTGGGCGGCGGACGCGGAGAGAAGCGTGGGCAGCATCAGGCGGAACACCCTGCGCACGCCGGGATGCTTCCAGTCGATGCGGAAACGCGGCAGCAGACCAAGGCGACCCAGCGCGGGCCACAGCACGAGCAGTTGGAGGACTCCCGCGATCGCCACGCCCCAGGCCAGCGCCATGGTTGGCACCTGCATTCGCGGCGCCAGGAAGAGCGCCGCCGCGATGAGGGTGAGGTTGTGAAGAACCGGTACCAGCGCCGGCAGCCCGAAGTGGTGGTGGCTGTTGAGCACGGCGCCGGCAAGCGCGACCATCGAGATCAGGAACACGTAAGGAAACGTGATCCGCAGCATGTCGCTGGTCAGCGCGAACTTGGCGGGCTCGTCGAGCGCGCCCGGCGCGAAAATCGCGGCAATCGCAGGCGCGAAGGCGATGCCGAGCGCCGTCAGGATCAACAGCACCGACGCCAGGGCGCCGGCGACGTGATCCAGCAGGTCGCGCACTTCGTCGCGGTTGCCGCGCCGCAGGGTGTCGGTGAACACCGGCACGAACGCCTGGGCGAAAGAGCCCTCTGCAAAGATCCGGCGCAGCAGGTTCGGGATCCGGTACGCGATCAGGAAGGCGTCCATGCCGGAGGTGGCGCCAAACAGCGCTGCCTGCACCTGGTCGCGCACGAGACCCGCCACGCGCGACAGCAAGGTCATGCCGCTGAACAGCGCGGAGGAGCGCAACAACTTCACTGCGATGCCGCCCTGAATGCGTTCCGGGCGCGGCCCGTGCTCCGGCAATTGACCGGAAGGCCCGGCATCTCCATAATGCGCCGTCGTTTTCCCGCAACGTCCGCATTCGGAGTTTTTACGTGGCCAACATCAAGTCCGCCAAGAAGCGCGCCCGCCAGGCAGTCAAGCGCAACGCCCACAACGCCAGCCAGCGTTCGATGATGCGCACTGCGGTCAAGCGCGTGCTCAAGGCGATCCACAGCAACGACCAGGAAGGCGCGCAAACCGCTTTCGCGACCGCGCAGCCACTGCTCGATCGTTTCGCCGCGCGCGGCCTGATCCATCGCAACAAGGCCGCTCGCCACAAGAGCCGCCTGACCGCGCGTATTCGCGCGATCGGCGCGCAGGCGCAAGCCTGAGCCAACGCCTCGCCGGCGATTGCTGCCGGCGTATGCAAAAAAGCCGACCCCAGCGGTCGGCTTTTTGTTGGGTCTCACGGCCCTAGTCCTCGCCTGCCCCGGAGTCGGCAGCGCCGAGGGTGGGCGCTGCCGGCCTGGTGATCGCACGCGCCTCGCGCAGCGACTCACGTTCCTCGGCGCGGTCGCGCTCGAGGAAAGACATCGCCGCCTGGGTCACCTCGCGGGTGCCCTCGCCGGTCGCGGCCGAAACCAGGAACCAGGGCTCGGACCAGCCGAGCGCGGCCACGATTTCCGCGGCTCTGGACTGCGCGACTTCGGGTTCGAGCAGGTCGGCCTTGTTGATGACCAGCCATCGCGGTCGCCGGGCCAGTTCCTCGTCGAATTTGACCAGTTCGCGTTCGATCGCGCGCACCTGGACCGCCGGCGCGTCGGCGCCTTCGACCGGAGCCATGTCGACGAGGTGGAGGAGCACGCGGGTGCGCATCACGTGGCGCAGGAAGCGCAGCCCAAGACCGACGCCCTCGGCCGCCCCTTCGACGATGCCGGGAATGTCTGCAATGACGAAACTCTGGTCCTGGCCCACGCGGACCACGCCCAGGTTCGGGTGCAGCGTCGTGAAGGGATAGTCCGCGACGCGAGGACGCGCGGCCGAAATCGCCCGGATGAAGGTCGACTTGCCTGCGTTGGGAAATCCGACAAGTCCCACATCGGCAAGCAGTTTGAGCTCCAGTCGCAGCGCGCGTTCCTCTCCTGGCGTGCCCGGCACGGCGCGACGCGGGGTGCGGTTGGTGGAACTCTTGAAATTGACGTTGCCCGCACCACCCCGCCCGCCCTGCGCAACCAGCAGGCGATCGCCATGCTCGACCAGGTCGCCGATGGTTTCCTCGTTGTCCACGTTGATCACCGTGGTACCCACGGGCACTCGGATCTGGATGTCTTCGCCGCCGGCCCCGGCCATCTGCTGGCCCATGCCGTTGGCGCCCCGCGGCGCGCGGAAAGTCCGCTGGTGACGGAAATCGATCAACGTGTTGAGGTTCTCATCTGCGGTGAGCCAGACGCTGCCGCCCGCGCCACCGTTGCCGCCATCGGGGCCGCCCAGCGGAATGAATTTCTCGCGCCGGAAGCTAACCGCGCCGTTGCCGCCCGCGCCTGCGGCTACCGATATCTCGGCTTCATCCACGAAGTTCATGAAAGCAATCTACCCGTCAACGCCCGGAAACGCGAAGCCCCGCCTAGGCGGGGCTTCGTCGGCCGGACTTGCTTCGCTGCAATCAGTTGGTCTTGACGCTCACCGTGCGCTGGCGCTGGGCGCCCCGCACCGAGAATTCAACCGTGCCATCGACCAGCGCGAACAGCGTGTGGTCGCGTCCGAGTCCCACGCCCGTACCGGGATGGAACTGGGTACCGCGCTGACGCACGATGATATTGCCCGCGTCGACTGCCTGGCCGCCGAACAACTTGACGCCGAGGTACTTCGGATTCGAGTCGCGACCATTGCGCGACGAACCTACGCCTTTCTTGTGTGCCATGAGCGATTACTCCCCGTTGCCTTTGGCGGTTTCTTCGCCAGATGCCTTCGCCGACTTGCCGGACTCGGACTTGTTCCGGCTCTGACCACCGATATCGGTGATTTCGATCTCGGTGTAGTACTGCCGATGGCCCTGCTGCTTGCGGTAATGCTTGCGACGGCGGAACTTGATGATCGTCACCTTGTCGGCGCGGCCATGGCTGCGCACGGTGGCGAGCACCTTGCCGCCGTCGATGAACGGCGCACCGATCTGGATATCCTCGCCGGTACCGAGCAGCAGGACTTCGCCGATCTCGACCTCGGAACCCACCTCGGCGTCGATTTTCTCGACGCGGATCACCTCTCCCGGCACGGCACGGTATTGCTTGCCGCCGGTACGAAATACTGCGTACATCGGACTTACCTCGATTCTGTAGTTATTCTGAGGGCTTGCGCTTTCCGCCCGGACAGCTGGCGAAAAGACCGCGTAATTTAGCCGCTTGAGGCTGCTGGGTCAATGCTTGCCACGCGCAAGACGCAGCCTTCCGCCGAAAACCCAGGAGCGCCGCAAGGCGCGAAGGAGCCAGCGCGGAGGAGCTTCGCGCCTTGCGGCGGTCCTGCACGGTCATTCGGCACCAGTTGCTACGGTCACCCGCGAAGCGAGACCCCAGCATAACGTCGGGCCTGTGAGGGCGTTCGCCGGAGCGCAACAGTCCCCCGGCCTGTTGCAAGCGCTCAGACAATCATCGGCAAGCAGCCGTCCCTGGAAGTCCTTCCGGCCCGCACATCCGTGTGCGGGCGTTCGCCGGAGCGCAACAGTCCCCCGGACTGTTGCAAGCGCTCCTGCTCACCCCCACCTGTCGACGATGCCCAGACCACTTCGAGCGACGCGCGTCGTTATCATTCCCCGTTTGCCCTGGACGCCGCTGCCTTGATGGACTACATCCGCATCCGCGGTGCGCGCACCCACAATCTCAAGAACATCGACCTCGACCTGCCGCGCGACCGGCTGATCGTCATCACGGGCCTGTCCGGCTCCGGCAAATCTTCGCTCGCGTTCGACACGATCTATGCAGAGGGCCAGCGACGCTACGTCGAGTCCCTGTCGTCGTATGCCCGGCAGTTCCTGAGCGTGATGGAAAAGCCCGACATCGACCACATCGAGGGCCTGAGCCCCGCGATTGCCATCGAGCAGAAGTCGACCTCGCACAACCCGCGCTCCACGGTCGGCACGATCACGGAGATCTACGACTACCTCAGGCTGCTGTTCGCGCGGGTCGGCATGCCGCATTGCCCGAAGCACGGCAATGCACTCGCCGCGCAAACCGTGAGCCAGATGGTGGACTCGACCCTCGCGCTCGATCCCGCCCAACGCTACATGCTGCTGGCGCCGATCATCCGGGAGCGAAAGGGTGAACACCTGCAGGTGTTCGAGCAACTGCGCGCCCAGGGTTTCGTGCGGGTTCGCGTCGACGGCCAGATGTACGAAATCGACGCCGTGCCGCCCCTCGCGTTGCGCGTCAAGCACACGATCGATGCAGTCGTCGACCGCTTGCGGCCGCTGCCTGAACTCCGGCAAAGGCTGGCGGAGTCTTTCGAGACCGCGCTCCGGCTCGGCGAAGGCCTCGCGGTGGTGCGCTCGCTCGACGACGAGGCTGCGGCACCCCTGCTGTTCTCGTCGAAGTTCTCCTGCCCGATCTGCGATTTCTCGTTGCCCGAGCTCGAGCCGAGGCTCTTCTCCTTCAACTCGCCGATGGGTGCATGCCCTTCCTGCGACGGCCTCGGGGTCAGCCAGTTCTTCGACCCCGACCGGGTGGTGGTGCATCCGGAGCTTTCGATGGCGAGCGGCGCGATCCGGGGCTGGGATCGACGCAATGCTTACTACTTCCAGATGATCAAGTCGTTGTCGAAGCATTTCGGCTTCAGTGTCGACACGCCCTGGCAGGAACTCGACCCCGAAGTGCAACGCTCGGTGCTGCAGGGCTCGGGCGGTGCGTCGATCGCATTCCGCTACGCGACGGAAAGCGGCTCCGCGGTCACCCGCAAGCACCGTTTCGAGGGAATCCTGCCGAACCTTGAGCGGCGCTATCGCGAGACCGAATCGCCGACCGTGCGCGAGGAACTCGCAAAGTTCATCAGCCACCGGCCTTGCCTGGATTGCCATGGGCAACGCCTCAATCCGCCGGCGCGGAACGTGCTCGTATCGGGGCAGAACATCGCTACGGTCACCGGCCTGTCGGTGGCCCGCTCGCTGGCCTGGTTCGAAGAACTCGCGCTACCCGGCTGGCGCGGCGAGATCGCCGCACGCATCGTCAAGGAGATCCGCGAGCGGCTGCGCTTCCTGGTCGACGTTGGGCTGGAATACCTGACGCTCGAGCGCCAGGCCGACTCCCTGTCCGGTGGCGAGGCACAGCGCATCCGCCTCGCATCGCAGATCGGAGCCGGACTCGTCGGCGTGATGTACGTGCTGGACGAGCCTTCGATCGGGCTGCACCAGCGCGACAACGAGCGCCTGCTCGGGACGCTGACGCGACTGCGCGATATCGGCAACACCGTGATCGTGGTCGAGCACGACGAGGATGCCATTCGCGCGGCGGACCACCTGGTCGACATCGGCCCCGGGGCCGGCGTTCACGGCGGCCGGATCGTCGCGCAGGGGTCCTACCAGGACATCCTCGACGCGCCGGAATCCATAACCGGCCAATACCTTTCGGGTCGCGCGCGCATCGAGATTCCCGCCGAACGGCGCAAGCCCGATCGCAAGCGCATGCTCAAGCTGCTCGGCGCCAGTGCGAACAACCTGCAGGACGTGGATCTCGAGATTCCCGCGAGCCTGTTTACCTGCGTGACCGGCGTCTCGGGCTCCGGCAAGTCGACCTTGATCAACGACACGCTCTACCAGCTCGCTGCTGCGGAATTGAACGGCGCGGCGACGCAGCCTGCAGCCCATCTGGAAGTGCGCGGCCTCGAGCTGTTCGACAAGGTCGTCGACATCGACCAGTCGCCGATCGGGCGCACGCCGCGCTCGAACCCCGCGACGTATACCGGGCTGTTCACACCCTTGCGGGAACTGTTCGCGCAGGTACCCGAATCGCGCTCGCGCGGATACTCGCCGGGCCGCTTTTCGTTCAACGTGCCCGGCGGGCGCTGCGAAGCGTGCGAGGGCGACGGCATGGTCAAGGTCGAGATGCATTTTTTACCCGACGTGTATGTGCCGTGCGACGTCTGCGAGGGTCGGCGCTACAACCGCGAAACGCTCGAAGTTCAATACAAGGGCAGCAACATCGCGCAGATCCTCGACCTCACGGTGGAAGCCGCGCACGAGTTTTTCAAGGCGGTGCCGACGATCGCGCGCAAGCT
>JBBRIE010000146.1:0-7321 GCA_038221545.1 Lysobacterales bacterium
GTGCAGGTCAGCGGATCGAAGGCCGCTCTGACCTTGATCTCGATGTTGCTCTGCAAGGTCGCCGCCCAGACTGACGCCGCTGCCTGGAACAGATTGAGGCGCTGCTGGCCCAGCGTGATGCCAGGGTTGCCGCCCTCGGGCGCGACCACGGTCGGATCGTTGAAGCCTTCTCCGGCCCCATCGTTGATGACGATGGTGATCGTCGCGGCTTGCACGGGTCCCGCGAGCACCAGGATCGCCGCGAGCGCCGCGCTGCGTGCCGCTGCCATGCGCGTGCTCACGGCCGAGTCTGCTGTGGCGCGGCATGTCCGTGCTCGGCGTGCGCCCCCGTCCGCGTGCAAGCGATGTGGGTCTGGCCCTGCGCATCGATGCGGATCGTGCTCGTGGACTCGAACTGGCCGTTGCCGTGGGCCATGACGGTGCCATCCTCAAGGGTCTCGAAGGTGATCTTCGAGTAGTCGGGTGCAGGCAGGGCCAGCACATCTTCCAGCGCACGCTGCTCGGGCGTCACCGGGCCGTCGGTGAGTTCACCGGTCGCGGGGTCGAGATACACGCGCATGCCTTGCTCGCCGGCGACGCCGGCTGCACTGGACGCCGAGGACGGCGCGTCGACGGCCGGTCGACCGGCCGCAGCCGATTGGTCGGTTTCCGACGGGATGGGCTCTTCCGCGCAAGCGGCACTCGCGCAGGCAACGAGGGTCGTAACCACCCACCACACTGCGATTTTCATGCGGATCCCCTGACTGCGCTCCGACGAGTGAAATATCTTACGCCGCGTTGCGGTACGCCGCAGCGGGGCGTCCGGGAGGCCCGGCTTTGTCCCGGCCCGCGCCCTGCCGCTAGACTCCGCCGCTCGCGTCCCGCGATCACAGGAGCGGTCATGAACGATCAAACCCGGACCGGGAAAGACCTTGGTGCCGACCTCGATCCGACCGAGACCCGCGAATGGGTCGAGTCCATGCAGGCGATCATCGCCCGCGACGGCACCGGGCGCGCGCATTTCCTGCTCGAACAACTGGTCGCCGAGACGCGCCGCGCCGGTGGCAACCTGCCATTCACGCCAACCACCGCCTACATCAACTCCATCCCGCCGTCGCAGCAGCCGCCGATGCCCGGGGATGCGACGCTCGAGTGGAAGATCCGTTCGCTGATCCGCTGGAACGCGCTGGCGACGGTGGTGCGCGCGAATCGCAAGCCCGGAGACCTCGGCGGCCACATCGCGAGCTTCGCGTCGTCGGCCACGCTCTACGACGTCGGCTTCAACCATTTCTGGCGCGCGCCGCACGCAGAGCATCCCGGGGATCTCCTCTACATCCAGGGTCATTCCTCGCCGGGCATTTACGCGCGCGCGTTCCTCGAGGGACGCATCAGCGAGGACCAGCTCGACCATTTCCGCATGGAGACCGGCGGCCGCGGCATCTCCTCGTATCCGCACCCCTGGCTGATGCCGACGTTCTGGCAGACGCCGACCGTGTCGATGGGCCTCGGGCCCATCAGCGCCATCTACCAGGCGCGTTTCTTCAAGTACCTCGAAGGGCGCGGCCTCATGCCGCCGAGCGACCGCAAGGTCTGGTGCTTCATGGGCGACGGCGAGTGCGACGAGCCGGAAAGCCTCGGCGCGATCTCGCTCGGGGGTCGCGAGAATCTCGACAACCTCTGCTTCGTCATCAACTGCAACCTGCAGCGCCTCGACGGGCCGGTGCGCGGCAACGGCAAGATCATCCAGGAACTCGAGGGCGGCTTCCGCGGCGCTGGCTGGAACGTGCTCAAGGTCGTATGGGGCAGTTACTGGGATCCGCTGCTCGCGCAGGACCACACCGGCATCCTGCGCAAGCTGATGATGGAAACCGTCGACGGCGAGTACCAGAACTGCAAGGCCTTCGGCGGCGCGTACACGCGCGAGCATTTCTTCGGCAAATACCCGGAGACCGCCGCGATGGTCGCGAACATGTCTGATGAGGACATCTGGCGCCTAAACCGCGGCGGCCACGATCCGGTCAAGGTCCACGCAGCTTACGCAGCGGCAAGCGCGCACAAGGGCCAGCCGACCGTGATCCTCGCCAAGACCGTGAAGGGTTACGGCATGGGCCAGGCTGGCGAGGCGCAGAACACCACCCACGGCCAGAAGAAGATGGATACCGCCGCGGTCAAGGCCTTCCGCGACCGCTTCCGCATCCCGCTCGAGGACGTGCAGCTCGACGACGTGCCGTTCTTCCATCCGGGCGCCGACTCTCCGGAGGTCAAGTACCTGCAGGCGCGCCGTGCCGCGCTGGGCGGCTACCTGCCACAGCGCCGCGAGCGCGCCGACGAATCGCTGCCGACGCCCGAACTCGAAATCTTCGAGCGGCTGCTCAAGGAATCCGGCGATCGCGAAATCTCGACCACCATGGCGTTCGTGCAGGTCCTGAACCTCATCCTGCGCGACAAGGCCGTGGGCCCGCGCGTGGTGCCGATCGTCGCCGACGAGGCGCGCACCTTCGGCATGGAAGGACTGTTCCGCCAGATCGGCATCTACGCCCCGTTCGGGCAGAAGTACAAGCCGATGGACGCCGGGCAACTCATGTTCTACCGCGAGGACCAGGCCGGACAGGTGCTGCAGGAAGGCATCACCGAATGCGGCGCGTTCTGCTCGTGGCTCGCTGCGGCGACCAGCTACAGCACCAACAACCTGCAGATGCTGCCGTTCTACATCTTTTATTCGATGTTCGGCATGCAGCGCATTGGCGACAGCTGCTGGCAGGCCGCCGACATGCGCGCGCGCGGATTCCTGCTCGGCGCGACCGCGGGGCGCACCACGCTCAACGGCGAGGGCCTCCAGCACGAGGATGGCCACTCGCACCTGCTGGCGGGCGCGATCCCGAATTGCCGCGCGTACGATCCGACCTTCGCGTTCGAAGTCGCGGTGATTGTGCAGGACGGCATGCGGCGCATGCTGACCGAGCAGGAAGACGCGTACTGGTACCTGACGCTCATGAACGAGAATTACACCCATCCGGCGATGCCGGAGGGTGCGGCGGCCGACATCATCAAGGGCATGTACCTGCTCAAGGATGGCGGTCGCGCCAAGCTCAAGGTGCAGTTGCTTGGTTCCGGCACGATCCTGCGCGAGGCGATCGCGGCGAGCGAACTGCTCGCCGCCGATTTCGGCGTGGTCAGCGATATCTGGAGTTGTCCGAGCTTCAACGAACTGCGGCGCGACGGGTTTGATTGCGAACGCCACAACCGTCTGCATCCCGAGGCGAAGTCGCCGCGTGTCGCGCACGTCACCGGCAAGCTCGACGGCCGCACCGGTCCCGTGATCGCCGCGACCGACTACGTGCGCGCCTACGCCGACCAGATCCGCGCGTTCGTGCCCGCGGGCATGCGTTTCAGCGTGCTCGGCACCGACGGCTTCGGCCGCAGCGACACGCGCGCGAACCTGCGCCGCCACTTCGAGGTCGATCGTCATTACATTGCGCACGCAGCGGTCAGTGCGCTGGTCGCGGAGGGCGCGCTGAAGCCGGGCGACGCGGCGCGCGCGCTCAAGCTCTACAAGCTCGACCCCTCGAAAGCGAACCCCATCGGGGTCTGACCCGGGTGCGGGCTCCCCGCACCGCCGGGGAACCCGTGGCACGCGGCAGGGTCAGCGCCCGCGCGGCGTGAGCGCGAAAGGAAGAAGCTGACTCGCCATCAGGGCTTGCGAACGCACAGCGCCCGCGGCGAACCCCGATCGACCGGGATCGCCTCGGCGCTGCCGGTATTGAGGTAAACCACCATGGAAAGGGTTCGGCCGCGCTGTTCGGTGGTCCAGAAGCTGGACCCGCTGAGGTCGAACAGGGGAGGCACGCGGCACCTTGCGTTGCCGCAGGCGGTGCTCTGCGCGCCGCTGCCATCGATGATGCCCACCAGTTCGCGTCCGTTCGGCAGGCGCCAGCCCGCACCCTGCTTTTTGCAGTAGCTCTTGGCGCGGGCCCAGTCGATGCTCGAGCCGTTGTCGGACTGGCGCCAGTCGTAGCCGGTTCGGCTGTCCGTGACCACTCCACCGCCTTTTTCGGTGAAGCCACCGACCGTGACCGCGGCGGTTGCACGCGGCGCGGACCCGGCGGGCGCCGGGCTCCCGGACAAGCCGGGAGCCGCCGCAACGCCCGGGGGCGGCGACGTGGTGGGTGCTGGCACGGCTGCTGGCGGCTGCGCCCGCGGCGCCGCCGCGGCGACCGCCGGCGTTGAAGCCGTGGCGGATCGCGATCGGGCTTCGGCCGCCAGGCGTTCGGCTTCGCGCTGCGTGGCCAGGCGCTGTTCCTCGATGCGTCGCGCGTCGCGCTCCTCTGCCTCGCGCTTTTCGGCCGCGATGCGTGCGAGTTCCGCAGCGGACGGTTCGACCGGGGGAGCCGGCGTCTCCGGCTCAGCCGGGACGTCCGTTCCGTCGGTCGCTCCGGTGCGCATCGCTTCGGCCCGCTCGCGTTCGCGCTTGAGTACCGCCCGTGCTCGGGTCGACGCGTCTCCCGGTTGCGCCGCATCGACGACGGGCTCTGCAGGCGTCTCGACCGCGGAGGAAACCGTCGTGGGCTCGCCTTCGGAAGGCGTCGCCGGATCGGGCGCAACCAGCCTCCAGATCGCAAAGGCGCCGACAAGGAGAGCCGCGCCGAGCGCGCTGAACGCAAGCGGGCGCCGCAGTTGCGCCCAGGTGCCGTCCTCGGCTTCGTCCGCGGGAAATCCCTGGTCTGCGGGCGTGGCCTCCGGCGTCGACCTGAGCGCATTGAGTATCGCGCTTACGCGACTGATCGGCTCCGCCGTGTTTCCGGTCCGCGCGGGGGTGGGGGCGGGTTCGGGCGCCTTCGGTGCGGCCGGCGGCCAGGCCGGCGGCACGGGTGGCAACAGCGGCTCGAGCCGCGGCGCCGTGACAGACGCCGCAGGTGGCGCGGAGACGGACGCAATGATCCGGGGCGGGGCCACGGGCGCAGCTTGCGCGAGCGGTGGCGGCGGGGCGGGCGATGGCGGCGGTTCGGCCGGGGATTCGGGCGGCCGGCCTGGCGGCTCTGCCGGAGGCGGCCAGCGCGCCGCAGCTGTTTCGACGACTGTTGTCGGCCACGCTGGCGGCGGTTCGAGTTGCCGCGCAGGCGGCTCGACGGGCGGCGTCCACTGCGCGGTCGGCGGCTCGACCGATCGCGGGGGAGGCGCCGGCACGTCGTGATGCGGCCCGGAGTCCACCACCGCCCGCGATGGGGCGGTCGGCGGGTCCGGACGTAGGCCCGGGTCGACGATCGCGCGCGACAGCGTCGTGGGCGTGTCGAGCCGGCGATCCACCCCGCTGATTGCGCGAAGCCCCGACGGCGTCAACGCCGCCAGCCCGTCGTGCGTCATCGATATCGGCGCGTACATCGCCTGCTCGAGCGCTGCGACGAGCAGACCCGCGGTCGCGTAGCGGTCTTCCGGCTTTTTAGCCATGCCTTTCTGCAGCGCCGCGGCCACGGGCGGAGCGAGGAGCCCCAGCGCGTGCGTCGGCAACGGCTCCAGCACGTGCTTGAGCAGAATCGCGTGCGGCGTGTCGGCCTCGAACGGCAGGCCACCGGTCAGCCACTGGAAGCAGATCACCGCCAGCGAATAGATGTCTGTGTGCGGGCCGATCGCATGGCCCTGTGCCTGCTCCGGCGCCATGTAGGCCGGCGAACCGACGATGCCGCCGATCAGCGTGTGCGAGACGCTGGAAGCCTGCAGCAGCTTGGCCACGCCGAAATCGGCGAGGTAGGCCGAGCCTTCACTGGTCAGCAGGATGTTCTGCGGCTTGATGTCGCGATGCACGACGCTCTTGCGATGCGCGTAGTCGAGCGCGCTCGCGACGCCGCGGAGGATGCCGAAACCCTCGGCGAGCGCCAACGGACGCGCAATCAGGCGCTGCGCGAAGTCGCCACCGTCGACGTAGCGCAACGCCATCCACGGCACGTCGTTGGTGATGCCGTAGCGATAAACCGGGATGATGTGGGGATGGTCGAGGCTGCCGATGACGCGGGCTTCCTGCTCGAAGCGCGCGCCGAACTGCTGGTCGTCGACGAGCTGCTCGGGCAGCACCTTGAGCGCCACCAGGCGGTCGAGCCCTTCCTCGCGCACGAGGTACACGGTCGCCATGCCGCCGCGCCCGAGGCGCGACACCACCGTGTAGCCCGCGAAGACCGAACCGGACTCGAAGCGCACGCAAGACCCCATGCCGGCGTTGAGCCGTGGCGGTGGAGTCTAAACGATCGGGAGCGTCTGCTCCGCTTGCCCGTTCAGCGCAGCCGGCCAGGGCGAGACCCTGGACCGCTGCAGACGAATTCCGCCGGCGCGGCGGCCGGCAGAGATGCGATCAACGCTTGGCGGGAGTCCGCACGCGCTTGCGCGGCGCCGCCGGCGCGGCCGCGGCGGCGATGACCGCGGCGCCGGGGACTGCAGGAGCGGTCTTGGCTGCACTCTTGTTCGAGCGGGCCGAGGGGGCGGACGGCTTGTACCAGTCGCGCGTGATGCCGAGTACTTCAACCTTGCCGCCGAGGCGCTCGAAATCGGTGATATCGGAGGAGATGCGGCCGCTGGTCAGGCGCTTGTCGGCATAAGGATCAGAGCCGCCACGCGAGTTCGGGCCGGTTCGGGTGGTTGCTGCAGGCTTGGCGATGGCCATTGGGAACTCCAGGATTGCTGCGAAATGAAGCGCGCAAGGCCTTTCGCCCACTGGCGCGGAGGCGCAGGGCGAGTTGAGTGCGTCGCGGCGAACGCGCGAGTATACCCGAGACGGACTGGCCCCGCTCGTCCAGTCGGGTTGGGCGCTGGCGGGGAGCGATGCGCGGGCATCAAGGAAAACGGCGATATCCCGCTTGGGACTGCAAACAACTGCGTCCCGCTGTTGAGTTGCGGACGTGCGGTAGGCGGTCGATACTCCCGGACTGCCCCGCGCCCGCCTGGATCACTTGCATGCCACGTCTGCATCGCTCCCTCCTGACCCTCTCCATTGCCGCAGCGCTATGTCTTGGCGCATCGGTGGATTCCGTCGCGGTCGACGCGGGAGCGATCTCGCCGCTGTCGCAGACGGCAAGCTCCCCGAACCTGCTCGCCCTGCGCGCGGGCATTTTCGATCCGCGCAATGCGCCTGCGTCGACCAGCGCCTACGCCGGGGCTGCGGATGGCCGCTATGCCATCGTGCAGTTCAACGCGGGTGAGGATGCCGCCGCCGCGCGCACGCGACTCGAACGCAGGGGACACAAGGTCGTGGGTTTCATCCCGAACAACGCCTATGCGGTTCGCCTCGGTGGAGATGGTCTCGACTCGCTGACCGCAGAACCTGCCGTGCGGTGGGCCGGTGCCTACGCGTCCGAAT
>JBBRIE010000147.1:0-7319 GCA_038221545.1 Lysobacterales bacterium
CCTTCATCGCCAGTTTGATCTTGCGATTGTCCGTGCCGTAGGGGAGAAGACTCGACAGGTCGTACAGCGGCGCGAGTCGCACCTTGCCTCCTTGCCCTAGCAAGACGGAATAATTCTTCGCATGGGCATCGGTGCCCGCGATGATCCAGTTGAACGCGAGCGCAAGAAACAGGGTTTCGAGATCGTCCCGCGCACGACTCGAATGCATCTGGATCAGGTCGGCCATTTCCTTGGGAGAAGGACCGCCTTGATTCTGGTACTTGCGTTGCGGAAGTATTCCCAAGGCTTGGCAGAAGTCTTCCTGATGCACTCGGACGATTTCAGTTCCGCCCTGTTCGCGATCGTAGCGCTCTACGCAGATCGCGATCTCTTCACCGAAGCGCAAGACCGCTGACTCTGCCGCAGGTAATTGGGAAGCGCGTGCGAGCCTTGAGCAAAAGTGTTCGTTCTCGGCGTAGGCATCGAATGCGCCGGTCGGCGGCTTCAGGATATGGGTGGTGGGAACCCGCCCGCTCGGCACACCCCACCGTCCGCCTCTCAAAAGCAGGGCAATTTTTGGCTGAGCTCCCGCCAGACTGAACTGGCCGAGGTCGTCGTCATTTCGTGTTGCGCCACTGTCCAGTCGCACCCGTCGCAAGCGCGTTTCCACCTCTGACGCGTCCAGCCACTCGACGCCATCGTTTTCGCCCGCTGCCCACGCATCTACTCTGTTCGGGACGACAAACGAGATCGCGCCAGCGCAGTCTTCTCCGATGTGCGAGAGCAGCGCCAGCGGGTTGCGAGCCGAAACGTGGAATTTGGCGGCCAACCGCTGCAGCGCGTGCTCGCTGTCCGTGAGCAGCCCCCAGAGGACTGCGGCCACGGTGTCGGACGCGTGTGTCTCCGAGGCGAGCGGCAGGGACAGCGAAAGCGGAATCGCCCCCAGATCCGCGCGCCATTCCGGGTCGTACTCGAACTGTGGGTTGCCGTTGCGATCGGCCCGCAGGAGTCCGAGGCGCGTAGTGCCATGCATCGCGACGAGCTCCATTACCCGGCTTTCCCGCCGGAAGCGGGCGGCTTCTTGCGGCTCCGCTTCTCCTTCTTCGTTGGCGCCTCTTTCTGCATGTATCCCGGGTTCTGAAGATCGTCGGGAATGCTCGATGACATCTGTTTCGCCGCCTCTGGGATCGAGCTCTGTTTCGCCATTTCAGCGAGCGAGTTCTGTTCGCGCATGAGTTTCCGAAGATCGTCGGGTATGCCCGACGTCATCTGCCTCGCATGCTCAAAAAGACGATCCTGCTCGCGAACTCCTCGAAAAATATCGTTGTCGATCCCAGTCGAATGGTTCCCCTTGTTGCGCTCAATGATCCGATCGATGTTGACGTGGCGCGCCACTGTAGGTTGCAGCACTTCAGGCTTCCCCTGATCCATGTGCATCGACAATCCCAATGCATAGATCGTGCGCAGGACCAGGCCGAGCTCGGCCCGTGGCTTGCCTTTCTCGATGTCGATGATCCATTGACGGCTGACGCCGATCTGTTCGGCGAGCTCCGACTGGTTCCACTTGAGTTCCTTGCGGCGGGCGCGGATGACCTGGCCCAGATCGCCGGATGTCTTGATGAGTTGCACGAAGGAAATACCTATGTCTGCGAACGACGACATTATAGGGTATGTCGTTGATCGTGTACATTCAAAGCGATTTATGTGTTTGAACGCTGACTACCATCGATTAAAATGTCTTCGTACGACAACATGTAGACGAATGTCACCCTTCGCTTACATATGCTGGTCACCTAAACGAAGAGCGTCCGGGTTCTGCTCACCTCTGGACCAAGTTGCAACCAACGACGACAGACACCATGCTGCGTCGCAATTGCGATGCAGAAAAGACAACCATGAAGACGGCAAGCTTTCCTTCGCTGCGAGTGGATCCTGCCCTGCGGCAAGCGGCTGAAGAAGTGTTGCTGGAAGGCGAGAGCCTGTCGGGCTTCGTCGAGCAATCAGTGCGGGCCAACATCGAGCGTCGCAAGGCGCAGGACGAGTTCATCGCGCGCGGGCTCGCATCGCGCGAAGAAGCGAAACGGACGGGCGTCTACATTTCGTCTCCCGACGTGATCACGGCACTGAGATCGCAATTGGCCAAAGGAAAGCGCGAAGCCGCGTCGAAGTAAAACCGCATGTCTTTTCGAGTTCGCTTCACTGCAGCTGCCTTGGCGGACCTTCAGCGGCTGTACGCGTTCTTCATGACCCGTGACATCAGTGACTGGCCCCTTGCCGAGCGCGCTTTGGATGCCATCCTTCACGGTGTCGATTTGCTCGAGCACTCTCCCTTTAGCTGTCGCAAGTCCTCCGCAGGAGACAGCTTCCTCCGAGAACTTCTGATCCCATTCGGAGCGTCAGGCTACGTTGAGTTGTTTGAAATCGACGACGACAAGACCGTCACCGTGTTGGCCGTGCGTCACCAGCGTGAAGATGACTACCACTGACCCATGAACGAAGCCGAGACGCGCGCCGACCACATCGATCCCGCCCTTGCGGCGGCGGGCTGGGGCGTGGTCGAGGGCAGCCGGATCGCGCGCGAACACTGCATCACACTCGGCAGGATCGAGGGCCGCGCGCGCCGCGCCCCGGCGCTCGTCGCGGATTACGTGCTGGTGTATCGCAACCGCAAGCTCGCTGCGATCGAAGCCAAGGCATGGGACAAGGAGCTGACCGAGGGCGTGGGCCAGGCCAAGGACTACGCGACCAGGCTCATGCTGCGCTTCGCCTACTCCACCAACGGTCGCGGCATCTACGCCATCGACATGCAGACCGGCAAGGAAGGCGAGCTGGCGCGATTCCCGACGCCCGACGAACTCTGGTCATCGACGTTTGCCACTGCGAACGCGTGGCGCGACCGCTTCGCCGCCGTACCGTTCGAGGACAAGGGCGGCTCGCACCCGAGCCGCTATTACCAGGACATCGCCATCGAGCGTGTGCTTGAAGCGATCGCGGACAATCGCTCGCGCATCCTTCTCACGCTGGCCACCGGCACCGGCAAGACCTTCATCGCGTTCCAGATCGCGTGGAAGCTGTTCCACAGCCGCTGGAACCTTGCCGACTGGAAGTCCGGCGGTGAGCCATCGCGGCGGCCACGCGTCCTCTTCCTCGCGGATCGCAACATCCTCGCGAACCAGGCCTACAACGCTTTCTCTGCATTTCCCGAGGACGCGCTGGTGCGGATCGAGCCGGGCGACATCCGCAAGACGGGCAGGGTGCCGAAGAATGGCAGCCTGTTCTTCACCATCTTCCAGACCTTCATGTGTGGTCCGTCGAGCGACGGCAAACCCGCACCGTACTTCGGCGACTATCCGACGGACTTCTTCGATTTCATCGTCATCGACGAATGCCATCGTGGCGGCGCCAACGACGAGAGCAACTGGCGCGGCATCCTCGATTACTTCGCGCCCGCGGTGCATCTCGGCCTTACCGCCACGCCCAGGCGCCGCGACAACGTGGACACGTACGCGTATTTCGGCGAGCCGGTATACGTCTATTCGCTGAAGCAGGGCATCAACGACGGCTTCCTCACGCCGTTCAAGGTCAAGCAGATCGCAACGACGCTCGACGACTACGTCTACACGCCCGACGACAAGCTGATCGAGGGCGAGATCGAGAGCGGCAAGCGCTACGAGGAAAAGGACTTCAACAGGATCATCGAGATCAGGGAGCGAGAAGCGCATCGCGTCAGGGTCTTCATGGACCAGATCGACCAGAAACAGAAGACGCTGGTGTTCTGCGCCTCGCAGGTTCACGCCCTGGCCGTGCGCGACCTCGTCAACCAGATGAAGACCAGCACCGATCCGAACTACTGCCAGCGCGTCACCGCCAACGACGGGGCGCTGGGCGACCAGCACCTGCGCGACTTCCAGGACAACGACAAGACCTTGCCGACGATCCTGACCACTTCCCAGAAGCTCTCGACCGGCGTCGACGCGCGCAACGTGCGCAACATCGTGCTCATGCGCCCGATCAACTCGATGATCGAGTTCAAGCAGATCATCGGGCGCGGCACGCGGCTTTACGACGGCAAGGACCACTTCACGATCTACGACTTCGTGAAGGCGCATCACCACTTCAGCGATCCGGAATGGGATGGCGAGCCGCTTGCCGCAGAACCGCGCACAACTTCGCGCGAGCCACCGCCGCCTTCGTACGAACCTTCCGAGGCCAAAGGGCGTCAACCTCCGCCTCAGCGGATCAAGGTGACGCTCGCAGACGGCAAGGCGCGTGCGATACAGCACATGTTGTGCACGACGTTCTGGCATCCGGACGGCACGCCGATGTCGGCCCAGCAGTTTCTGGAAATGCTGTTCGGCAGGTTGCCGGAGTTCTTCAAGAGCGAAGCAGAACTGCGCGCGCTATGGAGCGCGCCGGAAACGCGCAGGCAACTGTTGCAGGGACTTGCGGAGAAGGGCTTCGGCGGTGCGCAACTGGCCGAAATGCAGAAGATCATCGAGGCCGAAAACAGCGATTTGTTCGACGTGCTGGCCCACGTGGCCTATGCGCTGCCACCGATCACGCGCGAGGAGCGCGCCGCCCATGCCAAAGTCATCATCAGCACGCACTTCAACAGCAGGCAGCGGGTGTTCCTCGACTTCGTGCTGTTGCACTACGTCAGCGTGGGCGTCGAGGAACTCGACCAGGACAAGCTCACGCCACTGTTGCGCCTGAAGTATCACAACTCCATCGCCGACGCCGTCGCTGATCTCGGCCGACCCGACGACATCAGCCGCGTCTTCACCGGCTTCCAGAAGTACCTCTACCAGCAACAAGCTGCCGCGTAGATGCGCAGACGAAAATGGAGAGTTCCGACGAGGGCTCACGTTCCTGTCCGCGTGGGCTGCGAATTGCCGGGATTACGGTTGGCCTGTCACGTGGCTGTGCGACCTGACCTACTTAAGCAGGAGAAGAGGGTCGGGCGTCGACTACAGCCCAAGCAGGAATCCCGCGACAGGTCAGCGGAGTTCGAACACCACGTTGAGCGTCACGGCGTGCGACTGTTCGCCGGGCATCACCGGCGTGCTGCTCGAATCCATCGCCATCTCGGCCTTGGCCATCATCATCGGGCGCGGCGGTTGGAAACCCGCACCGGATTCGTCGATGCTGACGATGCGCGCGACCTTGAGCCCAATCGCGTCGGCGTACATTTCGGCGCGTGCCTGCGCCTTCTTGAGGGCGACGCGTCTCGCCTCGTCCAGTGCGACGTCGGGCTTGTCGAGCGTGAAACTCGGCCCGTCGATCTGGTTGGCGCCCTGCGCGACCAGCACGTCCAGCACCTCGCCGATCTCGCCGATGTCGCGAACCTTCACGCTGACCCGGTTCTGCGCCTGGTAACCGTTGAGCTTGGGTGGCTGGTTCTCCGCGTACTGGTACTGCGGTTGCAGGTTCACGCCGCTGGTCTGCACGTCCTTGTCTTCGATACCCGCACGCTTGACCGCCGCGATCACGCGATTCATTTGTTCCGCATTCGCGGCCAGCGCAGCCTTCGCGTCGGCCGCCTGTGTCACCACGCCCACGCCGATCTCCGCGACGTCTGGAGCGCGTCGAACTTCACCCTGCGCGGACACTTGCAGCAGCGTGCCGTCGCCGGCGCGGGAAGACAGCGCGGCTTGCGCATTCGCCGTGCCGGCCGCCATCGCAAGTGCGCCGGCCGAAAGGATCCAGCCCAATGTCCGCATCGTCGTTTCCTCGAGGTAGATGCGCGTACGTTGCGGCTGGAACGATGAACGCGACGGGAATCCTCCGCGGCAGCGCGGCTGCGCCACTTCGTTGCGCACGACCTAGGAACCTCCGCGGCGGGTGTACCCTGAAGCCGGCATCCACAGGGGATGCCGGTCGTGACGATTGCGGTCTGCAGTTCGTTCGGTACGGTGCGGAAATGTGTGAAACGCAGCGGTTTGCACGCGCGGGGTGCGCGCCCCCTCGTATTCGCGGGCATCGCATTCCTCATTGCCGTCGCCTCCGCGGCGCATGCCCAACCGGTCAACGACACAGGGCAGCTGACCTGCCACAGCGCCACCGACGCCTCCGGCACGGTCGCGCCCGCGCAGCCTGACCCGGAGTTGGCCGGCTTCAACCGGCAGGACTGCACCGTGGGCGCGTCCGCTGCCGATGCGGTGGGCGTGCTGGTCAAGCGCGGCGACTCCGCGACACGGGGCCGCGACTACACGAAGATCAGCAATGCCGGCAACGAACTGCCGGCGTCGGCGGAGCTCGGTTTCGATCCCGACACCTGGAACTGCACGCGCGACAACGTCACCGGCCTGACCTGGGAGCTGAAATGGCGGCAGGATTCCAGTTTGTTCGACAACAGACACACGTATTCCTGGTTCGACACCAACATCAGCGTCAATGGCGGCAACAGTGGCACGGCGGGAACCAGTGCCACCTGCACAGGTCTCGCGCTCTGCAACACCACTGCCTTCCGCAATGCGGTGAACGCGCTCACCGGCAGCGAAAGACTGTGCGGGCGTACCGACTGGCGACTGCCCACGGTATTCGAACTCGAGTCCTTGCTCGATTACGGCGTGTCCAGCGGACCTTTCCTCGACACCGTCTGGTTTCCGGGCAGCTTGGCCGCCAGCCGATACTGGTCCGGCGACAACGACCCGAGCAGCGGTGGCGCACTCAACGGCTGGCAACTTGACTTCAACGGGGGTTTGCTTGGGAACTTCCAGAAGTCCTCGACGTTCCGCGTGCGGCTGGTGAGGGACGACCCATGAACACATCGGCCTGCGCGTGGTTGCGCGCCAGCGGACGCCGCCTACTCGCGGCGTCACTGCCGCTCTTCGCCGCACTCGCCCTGAGCGCACCACTGCTCGCCCAGGGTGCCTGCCCTTCCGGCAATGTACGCGTGGCTCCCGACAGTCGCTACCTGCTGGCCGCGCCCGGCCCTGTTGGCGAGAACGTGGTGATCGACCTCGAGACCTCGCTGGTGTGGAAGCAGTGCCGGCAGGGATTGTCCGGAGCGGGCTGCGCGGCCGGCAACCTGAGCGCGCTGAACTGGTCTGCGGCATTGACCGCTGCGGACGCCGAAGTCCATGCCGGTTTCGACGACTGGCGACTGCCGAACCGTACCGAGTTGCGCAGTCTGGTCGAACGCGGCTGCTGGTTTCCGGCCATCAACACCACGCTGTTTCCCGGCATCGGCACCGCGGACGTGTGGACTTCGACGACGCGCTTCGCCGACTCGACCCAGTCCTGGGTCGTGGGCTTCAACCAGGGCAGCCCCTCCTTCTTGTCCAAGGCGGACACCGCCAACGTCCGGCTGGTGCGCGGTGGCGCAGGACTGGAAGGCT
>JBBRIE010000148.1:0-7318 GCA_038221545.1 Lysobacterales bacterium
AGCGTCTCCTCCGGCGGCGAGCGGATGAGCACGCCTGCTCCCACCATCAGCAGCATGCCTGCGGCCGTTGCCAAGGGCAGCCACCTCCTGCGCCGTGACGTGTTCGCCGCTGTCGCTTTGCGCGACGGCTGGAATGTGTTCGCGCGGACAATCGCCTCCGCCACGTCGTCCGCCCACGCCGAGGCGTCGAGCGCCGCGCGTACGGCCGCGGCGCATACACCGCACGCAGCGACGCGCGCCGCCACCTGTTCGCGTTGCGTCTGCGGCAGCCGGCCAGCAGCGAACGCAATGAGGATGTCGGGCTCCGGGCACGCGGCACCGTCGCAGCGATTCGCGGCGGCGAGCGCGTGCTGCGCGGTGCGAGCAGCGGCGTCAGTCATCCCAGTCGTCCGCTCCCGCCACGCGCATCGCCTCCCGGATCTCCTCGACGCCGCGGTAGGCAAGGTTGCGCGCGGTGGCCTCGGTAGTTCCCAGCATGACCCCGATCTCCAGCGTGGTGAATCCCTGCAACAACAGTTGTGCCGGCACGCGGCGCCGCTCCGGCAACCCGGCGATCGCCGCGGACGCGAGGCGCAGGCGCTGGGCGCGATCCGCGCTCCGTTCCGGTGCGTGGATTGGTCCCGCCACGACCGCGACGTCGACCGCATCGAGCGTTTCCTCGCGACGCGCCTGCCGCCGCCGCAGCGCATCGATGACTACCGACACCACCGTTCGCCGCAGATAGGACGCAAGATGCTCGACTTCCCTCTCACTCGACAACGCATTCCAGAGACGGATGCGCACGTCCTGGATCGCCTCGTCGACGTCGAGCCCCTGGTTGGCGCCGATCTGGCTCAGCACATGCGCGCGCAAGCGCGGCTCGTGCATAGCCATGACCCGGTCGAACTGATCGCGCGAGAGCGGCATCGCCGAAAGTCTGACGCAAGCGGACATCGGTCGCCATCGAGAAGTCGGCCCGGCGCATGTCAGGTCGCCCGCGCATCGGCCCTGCAACACACAGCCCGACGCCGGTCGGGAAGGCTCCATCGCCCCGACGCCACCTCCGATGACGTTCTGCCCGGCCGGAACTATTCGAAGCCGTTGGTGAACAGCGCCGCGTGCAGCGCAGCGAAGCGCTGCAGCACGAACCCGCGCGCCTGTGCGTACTGCGCTTCCTGCAGCTGGTGACCCCCGGCAGCCGCGCGCACGAAGTCCGAGTCGACGCCGGCCAACTGCAAGGCATCGAACAGTCGCAGGCTTTGCGGCCACGGCACGACCGCGTCGTCGCTGGCGTGGCCGATCCAGACCGGTGGGTCGCCCGCGTCGACCTGCAGCACGGGATTGGCGAGATTTGCCCGCGCCACGCACTGGGGCCACGGCGCCGAGGGATTGTCCATGTTCGCGCGGATCGCGCCCATGCCTTCCGCGCCGCAACCGATGAACGCGGCGTGTGCGGTGTTGGGTGCGTCCCATCCGGTCGGATTGAAGCCCGCGTCCGCGGCGTCCAGACCCATGCGCAGGATGTCGCTGGGGCCAAAGGCATCGACCGCCAGTTGCACGGCGCTCGAGGCATCGAGGTACGAACCGACGCTGCCTTCGAGCGCGGCATTGCCGCTCGACAACGCGGCCAGGCTCGCGAGATGCGAGCCCGCGGAACTGCCCCACAGCGCGATGCGCATTGGATCGAGGCCGTAAGTTGAGGCGTTGGCGCGGAGGAAGCGGATCGCCGCCTTGACGTCGTGCACGGCCGCCGGAAAGACCACTGCGCCGAAGCCGCCATACGTGGCCGCGTCCTGCGGGTTGACCAGCCGATAGTTGATGCTCGCCAGCGCAACGCCTTGATCGAGCAGGGGCAGCATCGCGGCCTGGATCACGTCCTTGTTGCCGCTGTTCCAGCCGCCGCCGTGCACGAAGATCACGAGCGGCCCACCGGTTGCGGGAGTGCCCGGCAAGTAAAGGTCGAGCCGCAGCGGCTGGTTGTTGATGCGCGCGAATTCGACGTTGGCGTGCGTCGGTGTCTGCGCCTGCAGCGCGGGCACGGCCACCAGGGACAGCATCAAGCCCAGAAAAGTCGCGCGCATTGCAGGATCGCCGTTGCCCGGTGAACTGCAGACGCAGCGAACCCGGATTTCCTCTCGGCGGCGCGCGTCCTACCGGCGCATCGTCAGCGCCCGCAGCACCCACGTGCACACGAGCAGCAGCGCGGCGAGCCCGAAGTAGTGCGGCGCATAGCTGTCGATCAGCGCCAGGCCCGGGTTGCCGGAGAAGCGCGCCGGCGCCAGATCCTGCATCGCGACATACCAGAGCATCAGGAAGGACAGTTCAAACAAGCGTGCGCCGCCGCTGAGCGCACCGAGCGCGAGCGTCAGGGCGGCGACGAAAGCCGCGCCGACCGTAACCTGCGCCGCGAGCCCGACGGCGCCGACCAGCAGCAGTTTCAGCATCACCGGCGCCACCAGCAAGAGCGCGAACAGCGTGCCCGCAAGCCATTGCAGCGGCAACTGCCGCAGCAGCGGCGACAGCGCACTGGCCAGCAGCGAACCCGTGTTGTGGATCTCGGCGCGCGCACCCAACTCCGAGAAAAGGGTCAGTCCCCACAGCCAGGCCACCGGCACGACCCATTTCACGGCGATGCCCGCGTCGGTGGCGAACCCGGCGATCCAGAGTCCAACGACGACCCCGTACCACCAGATCGAGCGCCGCGTGAGCATCAAACGCAACTCGGCCAGCAGCAGAGTCAGGGGCCGCCAGCCGGCGCCCGCGATCGGCAAGGGTGTCAACGCGTGCCATGGCGACGATCGTGCATCCGCGTTATGGGCGACGGTCTCGACCTCGGGGTCGACGCGCCGTCGTCCCGTGCGCGCCGGATCGAAACGATCGAAGAACGGCGCCGCCAGCAGCAGCACCGGGATGAATGCCAGCATCCACAACATGCGTTCCGCCAACCAGCGCGGATCGTCGGCGATGCCGGCCCACGGCACCGGCGACGGCGGCTTCGCGCCAATATTGGCGCCGATCGACAGCCCACCCTTGCGCAGCGGTCCCTCGGGAATCTGGTCCTCGAAATCGGCCAGTGGGGCCGCGATGCCATAGAAGTCGGCGCTACGCGTCACGATGCGGCTCTTGTCGGCTTCCATGTTGACCATGCCGGGTCCGAAGACGAGAGCCCAGAGGAAGAAGAACGCAACGTTGCCAAACGCGCCGCGCAGGATCGGCACGCATTCGAACAGCAGCGCAACGGCCGAGGTTGCGAGCAACACCGGCAGTGGCGTCAGCCACAAGTGCACGAGCAGGTCGACCGGATGGATCGCGGTGTCTTCGGCGCGCCATAACTGCATGCCGAAGGCCACGACGCTCAACACCGCGAGGATCGCCGCAAAGATGGAAACGTTGCTGAGCAGCTTTGCGCCGAGGTAACCGAAGCGGCCGAGCGGTGACGCCGCGAGCACGAGGCCGACGCGCGTCGCGCGGTCGCGCGCGAGTGCATCCTTGACGATGAAGAAACCGAGCAGCGGCAGGATCGTTGCGCCGATCACGCCGAACACGAGTCCGACCCAGGCCGATCCGTACACGCCGCGCGCGTCTCCGACCTGGAGCACGACGTAACCGGCATCCTGCGTGGGCAACATCAGCATGCCCAGCACTACCGTCGCCATCAGCACGACGAGGAAGCGGAAACTGCGCACGCGCTGCAGGAAGTCGGCGCGCGCGGCGGCGAGCATGCCAGTCGCGCCCGTACCGCGCGCGTGCAGGCGCGTGTCGGCCGCGCTCATGCGGGCGCAGTCGCCTGCGACTTCGCGTACAGGTAGGCGTCTTCGAGCACCGGCGGTCGCGACACCGCTTCCGGTGCCGGCGAGACCTCGGACAGGATGCGCACCTGGATGCTTTCGCCGCGACGCAGCGTGCTGGCGATCCGGAAGCGCTGGCGAACATCCGGCAACTGCGCCACGGGCACCGTCCAGTCCCAGACTTTTCCTTCCGCCTCGTGCATCAGCGCCTCGGGCGTGTCCACCCGCAGCAGGCGACCCTTCTCGATCAGCGCGATGCGGCTTGCCGTGGCCTCGAGATCCGACACGATATGGGTAGAGAGGATCACGATGCGGTCGCCCGACAGGTCGGCGATCAGGTGCCGGAAGCGCATGCGCTCTTCGGGGTCGAGTCCAACGGTCGGCTCGTCGACGATCAGCACCGCCGGATCGTTGAGCAACGCCTGCGCGATGCCGACGCGCTGGCGCATGCCGCCGGAATAGCCGCCGAGCGGCCGGTTGGCGGCACTGGTAAGGTTGAGCAGGTCGAGCAGCTCTTCAATGCGCAGCGCGGCGGGACGCGCGGGTACGCCCTTCACCGCGGCCAGATAGGCAAGGAATTCGCGTGCGGAAAGATTCGGGTACACACCAAAATCCTGCGGCAGGTAGCCGAGGTTGCGGCGCATCGCGTCGGGACGCTGGGTCGTGTCGACGCCGTCGAGCAGCACGCGCCCCGTGGTGGGCTTCGTTATCGTCGCGAGGATGTTCATGAGCGTCGACTTGCCCGCGCCGTTCGGCCCAAGCAATCCGATCACGCCCGCCTCGAGCGTGACGCTGACGTCCTGGAGCGCCCACGCATCGCCGCGGTAGCGCTTGCCCACTCCCTCGATCTCGATCCGCACGCAATCCTCCCCACGCAACGCCTGCCTGCTTCGCAGCATCCGCGCATTGCCGTCCGCGCGGATCTGCCGGAAGTCCGGGTGCCGACTGTCGTCGTGTGGAATGCCGCCATGCTGTTGTCCAGCGAGCGTTCCCTCCAGAGGCTCCCGAACCACGGCAGCCCGAAAAGCCAGACTTCACTCCTTCGGTGATCACCGTACAGGCCTGCGTGAGCGGGCCTCGGCGCTTTCCGTCAACCAGTGAGGTGCGGTTGGGGCTGGATTGGAAACTCATGCCGCCGCCGGATTGGTCGTGGCCGCCGCCTCTGGTCGAAGCCGTCGGCGAACACTGCGACACCGGGCGCGGCGAAATGCTGCAGGACGAAATCGCGCGCCAGGGCGTATTGCGCTTCCTGCAACTGGTGTCCGCCGGCGGGGGCGCGCACGAAGTCCGAGTCGACGCCGGCCAACTGCAACGCATCGAAGAGTCACGGCGATGCGGGGTTGTGCTGGTTCGCGCGGATGGCGCCCATGCCTTCTGCGCCACACCAGTTGCAGCAGGCGATCAGCGCGCCTTGAAGGCGCGTGCCGCCGCGCGCGCCCAGTCGAGTGCACCGAAGTGTTGCCACAGCGGCAGCATGTCGCAGCGATACTCGTAGGCCTCGTCGTCGCCGCCGACCTGGATACCCCATTGCGAAGGTTTGGGCGCCTTCGGATTGGCTTTGAGCAGCCATGCCAGTGGCTTCGGGTACTCGTCGAAAGCCGCGCGCAACGCCAGCAAGGCCTCGTCCCGCCGATCGGCCGCGAACAGTGCCAATGCGTGGTTGTAACGCATGGGGGCGAAATCCTCGACTTGGCGTTCGCACAGCGCGATCGCATCCGCCATGCGTCCCGCTTCGAGCCAGCGTCGCACCAGGTGCTGGCGAAAACCCTGGTTGTCATCCGGGTTGAGCGTCAGCACCAGCCATTCGAGCCGCGCGACGTGTGCGGCTGTGGCTGCGCCATCCAGTTCCATCGCCGCGAGCTGCCCGATCAACCAGAGCGCGGGCCGATTCTCGCGCCAGCCCCACTCAAGACGGGACTGCCCGACATCGTTGGCACGCAACACGTGGCGCAATAGCTGTTCCGCGCGATCGAGCAGTGGCAGCTGCAACGCCTCGCGCAATCCGATCTGATGAAAAGCGTCGGCACCCGCGATCTGCTGCAACACCTCGAATGAGTTCCACAGCTGCGGTTGCGCCCGCAGGACCGGCAACCAGCGCGCCGCGGAATCGAGCAACGAATGCTCCGCGAGGCTCGCGAGCGGACCCAAGTCCGCGCGCTCGCACACCTGGTCCCAGGCTGCAAGCGCCTTGCGCAAGGCAGGCTTTGGCGTCATCGGGCCGGCCTCGTCCGCCTGCGCTTGCAGGCTGTACTGGCACGCAATGGGTGGCGCCGACTTGAACAGCGCTGCGAGTTCAGCCAACACCGGATCGTGATCAAGCGCCATCTGCGCAAGGGCGAGACTGCCGTCGCTCGCCACGTCCTGCAACAACTCGATGATGTGCTCGAACGCAGGATCGCGACGGCTGCCAAGGCGCAGCAACCAGAACTTCGCACGTGCCCGCGCCTCGGCTTCGCGGCCCTGCGAGAGCAACACAGTCACTTCGAGGTGCGACAGATGCGGAGAATCCGGCTCGTGTCGCTGCGCCTCGCGGAACAGTGCCCACGCCGCGTCGTAGTCGCCGGCGTCGCTCAACATCGTCACGCGACGCTGCATCGCGGCCGAACGCAACGTGCGATCGCCGACCGCGATGGCGCGGTCGATCAGCTGCACCTTCCTGCGCGCGCGACCCGACTCGGTGTAGGCATCGAGCAGCAGGTCGAACAATTGCTCGCGACGGAAGTGGAATTGATCATCCGCGGCAAACCACGGTTCGAGCAGCGCCATCACGCGTGTTGCGTCGCCTTTCTCCAGCCATTCCCTCGCGGTGTGCGCAACCAGGTCGACCGAGATCCGGCTGCCCGCAAGTTCCTCCCAGCGTGCGCGCGGCAGGTGATCGAGCAGCGCGGGCAGGTAGTCGACATCCTCGAGCGGCACGTGGCGTTCGATCTCGAGGCAGCAAACCTTGTACTTGCGGCCGGACCCGCAATGGCAGCGCTCGTTGCGCTCGGGCGAACGCAACGGCGCCGGTGCGAAGCCGTACGCCGGATGCGGCATCTCCTTCCACACTGCACGCGCCATGCATACGGCAAGACTGCGGCGCAGCTCCGGGTCCTCGCGCAACGCTCCCTGCGCGGGTGCGGGCAGAATCTCGTCGAGCGCCCCCACGACTGCGGCATGCAAAGACGCGTAGTCGACGCCGCGCGCGATCATCCGCGCGCAGAGATCGATGAAGGCGTCGAAATTGAACAAAGGTTCCGGGGCGTCGGGGCGAGTCTGCATGCGGCGCATTCTGCCAGCCGTGCATGCGCGAACCCAATGCGCGCGGTCGGGTCCAATGCGGATTGCGCTGACTGACCGCAACGGTTCCAGCCCGGCACGAGGCGTTCCTGCGCGTACGGAGCTGGCTTGACTGGAGGATCCGCCGGTTCCAGACTGGCTCCATTCTGCCACCGAAACAGGGAGCGGACGATGCCCGTCGATTTCTCGATCAAGCAGGTTTCGGACGAAGTCGCCAAGCGATTGCGCGAGCGCGCTGCCGGCAATCGGCGATCCCTTCAGCGCGAACTGCT
>JBBRIE010000149.1:0-7221 GCA_038221545.1 Lysobacterales bacterium
ACGGCTGGGCCTCGCGCAACTCCACCAGTTGCGCGGTCGCATCGGGCGCGGCAGTGCGGAGTCGAGCTGCGTGCTGATCTACCGCGCGCCGCTTGGCGCCATCGCGCGCGAGCGGCTCGGCATACTGCGCGAGTCCACGGACGGGTTCCGCATCGCCGACAAGGATCTTGCGCTGCGAGGGCCCGGCGAGCTCATGGGGGTGCGGCAGACGGGCCTCGCGGTTTTCCGGGCGGCGGACCTCGTCAGGGACGCGGCACTGCTGCCGGAAGTGCAGGCCTGGGCGGCGCGTATCGAGCGAGAGTGCCCTGGCCGCATCGAACCGCTGGTGCGACGCTGGATCGGCGCCGCGGCCCGCTTCGCAGATGCGTGAACTGCGCCACCGAGCGCGTTTCAGGGCCGTCCGGGCTGCTCGTTGTCGCTCGCGGCCGATGCGGCTTCGAACCCGCGCGACAATGCCTGCGGTTTCCGGGAAAGCGAAATGAAGAGACCCTTGCTGATCGATACCGATCCGGGCGTGGACGACGCGCTTGCGTTGCTCATGGCGTTCGCTCACCCCGACGTCGACGTGGTGGCTCTGACCATCGCGGCGGGCAATGTCGGGCTCGAACACACCACCGCCAATGCCTTGCGGCTGCTCGAATGGATCGGATGCGACGTGCCGGTTCACGCGGGCGCAGCGCGCCCGCTGGTGCGACCCGCCGAGGACGCTGCGTTCGTGCACGGCCGTAACGGGTTCGGGGACACGGGCCTGTCGCGTTCGCGCGACGGCGTGGCAGCCCTGCACGCGGCCAGCGCGATCTGCGACTACGCGCAGCGGCACGAGGGCCGGCTGGAACTGGTCATGCTGGGCCCACTGACCAACCTGGCCCTGGCCCTGCACCTGGACCCCGCCTTGCCGCGGCGGATCGCCCGGCTCGTGGTGATGGGCGGGGCAGTGACCGGCCGCGGCAACACCTCGCGCCTTCCCGTCGAGTTCAACATCGGATTCGACCCCGAAGCGGCGCACGTGGCGTTTGAATCGTTCGACCGGATCGAACTCGTGGACTGGGAGGCGACACTCCGCCACGGGCTCGACCTCGCCGAGTTCGAGGCATGGCTGGCGGAGGGCGGCAAGATCGCCGACGCCTATCGATCCATTTCCGTAGCCACCCGTCGTTTCATGCTGGAACGAAGGGGCGATCGCTGGCACGCGGCCGACGCCCTGGCGATGGCGGTGGCGCTCGAACCGGAAGGTGTCGTCGCGAGCGCCGGACGCGCATTGCGCATCTGCCTCGACGGCGAACTCACGCGCGGTGCGACCCTGGTCGACTGGGACCGTCGCGGCGGACATCCCGAACAGTGCCGGATAGTGCTGCAATACGAGGAGTCAAGGTGGCGCCGGCTGTTGCGGACCGCGCTGCGGCTCGATGCGAAACCTTAGGTGGCTTGCCTGAACGGAGGCGGCTTGTTATGCTCGCCCGCTTTTCCGCACTGATTTGCGCCGGAGTTTTCGCATGAAAGCCGACACCCATCCCGACTACCGCGACGTCGTGTTCCAGGACGTCTCCAGCGATTTCTCGTTCCTGACCCGCTCCACGATGGGCAGCAAGGACAAGATCAAGTGGGAGGACGGCAAGGAATATCCCCTGATCAAGGTGGAGGTTTCGAGCCAGTCGCATCCGTTCTATACCGGCAAGCACAAGATGGTTGACGCCGGTGGCCGCGTCGACAAGTTCCGGCGCCGTTACGGCCAGAAGCCCGATCCGGCCGCACCCGCAGCCTGAGTCCGGCTCGGGGCGCGAGCGCCCGCACGGCACGACGCCGCGGCTTGCCGCGGCGTTTTCATTAGGGGAGCGGGATCCTTCACCCGCACTTCCAGACCGATCCGCCGACGCGGAAGACGGGACCCCTATGGCATACTCGCGCGCTCGTTTTCGACGAGCGTCGCGACGGTTCCAGCCGAACCCGCGACGGGGCCGAGTCTCCGCATCGCGAGGTGAACTCCGTGTCGACCAAACCTGTAACGCTGCACGATCCGAACACCGACAAGCGCGTCGATCTGCCCGTACTCGAAGGCAGCGTCGGGCCGCAAGTCATTGACATCGCCAAGCTTTACCGCGACACGGGCAAGTTCACGTACGACCCCGGCTTCGGCTCGACCGCCAGCTGCCGCAGCTCCATCACCTATATCGACGGCGATGCGGGCGTGCTCCTCTACCGCGGCTATCCCATAGAGCAACTGGCCAAGCACTCGAACTTCCTTGAGGTCGCGTACCTCCTCATCAACGGCGAATTGCCGAACGCGAAGCAGTCCGACGCGTTCGAGCACGAGGTCACGCACCACTCGATGATGCACGAAGCCCTGAAGAGCTTCCTGCAGGGTTTCCGCCACGACGCGCACCCGATGGCGATGCTGTGCGGCGTGATCGGCTCGCTCGCGAGCTTCTACCACGATGCACTCGATCTGCGCGACGTCGCCCAGCGGCGCCTCGCCGCGATCCGGCTGATCGCGAAGATGCCGACCATCGCCGCGGCGTGCTACCGCTATTCGATCGGCTGGCCGATGCGTTATCCGCGCAACAACCTCGAATACTGCGACCGCTTCCTGCACATGATGTTTGAGGTGCCGAGTGAGCCGCTGCAGCTTTCCCCGGTTGCCGCGCGCGCGCTCGACCTGCTCTTCATCCTGCACGCCGACCACGAGCAGAACGCGTCGACCTCGACGGTCCGGCTGGTGGGTTCCACCGGCGCCAATCCCTACGCCTGCGTGTCCGCGGGCATCGCGGCGCTGTGGGGGCCGGCGCACGGGGGCGCGAACGAGGCGGTGCTCGAGATGCTCGAGGAGATCGGCAAGCCCGACCAGGTCGGTCGCGCCGTCGAGCGTGCCAAGGACAAGGATTCGGGCTTCCGCCTGATGGGCTTCGGCCATCGCGTCTACAAGAACTTCGATCCACGCGCGACGATCATCCGCGAGATGACGCACAAGGTGCTCGGCGAGCTCAACGTCGACGATCCGTTGCTGGAGGTCGCGCTGCGACTGGAAGAGGCGGCACTCAAGGACGACTACTTCGTCAGCCGCAAGCTCTATCCGAACGTCGATTTCTACTCCGGCCTGATCTACAAGGCGCTCAAGATCCCGACCGAAATGTTCACCGTCATGTTCGCGATCGCGCGCACCGCGGGCTGGGTGTCGCACTGGCTCGAGCAGCATGAGGACGAAGAGACGCGCATCGGCCGCCCCCGTCAGATCTACACGGGTTCGCCTCCGCGCGACTACCGCGCGCGCGACGTCCGGGGCTGACCAGAGGCCCCGCCCGGACTCGTCGAGCGGGGAGCCGCAGTGGATTCACGGGCGCTGCGGCAGGCCTCCCAACAGGGCAAGCACTTCCGCGCGCGCGGCGCGGCGTTGCGGTCGCGCGTGCACTGTGTCGAGCGGTGCTTCGCGCAATCCGTCGCGGTCGAACAGCATCAATTCGAAGGCGACGTCGTCGGCCTCGAAGCTGAAGAGGGGCACATGCGCTTCCCTGCCGCCGGCAAAGCGAACCCGGCGCGCGCGCTGATCGAACGGGATGCCCGCGCCGACCAGGCGCTCCATGAGCGCGAACATGTCATCGCTGAAAAGATGCAGACACACCGGTGTGTGGCCGTCCGCGCTGCCTTCGAGCACCGTACCGGCGAGTCTCGGTTGGAAACCCGCCAGGAATTCCATCGCGGCCGCGGCGGCCTCGCGTCGCACGCGCAAGGCGTCCTGCTGCGTCGCGGCGGCGAACAGGTTCTGGCGCGCGCGCAACGCGGCCTCGATCTCCTCGTTCGTGGGCAGCAGGCGCTCGTCGTCGATTCCGAGCCGCGCGCCGGCCTTGCGCCGTGCCAGGGAAAAATCCCGGACTCCCTGGTGCGCGACGATGCGTGCCGCCGCGTCGGCGATGGCTTCGCGGGCGCGCACCGAAGCGCGGTCGGTCCGCGATCCGCGCCGTTCGCTCAAAACAGGTCGTAGCCCTGTTCCGACTCCCGCGCGGCGCTGTTTGCCGACTGGGCTTCGGACAGCCGATTGAGGTCTTCATTGCGGAAGTATTCGACCACCCCGCCATCCTCGGTGGGCACGCCGGCGCCGTCCGACACGCGCACCGCCGTCATGCCGGCGGGCGGCTCGAAGGGCATCTCGGGCATGTCCGCGAGGGCTACACGCATGAACGCAACCCAGACCGGCAACGCGACGCCGGCTGCGAATTCGCCGCGCCCGAGGGGCGTGAAGTCGTCGAAGCCCATCCAGGCCACCGCCACCATCCGATCGTTGTAGCCGGAAAACCAGCCGTCGCGATGCTCGTTGGTCGTGCCGGTCTTGCCCGAAAGATCCTCCCGCTCCAGCACCATGGCGCCGCGACCCGTGCCGCTCGTGATCACACCGCGCAGCATCGAGGTGATCATGAACGCGTTGCGCGCGTCGATCACGCGCGTCGCAAGCGCCGGACCCTGTTCCCCGGTCCGGGCGGATGCCTGCTCCGGTTCCGGGGGCGGGGGCGGCGCGTCGCCGAGCAGCACCGACAGCTCCTGCGCATCACCGCCGCTGCCAGGGGCACGATCGCCCTCCGCGAGGCGCTGTGCGCAATCCCGGCAGACGCGAGGTGGATTCGCTTCGTACACGCGCTTGCCGTCGCCATCGAGCACACGCGCCACCACGTAGGGCTCGACGCGATAGCCACCGTTGGCGAACACCGCGTAGCCGCGCGCCATCGCCAGTGGTGCCGCGCTGGCAGTGCCCAGGGACAGCGACAGATTCTCCGGTAGCGCCGCCAGCGGAAAGCCGAACCGCGTGATGTACTCCCGCGCGTACCCGACGCCGATCGTGTCGAGCAGCCGAACGGATACCAGGTTGCGGGAGCGGGCTAGCGCCTGGCGCAGCTTCATCGGGCCGAGGAACTTGCCGTCGCTGTTCTGCGGTCGCCACACGCCCCCCGGTCGGGAGGGATCCGGAAATTCGACCGGCGCATCGTTGACCACGCTGGCCGGTGTGAAGCCGCGTTCCAGCGCCGCCGAATAAATGAAAGGCTTGAATCCGGAACCCGGGTGCCGGTTGCTTTGCACCGCTCGATTGAACTTCGAGAGGCGGAAATGATAGCCACCGACCAGCGCGCGCATCGCGCCGTCCTCGGGATCGAGCGCCACCAGGGCGGACTGCGCCGCAGGAATCTGCGCCAGCCTCCACGCGCCGTCAGGCCCATGCTGGATGCGGATGACGTCGCCGCGCTTGAGCACCTGCGTCACCGAAGCCGGCGCCGGGCCCTGGGAGTTCTCCTTGAGATAGCGCCGCGCCCAGGCGACCCCGGAGAAGGGCAACGTGAGCTCGCTGCCGTCGGCCAGGACCAACTGCGCGTTGCGTGCGTCGACCGCGAGCACCAGTGCGGGAACCTGCCCGGCAACCGCTTCGTGCTTCTCGAACACCCCGCGCCACTGGTCGGGTCCGGCATCGGCAGCGAGATCGACATGAGCCTCGGGGCCGCGATAGCCGTGCCGCCGGTCGTACTCCTCGAGGCCAGCGCGCACCGCAAGTTCAGCGGCCTGCTGCAGCTTCGAGGTCACGGTCGTGGTGACGGTGTACCCGGCCGTCAGCGCTTCCGCGCCGAGTCGTGCGATTGCCTCCTGCCGCACCATCTCCGCCAAGTACGGGGCGTGCATCTCCAGCTGCGGCTCGTGAGGCGCCGCGCGATCCGGCGTTTGCACGGCTGCCGCGTACGCGACCGGCGTGATGAAACCCTCGTCGCGCATCCGCAGCAACACGTAATCGCGTCGCTCCAGGGCGCGCACCGGATTGTTGAGGGGATTGCCGCTGGAGGGGAATTTGGGAATGGCCGCCAGCATCGCGGCTTCCGCGAGCGTCAACCCGGTCAGCGGCTTGCCGTAGTAGAAATTGGCCGCGGCCACCACACCGTAGGCGCGATAGCCGAAGAAGATCTTGTTGAGGTAGAGCTCGAAGATCTCGTCCTTGGTCAGTTCGCGCTCCATGCGGATGGCGAGGAAGATCTCCGCGAGCTTGCGCTGGACCGAATACTCGGAGCTCAGGAAGAAATTCTTGGCGACCTGCTGGGTGATGGTGCTGCCGCCCGGAACGCGCTTGTCCTTGGTGGTGGCGAGGAGCCACGCGGCTCGCGAGATGCCGACCAGGTCAAAGCCCGGATGCTCGTAGAATCGGGCGTCTTCGATGGCAAGGAAGGCCTGCCGCAGCTGCCGGGGGATGACCTCGATGTCGGCCGGCGTGCGCAGCGCCTCGCCGAAGATCGCCATCAGTTTGCCGTCGGCGCTGTATACCTTAAGTGGCACCTGCAGGCGGATGTCGCGAATCTGTTCCGCCGTGGGCAACCGTGGCGCGATCAGCCAGTACGCGACGCCGATGGCAATCACGCCCAGCAGGGCGCTGACCAGGGCCAGCCCGACGAGCCAGCGCAACAAACGCAACAGACGTGACATCAATGGCAGACAATCTGGCGGCGCGAGAGTATAGGTGACGCGGGAGGTGCATTCGGGGCGGGATGCGGGCGGGGACGGGAAGGGGGGGGAGGGACGTTCCGCGTCGAAATGTGACGGCCACCGTTGATATTCCGTTAAAGTTCATATTTAATGCTTTTACGCATCTTTCGCTCGTAAGGGCGCGTGCCAAGGGGAAAAAGGGTGGGGCTATTCGCCAGCAAGACACCTCCTCTGATTGGGGTGGACATCAGCTCGACCGCCGTGAAGGTCTTGCAGCTGAGCCAAACCGGCGGCCGCTATCGGGTCGAGCATTACGCGGTCGAGCCGCTGCCGCCGAACGCCGTCGTCGAGAAGAATCTCGTCGAGGTCGAGGCCGTGGGCGAGGCCATACGGCGTGCCATCAGCCGGTCCGGCACCAAGACCCGGTTCGCCGCTGCGGCAGTGTCCGGTTCCTCCGTCATCACCAAGCTGATCCCGATGCTGGCGGCCGACGCCAATGACGATGGCCTCGAGGACCTCGTGCAGTCCGAGGCCGGCCAGTACATCCCGTATCCCCTGGAAGAGGTCAGCCTCGACTTCGAAATCGTCGGTCCGGTCAAGGATAATCCGGAGATGGTCAACGTGCTGCTGGCGGCATCGCGCACGGAGAACGTCGAGGCCCGCGCCGCCGCGCTTGAGGTCGGAGGGCTCGAGGCACGGGTCATCGACGTCGAGGCGTTCGCGATGGAAAACGCCTTCCAGCTGGTCTCCGAACAGTTGAGCGTCCCGCGCGACGGGCTG
>JBBRIE010000150.1:0-7214 GCA_038221545.1 Lysobacterales bacterium
AGTACAACATGATGGACCTGCAGGCCGCGATCGGCATCCATCAGCTAGCCCGGGTCGAAGCCGGCTGGCTGCAGCGCCGTCGAATCTGGAGGCAGTACCAGTCCGCGTTCGTCGATGCGCCCGTGCTGCTGCCGGCCGAGCCTGCTGCCGAAACTCGCCACGCCCACCACCTCTACACGATCCGCATCGATCCAGAACGATGCGGCATCGATCGCGACAACTTCCTGGATCGGATGACGCAGGCGAGGATTGGAACGGGCGTCCATTACCTGTCCGTGTCCGAACATCCCTACTACCGGGAACGCTTCGGCTGGCGTCCGGAGCAATGGCCCAACTCGATGCGAATCGGGCGCCAGACGGTGAGCTTGCCGCTCTCGCCGCTGCTGGATGATCGGGATGTCGAGCGGGTGGTCAGTGCCACCCTCGCTGCCGTGGATCCACGCACTTGACCCTGAAACCTGACGGGCAGCTTCAGGCAACGGATTGATGCTAGCCAACCGTCCCGGCGCGCGGCGCATTGCGCCGGCCAAGTGGTCGCGAATGCGAGCCGCGGTGCGGCGCATTCTGGGATTCGGCCTAGTCGCGCTGAGCGGCATTTACATTTATCGCGTTGTGGAAAGCAGCTTGCAGCAATTGCTCATCCTGGATTTCGGAATCTCCGTTGGCGGTTGGGTCGTGCTGATTTTCGGTGTGCTTGGCACCCTGGTGTTGGCCACGTTCTATCACATCGTCGCAACGCGGCGAATCGAGTTGGCGTCGGTGCCAGCGTCGCGGATCGGGCTCGCCTATGCGCTGGGTCAGATCGTGCGCTACATCCCCGGGAAAATCGTCGGCCTGTTCTACCAGGTGACGTTTCTGGCAGGGCAATTGCGCACGTCCACCATCGCGCTCGCCTTGATCGTCCAGACGGCCTACGACTACGTCTGGACCTTCGCGTTTGCCGGCGCGATCCTCCTCGGCGCTACCTGGCAAAGTCCGTGGCCCGTGGCGGGCTTGGTCCCGGTGTGTCTGGGACTCTGGTGGTCGCACGCCCGGGGATGGTGTGAACGCGGGCTGGTTTTCCCGGCCGCCGTGCGGCGATGGCTCCCGGAAATGCGTTTCGACCAACTGGACTCCCCGCCACATTCCGGGTATGCCACGCTTCTGCTCGTGCTGGTCTGGATACCCATGCTTCTGGGCATTGCCTTCGCGCTGCAGGGAATCCTCGGGCTCGCCGATTCGCTGGTGCTGGGCGCGGCGTATCTTTTGGCAGCCGTTGGGTCGCTGCTCGTTTTCGTGGTGCCATCGGGGCTGGTCGTGCGCGAGGCGCTGTTCGTCTGGCTGGGATCGCATTTTGGATTCGATCCGGCGATGCTGCTGTTCGTTGGCCTCGTCCTGCGGGCCGCCATGACGCTCGCGGAAGTGCTCAATGTGGTGGTGTTTGTGACGGCGGACGCCGCGCTCGGCCAGCGTGCTTCTGGCCGGGACTCGAGCAGGTGAGTCCGCGATGACCGAAGACACGCACTCCCGGCAGATGCGAGATGAATGGATCGGCCGACAGCGGGAGCACGGCAACCAGCCCCGCGCCGTGCTGATGAAGGGTCTGCATCCCCGGATCAACGAAACGATCGACTGCTGGCATCGTGCTGTCATGCGCAAGGCATTCGCAGACCACTCGTTTCGACGAGCCGGAGCGCCGTCGATCGACCTCGGATGCGGATATGGGCGCTTGGCCGACGAAGCGGTCCGATGTGGCCTGGAGCCCGTGTTCGGGATCGACCTCACGCAGCAGTTCAGCGCCGAGTTCCAGCGCCACCACGGTCCTGCAGTGTGCGGCGAACTGTCGCGACTGCCCTTCCGCGAGTCGGCTTTCGACGCGGCGTACTCGGTGACGGCGCTCATGTACCTCTCGGTCGACGACGCGCGACGGGCGCTGCTGGAAATCGATCGCTGCGTGGCGCCCGGTTCGCGCGTGCTGCTGCTCGAACCCGCTCGCGAGTTCAATTCCCTCGTTCGCGTCCTGTTGCGTCGCAAAGGGAAGGAGACGCTGTCGCGGCCCGGCTTCTCGCTCACCGAGATGTGCGATGACCTGCCTCCCGCATCGTGGCGGCGCGTCAGTGCTGGCGGTTGCGGCTGGATGACCGCGATGCTGCCGCTGCTGGCCCTGTCGGCCCGCATCCCCGCCCTTTATTCGCGCCTTAGCGATTGGATCGTGCGACGGGACAGGCCTCGCGGGACGTGGCGCCCGGGCAAAGTCTCAATGTACCGCTGGGTCGTGTTCCAGAAGGTCGGCCCGATACCGTATGCCCTCCCGCCCCAGGACGCGCGACTGCCATGAAGGGGTATCAGTACAACTTCTCCGAGCTGCACCAGGACATCTACTTCGACATGGAGAGCCGTGCGCGCAAGGCGGAAAAGATGCTCCGTATCCTTCGCGACTGCATCGGAGACGATCTCGGCGAAAGGCACGCCCTGGACGTCGGATGTTCGACGGGTGCGATGAGCAGGATACTGGGCGAGCACTTCGGCCGGGTCACCGGGATCGACATCGACGCGAAGGCGGTCGAACACGCGAATGCGAATTTCGCCTCGCCGACCCTGGATTTCCGGATCGGCGACGCGATGGACACTGGCCTCGCCCCGGATTCCATCGACGTGGTCATCTGCGCCCACGTCTACGAACACGTCCCCGATGCCGGTCGCATGCTCCAGGAGATCCACAGGCTGCTGAAGCCCGGCGGTATCTGCTATTTCGCTGCGGAGAACAAATTCGTGTTCCGCGAAGGCGACTATCGCCTGCCGTTCCTGTCCATCCTGCCGAAGCCTCTGGCGCACCTGTACCTGCGTCTCGCAGGTCGAGGCACCCACTACTACGAGACCCTGCTGACCTATTGGCAATTGAAGCGACTGGCGGCGCGCTTCGAGCTGATCGACTACACGCGCAAAGTCGTCGCCGAACCCGCGCGCTTCGCGGCGGAGGACATCATCAGACCGGGGACTTTCAAGCAACGGGCAGCGCTGGGAATGCTCGACCATGCCTACTGGTTGTTCCCGACCTACCTCTGGGTGTTGCGCAAACCGGCATAGGCGCGCTCGGGGTGGTTGGAATCACGGAAGGGAAACGGCGTCAGCGCATGTTGCGCAGACCGTCCCGCTCGGCTTCCTCGCAGAGCTTGATCACGCGCGTGGCATCTTCGTAGCCGACCAGGATCTTTTCTTTCCCCTGAATCGCCGCGATGAAGTTGTCGATCATGACCTGGCACGCGCCATCGTGGTTGTAGACGGTGAGCGGGGTCTGGCGAAAGCCGAAATCCGGGTGGCTCATCAGGCGGTTCGACAACCAGTTGAAGGTTCGCAGGTATACGTTGAAGGCTAACGACACCAGCTTCCTCGGGATTTTGATGTCGACCACGTTGACCGCGAGGGTCGACTTGCCGCTACCGAAGAAATCGGACACTTGTTCGAACTTGCCATCTCGGAACAGGATTCCGTCGATGTAACTCGCCCGATCCCCCAGCACGATCAGGTTGTTGAATTGGGGAAACACGCAGCAGCTGTTCACATGGCATTTTGCGACCACGTTTCCGGGGAACACCATCATGGTGGTTGCGGAAGTGTAGTCGGCAGGGTACTCGTCGAAACCGATCTTGCTCACGTACGTCGTGTGCGAAAGCGGTGCAGAGCCCACGAGGTGCATGAGCAGGTCGAGCGGGTGGCAGGAGTGCCCGAATATAAGGCTCTGTCCCTGCTCCATTCGCCAGTTGTCGTACTTCACGCTGCGTGACTTCATGTCGTGCCAGTAATTGGCTTCCAGGTAGAAGACCCTTCCCAGCGTCCCGTCGGCGATCAGCGTGGCCGCCTTCTCGAACGGCGGCGCATGCCGCATTTGGTGATGGATGCCGAAGACCAAACCGGAATGGGCCCCGATGTGCTTGCCGAGTTCCAAGGCTTCCGCCTGGCTCGCCACCATCGGCTTCGCCACCAGCACATGCTTGCCTGCCTGCAGGCTGGAGATGATGTTGTCCAGGTGCACGTGATCGGGCGTGCAGATGGACACTGCATCGACGCGATGCAACAACTCCGTGATGCTCCCGGCGTGCTCGACGCCGACCAGGTCGACTCCGGTTTGCTTGATATCGAAGACGACGATCCTGCCCACGGCGCTGTTCCGCCGAAGTCTCTGCACATGGGCGCGACCCGCCCCGCCTAGTCCGATCACGCCAACGTCGATCTGCTTCTGGCTAGCCAATTGCATCGTCCGGCGAAAGCAGGGAATGCACGAGCCGGGCTGCCACGAGACCCAGGTCGAACAGGCTCGATGCCCGATCGAGTCCTGCTGAAAAGTCTCCCGCAGCGCAGCCGAGTGCATGCGAGATGCTACCGGCGATGGCGGTGGAACTGATCGCGTCCGCCACCAGTCCGCAGGCAGGGTCAGCCAGTATCAGCTCCGGGAGGTCGCCAACGGGTGTTGCGATCACCGGGCAGCCGAGCTTGACCGCATCCGAAAAGACCACGGGGATGCTCTCCACGCGGGACGGGATCACGAGGTAATCCGCGCGGAGAATCGCTGCTTCCGCAGCGGGTTTGTCGAGGAATCCGCGCGACTCCACTGGCCGGCCGGTCGACCTCAGGGCAAGCACGGCCTCCTCGACTTGCGCCCGCAGCGGCCCGCCTCCGCAAATCTCGACGGCGCTGATGCGTTGCCAGTCCTGCTCCGAAAGTTGCTTCAGGGCATCGAGCAGCATGTCGATTCCCTTGTTGGGATGCCATCGCCCCAGGAAAAGCAAACGATAGGGAGGGCAAGTGCGAACGGCAGTCCACCTCCGACGGTCGATGCGACGGGTGCTGGGAAGAAATTCGACTTCGCGTCCGGCTATGCGTTGAGTTGCCGCGGATAACTCCCTGCCATCGGAGTAGCAGCGGTGTGCATCGTGGAGGACCCGTCCAAGATAGGTGCGAAGCAACGGGATGCGCCCGAGCGACCAGATGTCGCTGCCGAGCGTCCAGACGGAGTACGGCACTCCGTGGGATTTCGCCGCGCGACGAGCCCAGTGACCCGAAGGCAGTGCCCAGAGCGCGAGGATGTGGGACGTGGGGCCTGCGCGCACTGCTTCGAGGGTCGATTCCGCACCGGCCGCCAGCACGCGACGGATCTTCGCAACGTCCGCAGGAATCCAGGGCCTGAGGCTGGAAAGGGGTCTGTCGGGTGCAGCGAAGCGGAACACCTCGATGTTGCACCGCCATTGCTCGGTGACGGAGGATCGCCCCGGCGCGACGATTCGGACGGTTGCATGGCGCGCAAGCTCTTCGGCCATATCCGAAACGAAAGAGCCCGCGGCCTCGCTGCCATCGCCGAGGATCGGGAAGGAAGTGGTCACGATGACCAGTGCACCGCTTCCCCTCATGGCTTGACGGCGGCGAGACGATAACCCGCCGTCAAGGCATCCCACGAAGGAAACAGCTCACCCGTCGCCCACGCCAACAAGTTGATGATCGGAAGGCTCAGCGCCATGAGTGGCAGCAGCAACACCGCCGCACTGCGCTTGCGGATCGCCTCGAAGGCCATGCCGCCGATGGCGAGGCACGCAACCAGTCCGGCCGTCTGCGCAGACCCCAAAGAAGGGACCAGTTCCCGCACCGTCAATCCCGCTGCTTCAAGTTCGCGTTGAAGGCCGTGGCTCGTGTAGCGCTGGTAGTCATGCGGCGCGTCATGGATCGGGTAAAGGAACGGGATGGTCAGCAGGAGCCGGCCCTGAGGCTTGAGCACGCGGCTGATCTCGGAAAAAGCGTTCGTGGGATTCGGCAAGTGCTCCACCACTTCGAGGATCACCACCGTGTCCAGGCTGGCGTCCCGGAATGGCAACCGGCACGCGTCCGCGAACACATCCGGCCGCGCTCGGTAGTTACTGCGGCCGGCGCGGGAATAGTCCAGTCCCAGGTACTCGCAACCTCGGGCAAGCAGCGGTTCAATCCACCGATCGGCGCACCCGATGTCGAGTACGCGGCCACTCGACTGACGAGCGACCCACGCTCCGTGCGCTTGCCTTGAGCCCAGCAACCATTGCGGATGCAGCGGAGTTCTCCGCAGGCGTGCGCCCATGGACTCCAACACGCTCACCGGTTGGGTCGGGTGTAGGTCAGCGAAGTGATCTGTTCCGATATCAGGCCGATGAGGAACACGACGACCGACGCGGAGAATAACAATGCGCTCATGTTCGTGAAGCGATGCTCTGTCACGAACGTGTAGGCGTAATAGATTGCACCCAGGAAGAAAAACCCGGCACCCACGGGAGCGAACAGCTTCAGCGGGGAATAGAGCGTCGCGATCTTGAAGATAATGAGCAGGAAGCGGACGCCATCGCGGAGCGGCCTCAGATGGCTGCGACCAATGCGGGGCTTGACCACCACGGGAACGTACCGAATCGGATAAGCGCTCCGGAAGAAAGCCATGGTGATCGTCGTCGGATAGGAAAAGCCGTTCGGCAGGAGGTGCAGGAATTCCAGGAACTTCTCGCGCCGCACCGCCCGCAACCCGGAGGTGAGATCGGCGACGTGGAAGCCCGTCATCCAGCTAGCGAGTTGGTTGTAGGCGGCGTTCGCGAGTCCCCGGCCGGCGTTGGCCTGGCCATCCCACCCACGCGCGCCGACCACCATGTCGAAGCCCTCCGCGAGCGGCGACAGCAATTGTTCGATGAGTGTCGGATCATGCTGACCGTCGGCGTCCATGAACAACAGCACCTCGCCGTCGGCGGCGCGCGCACCCCGCTTGATCGCCGCGCCATTGCCCATCGAATAAGGGGACGAGAGCACGGTCGCGCCGGAGCCGCGGGCGACGGCTGCGGTCTCGTCGGTCGAGCCGTCGTCGGACACGATGATTTCCGCATCCGGATAGAGTTCCCGCAGGCGTGGCAGGAAGGTGGCGAGCCCGGCCGCCTCGTTCTTGGCGGGAATTACGATACTGAGGGACGGCGCCAATTGCATTGCCCGATTCTGACCCGTCCGGGCAGTCCTGCAAAGCCGTCTGTCAGGTCACAAAAAGCTCCCCAAATCAGCGGATTGCTGTCGAGTCCGGACAAATTGCGGTAGATTCGGACAGTGTGCGTCATCAGAGCCTGGGCATGAATACCGCAGTTGCACCCAACGTGGCTGGATTACCCGGGATCGCCCGGAGGTTGGTGCTCGACGGCGTGCTGACGGACGCTGCCGCGCGCAACGCCGTGGAGGCGTCCAACAAA
>JBBRIE010000151.1:0-7201 GCA_038221545.1 Lysobacterales bacterium
ATCGCTTGTTCGAGCGTGTGAGAAGACGATCAGCAGGGCTTGATTTCAGCTTCATCGATCTGAATGATGGAGCGGCGCTCAAGGCGGCTCTGAAGCCCAATACGCGTATGATCTGGGCCGAGACGCCCACCAATCCGATGCTCAAGCTCATCGACCTCGAGCGGCTGGGCCGCTTCGCGCGGCAGCGCGGCGCGTGGCTCGCGGTCGACAACACCTTCGCCTCGCCGATCCTGCAGCGCCCGCTCGAATACGGCGCGCACCTGGTCGTGCACTCCGCGACCAAGTACTTGAACGGCCACTCCGACATGGTCGGCGGCATCGTCGTGGTGGGCGACGACAAGGAACTCGCCGAGCGCATGACCTTCCTGCAGAACGCGGTCGGCGCGGTGCAGGGTCCGTTCGACAGCTTCCTGGCGCTGCGTGGCATCAAGACGTTGCACCTGCGCATGCGCACGCACTGCGCGTCGGCGCTGGAGCTTGCGGGCTGGCTGGAATCGCATCCGCAGGTCGAACGCGTCATCTACCCGGGACTCGCGTCGCATCCGCAGCGCGCGCTCGCCACCCGTCAGATGGACGGATTCGGCGGCATCATCAGCGTCGTCATCAAGGGCGGACTGACTGAGACGCGGCGCATGATGGAGGCCTGCAAGCTGTTCGGGCTCGCCGAGTCGCTGGGCGGGGTCGAAAGCCTCATCAACCACCCCGCGATCATGACGCACGCGTCGGTGCCGGCGGAAAACCGCGCGAAGCTCGGCATCACCGACAACCTCGTGCGCCTGTCGGTCGGCATCGAAGACGTCGCGGACCTTCGCGCGGAACTCGACCGGGCGTTGCGCGCCGCTGCATGAGTGCCGCATGACCAGTCGCGCGCGCAAGATCCTGCTGTTCGATCTCGACGGCACGTTGATCGATTCCTTCGCGGGCATTACGCGCTGCATCGCGCATGCGTTCGACCAGCTCGGCGAGCAGGGACCCGAAGAGGCCGCGTTGCGCGACTGGATCGGGCCGCCTCTGCGCGTCAGTTTCGGCGACTGGTTCGGCGATCCGGAGGACGCGCGCATCGAGACCGCCGTCGCGCATTACCGAACACGCTTCGACTGCGTGGGTTGGCAGGAGCACCTGATCTACGAGGGCATCCACGAGGTGATCGACGAACTGGCTGCGCGCGGCCACCGCATGGCCGTGGTCACCGCCAAAAACGAGCTGCACGCGCTGCGCATCGTCGAGCACCTGCCGTTCGGCCAGCATTTCGAGACAGTGGTGGGGGCGACGCTCGACACCTCGCGCAGCGACAAGACCGAACTCATCGCCGAGACGCTCGAGCGGCTGGTCGTGGCGCCGCGGAACTGCACGATGCTCGGCGACCGGCGTTTCGACATCGAGGGCGCGCGCGACCACGGCATGCACGCGATCGGCATCGGCTGGGGCTACGGCACCGCGGAAGAGCTGGCGCGCGCGGGCGCCGATCTTGTCGTGACTTCACCCTCCGGGCTACTGGAACTGCTGGCGTGACGTTCTCCCAGGAGCGCGCCATGCCCGCGACCGCAACAATTCGCGATCATGATGAGTGTCGCGGCATGGCCCGCTCCCACACGCTGCACTGTCGAAGCCCTGAAGAGAAACCATGATCGAACTGGCCCGCCGCACCAAGATCATCGCGACGCTCGGCCCTGCCACCGACGCGCCGGGGGTGCTTGAAGCCCTGCTGCGCGCCGGCGTCGACGTGGTGCGCCTCAACTTCTCGCACGGCGACCACGCGTCGCAGGCGGCACGTGCGCAGGCCGTGCGGGAGGCCGCCGCGCGCATCGGTAGTGAAGTGGGCATCCTCGCCGACCTCCAGGGTCCCAAGATCCGCATCGAGCGCTTCGCTGCAGGCCGTGTCTCGCTGAAGTCCGGCGATCCCTTCACCCTCATCGCCTCCCATTCCGCGCCGCCCGGCGACGCCACACAGGTCGGCGTCAGCTATCTCGGCCTCGTGGGCGACCTGCGCGCGGGCGACACGCTGCTGCTCGACGACGGGCTGATGCAGCTCATGGTCGAGCGCATCGACGGCGAGCGCATCCATACGCAGGTCATCACCGACGGTGATCTTTCGGACCGCAAGGGGCTCAACCGCCTCGGCGGCGGGCTGTCGCTCGGCGCACTGACCGGCAAGGATCGCGCGGACATCGTGGCGGCGGCGGCCATCGGCGTCGATTTCCTCGCTGTGTCGTTCTGTCGCGAGGCTTCCGACATCGACCAGGCGCGCGAGCTTGCGCACGTCGCCGGCTTGCGCGCGGGCATGGTCGCCAAGATCGAGCGGGCCGAAGCGATCGACAACCTCGATGCGATCGTGCGCGCCAGCGACGCGGTGATGGTCGCCCGCGGCGACCTCGGCGTCGAAATCGGCGACGCGGAGCTGCCGGGCCTGCAGAAGAAGATCATCCGCGAATCGCTGGCGCGCGGGCGCGTGGTCATCACCGCGACCCAGATGCTGCAGTCGATGGTGTCGTCGCCGATCCCGACGCGAGCCGAGGTGCTCGATGTCGCGAATGCGGTGATCGACGGCACCGACGCAGTCATGCTGTCGCAGGAGAGCGCCGCCGGCGCCTACCCGGTGAAGTCCGTGGAGGCGATGGTGCGCATCTGCCGCGGCGCCGAGCGCCAGTTCGACGCCGAGACCGATTTCGAGAAGGAACCGCGCGATCTCGAGCGCGTCGACCAGGCCATCGCAATGGCGGGCATGTTCATGGCCGAGCACATCCGCGTGCGCGCGATCCTCGCGCTGACCGAGTCCGGCACCACCGCGCGCTGGCTGTCGCGCTACCGTTCGCCGGTGCCGATCTTCGGCCTGTCGCGCCACGACGATTCGCGCCGGCGCATGACGATGATGCGCGACGTCTACCCGGTTGCCTTCGACAGCCGCGGCATGTCGTCGCGGGACGCGGCGCGTGCCGCGATCCGCGAACTGCACGCGCGCGGCGCGCTCGAGGCTGGCGATCGCGTGCTGTTCACCAGCGGCGATGCGATGGAGCAGCGCGGCGCGACCAATACCCTGCGCCTGCTGCAGGTCGGCGCCGCCGGCGAGGCCGAGGGCGTCGCCGTCCTCTAGCCCGTTCAGCCTGCTCAGGGCGCCGCGCTGCTTCCCTGCTCGGGAATCGCCCTAAGGGTCAGTTCGCCCATGTCGCGGAAACGCACCTGCCGCGAACCCTCACTGCCATCGGCATAGGTCGCAATGAGGGTCGGTGTGATGATGGGTGCCACCCAGCGCGAGCCGGTGACCTGCCGCGCCTTCCGGTCCATCCATGCAGAGTCGGGCGTCAGCAGCAGATAGGCCGCCGGCGGTTCGCTGCGATTGATGAATGCGTCGAGCTGATAGTCCGAACCGCGTTGCTGGAAACGGTCGAAGCCGAAGCGGTCGATTTCTCCGAAGCGCGCGTCCAGCACGCTCACCCCGACGGCGAGTGCGTTGTCGCCGTCGGTCAGGAGCCTGGCGCGCAACGCGATCGGGGTGGCGATCCCGTCGATGCGATACAGCAGCGCCGGAACCTTCGCGCCATCGGCGTCATGCACGCATTGCGCGGCCCCGCGGAAATCGACCCTGGACCCGCGGCCCTGCGCAGGCGGCAGCGCGTGCGGGGTGAGTTGCGAGGGCGTCGCCGCGCAGACGATCCGCGGCACGTAGCGGTCGTCGGTCGTCGAATCGGCCCGGGTCGCGGGACGGTTCTGGGCGCAGCCCGCGACGGCGATGCCGATCGCCAGGAGCAGCAGGTGTCTCACTGCACCGGGCCGAACTGTTCCGCGAGCTTGTCCGCGGTGGCTTCGAATGCGGCTTTGAGCCCGCTGACCGCGGTGGGGCCGGCGGCCTCGAGATCGTCGAAATCCGGGTAGCGGAACGCGTCGTCGGGCTGCAGCACGATCGCCTTGCCCTCGTAGAACCCGAAGACTTCGTTGTAGTTGACGACTTCCGTGAACAACGGATTCTTGCCGTCGGCCGAGATCAGCTTCGCGGCAGCGACTACCGTCGGACGGTACGGCGCGGAGTCCTGCGTGCCAGCGGCGGCATAGCCGATGAAGCCGAAGCCGATGTCCATCTGCGCATCGGAGGATACCGGTCGATAGCTCTTCCTCAGGCCGAGCGTCGCTCGGGGTACCTTGACGTTCTTGACCACGACCAGCGGCTCCGGCCACTGCAGGCGATAGCCGCGTGCCTGCATCGCCTCGGTGAACCGTGCACGAAACACCTCGAGATGGTCGAAGCCGTCGCTCGCCACCTGCCGGCGCAGCCAGTTCCGCTTCGGCAATCGGTGCGCCTCCGCGATGCCGGCGCCGATCAACCCGAGGTTGTAGCCCGGATTATTGACGATGAGCAGGTCGATCTCGCTCTTGGCGAACGGCAGCACCTCGATCGTCTAGATGTCTGCGTGCGCCGCCCGGTTGAAGGCGCGACTTTCAGGCACGCTGGCGCAACCCGCGAGCGTCAGCATCGCCCACCCCACAACCGTACATCTGGCCGCGCGGGCCACGTTCATCTGCATTGGAATCCCCAGAAAAGAGCCGAAAAGGCCGGGTCGAGTGCCGAGCCGCGCGAGAAGCGAATCTGCCCGCATCCTAGCAAATGCGCGGAATCGACCGCCTGGCGGGCTCTGCCACGGCCGGCGAAGTTGCGCCCGGTTCGTGAGTCCGGGCGACCTGACCTACAATTACAGGTCGCAAGAGCCGAAGCCGGAGTGGCAATGAGCATCGAACAATTGGTGGACACCGCGCAGGCCATGGTCGCGCCGGGCAAGGGCATCATCGCCATTGACGAATCCACCAGCACCATCCAGAAGCGTTTCGACAGCGTCGGCATCGAGTGTTCGGAGGCCAACCGCCGCGCCTACCGCGAGCTGCTGCTGACCGCACCGAACCTGTCGGACCACATCTCCGGCGCGATCCTGTACGACGAGACGCTGCGCCAGTCCACGCGCGACGGCCGCCGTTTCACCGACGTGATGACAGCGGCGGGCATCCTGCCGGGCATCAAGGTCGACAAGGGCGCGCATGCGCTCGCCGGCTTCCCGGGCGAGATGGTGACCGAGGGCCTCGACGGCCTGCGCGAGCGCCTGCGCGAATATGCCGATCTCGGCGCGCGCTTCGCCAAGTGGCGCGCGGTCATCAACATCGGCGAGGACGCACCCACTGCCACCTGCATGGACGCGAACGCGCACGCGCTCGCGCGCTACGCCGCGCTCTGCCAGGAAGCCGGCATCGTGCCGATGGTCGAGCCCGAGGTGATCATGGACGGCGACCACGACATCGACACCAGCTACGACGTCACCGAAGCCGTGCTGCGCTCGCTGTTCGCGGCGCTGTACGAACACGGCGTCATGCTCGAAGGCACCATCCTCAAGGCCAGCATGGTCATCGCCGGCAAGGATTGCCCGGACCAGGCCGACATCGAGGACGTCGCCGAGTACACCGTGCGTTGCCTGCGCGCAACGGTGCCGGCCACGATTCCGGGCATCGTGTTCCTCTCGGGTGGTCAGAGCGACGAGGCCGCGACTGCGCACCTCAACGCGATCAACCAGGCCGAGAACCTGCCGTGGACGGTGTCGTTCTCCTACGGCCGCGCGATGCAGACCGCCGCGCTGACGCTCTGGTCGAAAGACATGCACAACAACTACGCCGAAGCGCAGCGCACCGTGGCCGCGCGCGCGCGCGCCCATGGGCTGGCGGCCCTGGGTCCATGGCGGGGACGCGCGGTCGGGTTTTGCAGGGCGTCAGGCCGGCGGCCTGACGCCGATGTGGGACGCGATCGTCGACGAGCTCGGGCGCGGCTGGCCCTCGGCCGATGAAGCCGGGCGCTACATCCTGCGTATGCTTTTTGCGGCTGCGGCTGGCGCGACCGTTGGCCTGCAGCGCGAGAGCAGCGGCAAGCCGGCCGGGCTCCGGACCCACATGCTGGTCGCGCTGGGCACTGCCAGCATCGTGATCTCGGCGGTCCAGCTCGCCTATCCGGCCGACGCGATGTCGCGCGTCCTGGGAGGGGTCTCGACCGGCATCGGCTTCATCGGCGCCGGCACCATCCTCAAGCGCGCACGGGCGGGAGAGGTCATCGGGCTGACCACGGCTGCCGGACTATGGATGACGGCCGCGCTTGGTGTCGCCGCCGGCCTGGGGCAATACTTCATCGTGATGCTGGGAGCGTTGGTCACAGTGCTCGTGCTCGCCGGGGTGCAGCGCATCGAGCAGCACATCGGCAGCGACGCCGGATAGCGCGGGGGCCGCAGCGCTCGGCATCATCGCGGGGCTCGGCCAGCACGCCGTGGCGATCCCGGCCGTGGTGCCCGCGGTGCGGGTACTCGGGCCGCTGCAGAAGCCATTGCTGGAGAGGGCATCGTCCGCCGCCTCCGCCGGCGTGATCACGGGTCCCGCAAGCGCATGCTTTCGGCGCATCGGCATCCCCATTCGGAGCCCGCCTTCATCGGACTTTCGCCTTTGCCGCACGACACTGCAGAAATGCCCGATATCCTGCGACCCAGCGGTCGCTGCCTGCCGCACGTCGTGGAGATCGAACCGCACGAGGTGCGCGCCTGGTGCGGCTGCGGCCGCAGCGCGATGCTGCCGTGGTGCGAGTCGCGGGACGCGCGCTGCGGTGAACGATCGCGCCGGGTTGCGGTCGAACGACCTCGCCTCGTCTGGCTCTGCTCCTGCCTGCGCACCGAAAATCCGCCGTTCTGCGACGGCCCGCACTCCCTGCACGAGGACGCTCCATGACGCCCGCTCATGTTCCTGGCCGATCGACGGGCGGCGCTGATTGCCTGCGGAGTGCCTTTCTCGTACCGGTGCTGCTGTTCCTCGCGGCCTGTGGCAAGGGCGAAGAAGATAGGGCGAAGGGACGCGGTGGCGCGCCAGACCGCGAGATCGGCGTGGTGCTCGTGACCGCCACGACCGAACCTTGGGGCGATGTGCTCCCGGTGACCGGCACCGCGCAGGCGAAAGAATCCGTCACCTTGACCGCCAGTGCCACCGAGCGCGTGACGCGTGTCGCCTTCGACGACGGCGACAGCGTTTCACCCGGGCAAGTACTGGTCGAACTCGCGCGCAGCGAGGAAAGCGCCGGCATCGCCGAAGCGCAAGCCGCACTCGCGGAAGCAGATGCGCAGGTTCGCCGCCTCGAGCCGCTCTCGAAGCGCGGCATCGTCCCGCGCGCCGACTTCGAAACGCAGCGCGCCGCGCG
>JBBRIE010000152.1:0-7187 GCA_038221545.1 Lysobacterales bacterium
CTCGCCCGGATTTGCCGTGGACTGGCCCACGCGCACGCCGCGCCAGTGATCAGGTGTCCGCGCGCGCGGCCCTCGGCCCGGACTTCACCGACCGCGCGAACAGGATGCCGACCTCGTAGAGGATCCAGATGGGCACCGCCAGCAGGATCTGCGAGATGACGTCGGGTGGCGTCAGGATCGCGCCCGCGACGAAGGCGCCGACGATGACGTAGGGGCGCGCCTTCTTGAGCTGTGGCACGTCGACCACGCCCAGTGCCACCAGGATCACCACCGCCACGGGAATCTCGAAGCAGACGCCGAACGCGAAGAACAACACCAGCACGAAGTCGAGGTAATGGTTGATGTCCGGCATCACGGCAACGCCTTGCGGCGCCACCGCCGTCAGGAACGCGAACACGGCCGGCAGCACCAGGAAATAGGCAAACGCGCAGCCCGAATAGAACAGCACGACGGACGAGGCGAGCAGTGGCGTCGCGAGCTTCTGTTCGTGCCGGTAGAGGCCGGGCGCCACGAAGGCCCACAGCTGGTAGAGCAGCCACGGCATGGTCACGAGCAGCGCGACGAAGAACGTGAGCTTGAGCGGCGTGAGGAACGGCGTCGCGATGTCCACCGCGATCATGGTCGTGCCGGCCGGAAGCTTCGCCAGCACCGGTTCGGCGAGCAGGTGGTAGAGCCTGTTCGCGAACGGCACGAGCACGAGGAACACGCCGAGCAGGACCACGATCGCGCGCAGCAACCGCGTGCGCAATTCCACCAGGTGCGCGATCAGCGATTGTTCGGGAGCGCCCTCAGCGCTGCTCATCGGCTTCGTCGAGTGGAGTGGGGGCATGGCCATCGGCATGGACTTCCGCCGCTCGCTCCTCGCGCGGAACGTCCGGCGCCGGCACGAGGGCAGCCGGCTCCGTCATGGCTTCTTCGCTGGCCAGAACTGCCGGCGGTCCCATCGTCGCCAGCGCCGCGTCGGTCACGGGCGAATCCGAAAGCAGTCCGGCCTTGCGCGTCAACCGCTTCGGGTCCAGCGACTCGGACACCTCGCGGAGCGACTTGCCGAGCAGGTCGAAGGGTTCCTGGACCTCGCGTTGCGCATCGCCGAACGGGCGGCGCAGCGCTTCCGCGTCGATCTCGCGCTCAAGCTCGTGCTTGAGATTGAACCAGCTGGACCGCGCACGCCGCACCAGCGCACCGAGGGTGCGCGCAGCGCCAGGCAGCCGCTCGGGCCCGAGCGCCAGCAGCGCCACCAGCCCTATGGCCGCCAGCTCGAAGAAGCTGACGTCGAACATGCGCCGCGTGGCTTGCGATCAGCGCTCGACGCGATCGTGCGTCGCGTCCGGCTTCGAGGACTGCGGCGGCGGGTCGGCGCGCAGTTGCGCGTCCTTGTCGTCTTCGTGCATGCCTTTCTTGAAGCCGCGCAACGCGCGACCCAGGTCGCCGCCGAGATTGGCGAGTTTGCTGGATCCGAAGACCAGCACCACCACCAGCAGCACGATCAACCAGTGACCGATGCTCATACTGCCCATCGTGGGCTCCAGGATTCCGAGAGACCCCGAGGATAACGCAGGGGGGCGGGCTGCGCCGACGTGCCTGTCGTCATGCGTCGCGCGTACAGCTCAGCGCGATGTGGATTCCTCGAGCAGGTCGCGGAACGCCAGTACCGTCGGCGGCGTGCCGCGCGTGCCGCCCTCGAGGATGCGGCGCGGGGTGACATCGCGGCCGTACACGCGGGCGTTGCTGCGCTCGCGCACGGACAACGCCGAACCGTCGAGCGCGACGCCCGCGAAAAGGCCACGCGACCGCGAGTAGGAATAGATCTCGGCCTCGAGCTTCTGGTCGGTGGACATTGCCGCGCTGCGACCGACCGGCCCGGCGGCCACTGCGGCATCCGCGCCCAGCGTGAACTTGCCGTTGACGATCGAATCGACGCCGCGGCGGGTACGAAACACGAGGATGACATCGGTCGACGCGACGCCGGCCTGGAATCCGACCGATCCGCCGGTGAGCGAGATGAAGATGGGATTGGACCAGAGGCCGTCTCGCATCCGCACGGACAGCAGGCCGCGACCGTGACGGCCGCCGAACACCAGACCCGCCTTGACCACGTGGGGGATCACCGCGATCGCCTCGGCGTCGCGCAACAGGTTGTCCGGGATGCGATGGTCGGGCGTGTCCATGCTCTTGCGCAGGACCGCCACCGCCTCGCCGGCAAGGTCGTCCTCGCGATCCGTATCGGCGAGTACGGGCGCCACCAGCAGCGCGAAGGCGAGCAGTGCACACGCGCATCGATGCCACGGGGAAGCGTTTGAGTTCAGCATGAAGGGTTTCCGGGCAGTGCGGACAGGCGCTGCGCATTGGAGCTGGCGTGTTGCGAAAAAGTTCAGGGCGAAGCGCTGGATCAAGTGCGCCGTTGCCAGCGCAGTGCAAGTCCGCCGAGCACGGCGATCAGCGCGGCCAGCAGCGCCTGTCCCGGCACGTTGCCCGTGGGCACGTGCGACACCGTACCGCCGCCGGCGGCGGGCACGCAGGTCGGCGGTGCGATGGCCAGGCCTTCGCCGTCGTCGGCGATGGAGCGCCCGGTCAAGGTGGCGATTCCCGTGTTGGCGTCGATGCGCGCGAGGTCGCTGGCGCGATTGGGTTGAGTCGGCCGGTAATCGAACACCGCCCAGAGGTTGCCCTCCGCGTCGAAGTCGAGGCCGCCATCGTCGAAATGGAAGCCACTGCCGAGGCCGGAACCCACCACCGTCGCCGCGCCGGTCGCGGTGTCGATGCGATACAGACGCTCGTCGCCGCTGGCGCCGATGCCGAACAATTCCAGCCCGCGTCCTGCGAGACCCGTGATTTTCGCACCTAGCGCGCCCACCGCGCGGGTGCTGCCGTTGCCCGCATTGACTTCCCACAGTTTCGCCGCGGTTTCGGCGGCCAGCCAAAGCTTGCCGTCGCAGGTGAAGGAGAGTCCAAAGTCGAGATTGTTGCCCGCGCCCGTGCCCTGGCCGGCGAGGCCAAGGCTGCCGATGACGGTGCTCGCCCCATTCGCCGGATCGATGCGCAGGAGTACCTCGCTCGCATCGGACACCGCGTACAGCGCGCCATCGGGCGCAAACGCCAGGCCCTCGACGTCGAATACTCGTTCATTGCTGGCGAGCCGGAAGTCGCCGACCAGCGTCTGCTGGCCCGTGCCGAGGTCGACGCGATACAAGCGGTCGAAGGAGCTGACATAGCCCAACGGCGCGGCTTCCACCGCGAGGGGTAGAAGGATCGCGCAGGCCAGGGCAAGCCTACGGGCGTTCGGCAGCATGTCTCTCTCAACGTTGAATGCGCATCCCTGCGCCGCGCGGTTACTCTGAAGCCCGCAGGGTATTCTTGTGATAATTCGCCCACCAGCGTGCATGGGCGCGCCCGATCCTAACAGAATTTTCACTGGCCTCAAGGGTTTACGGCGGTCGCGCGGTGTTCTTCCGGACGCCCCGCACCGTTTCGATCCCGGCGTGCCCGCCACGAGTACGAATCCGGCATGACCCAAGCGGCAACTGGCCCCGAAGCATCCCCGAGCGGCAAACGCGGCACGGCGGTGCTGCTCGTAAACCTCGGCACCCCCGAGGCGCCTACGCCGCGCGCGGTCCGGCGGTTCCTGGCCGAGTTCCTGCACGACTGGCGCGTGGTGGAACTCACGCGCTGGATCTGGTGCCCTTTGCTGCACTTCGTGATCCTGCCGCTGCGGGGCGCGCGTTCGGCGCGTGCGTACGCGAGCATCTGGACGCCGGAGGGATCGCCGCTCATGGTGTTCACCTCACGCCTGGTTGCGGCGGTGGCGGAGGCGCTGGCTGCGCGCGCCACCGGGCCGGACGTGGTGCGCATGGCAATGCGCTACGGCGAGCCGTCGATCGCGTCCGCCTTGCGTGACGTACGCACGGCCGGCTGCGACCGGGTGCTGGTGCTGCCGCTTTATCCGCAATATTCCGCGACCACCACGGCGTCGACCTTCGATGCGGTTGCGCGCGAGCTGTCGGCGTGGCGCGACGTGCCGGCGCTGCACTTCGTGCGCGACTACGCGCTGGATCCGGCCTGGTTGCTCGCGATCACTCGGTCCATCCAGGCCCATTGGGCAAGCCATGGCCGCGGCGATCGCCTGTTGCTCAGTTTCCACGGCATCCCCGAGGCCTTCGACCGGGCCGGCGACCCGTACCGGCTGCGTTGCGAAGCGAGTGCGCGCGCCATTCGCGAGCAGTTGGGTGTCGACGCGACGTTCGCGCCGCTCACGTTCCAGTCGCGCCTCGGTCGCGCCCGCTGGCTCGGGCCGTATACGGAGGCGACCCTGCGCGAGCTGGCGCGCGCAGGCGTGCGCACCGTGGACGTGGTCTGTCCAGGCTTTGCCGTGGATTGCCTCGAGACGCTCGAGGAGATTGCACTCGTCAATCGCGACGTGTTCGTCGGCGCCGGCGGCGGCGCACTGCGCTGCGTGCCCTGCCTCAACGATGCTCCTGCGCACATCGATGCGCTCACTGACCTCATCGAGCGCGAACTGGGCCACTGGCGTGACGACGATGCATGAGTCGCCGCGCGAGCTGACGCTGACCGTGCACGGCCGGCGCATCGCGGCGCAAGCCTGGGGCCGCGCGGGTGGCACGCGGGTGCTGGCGCTGCATGGCTGGCTCGACAATGCGGCGAGTTTCTCGCGACTCGCAACGATGCTGCCCAAGGTGGAACTGGTGGCGATCGACTTCCCGGGACATGGGCGTTCGGATCATCAGCCGGACGGATGCTGGTACCACTTCATCGATTCGGTCGACGAGGTGTTGTCGATCCTCGACGTACTCGGGTGGACGCGCGCCACCCTGCTCGCGCATTCGATGGGTGCCGCGACCGCGTCGCTGGTCGCGGCGACGCGGCCCGACCGGGTCGATGCGCTCTGGCTGATCGAGGCGCTCGGACCGCTCAGTACCGAGCCCGAACAGTCGCTCGCCCTGCTGCGGCGTGCGCACGCGCAGCGGTCGGAGCGCGGCAGCCGCGGACTGCGGACCTTTGCGACGTTGTCCGATGCCGTGGCCGCGCGCCAGCAAGGCGTGAGCGGACTGAGTACCGCCGCCGCGATGACGCTGATCGAGCGCGGCACGCGCTCGGTGGCGGGCGGCTGGCAATGGTCGAGCGACCCGCGCCTGACGCTTGCGTCCCCGCAGCGCGCGACGCAGGCGCAGGTGGTCGCGTGCCTGCGCGGCATCGAATGCCCGACGCTCGTGGTGCTGGCCGAACCGGCCGCGACGTTCCTGCCGCCGGCGATGATCGCGGAGCGCACGGCGGCCGTCGCCGGCGTCACCGTGCTGCACCTGCCGGGCAGCCACCACCTGCACCTCGAGGATCCGGAGCCCGTGGCCGGCGCGATCGCGGCGTTCCGTGCGCGCGTCGCGAAACGAGAGCTGGTCGAACCATGATCGGAATCGAACCCGAGAGTTCGGATTCAGGGCGTTTCGCTCGATGCGCGAGCGCGAAGCAGGCAGAACGAGTTGCCCTGAAGCAGCGCCAGGGATGCGCGGCTCCAGCGCGAGCTTGCGCCCTTGGAGTGAGTCGAGCATCGGAGCAAACGACCGGGAATTGATGCGCAGTATGTTTGAGCACAAGGGTGAGGCGGGATATGTCGCGCCACTGGCGCGACCCGCCGAACGCTCAGCCATGGATGGCTGAGCTGAGCTTTTCGACGCAGCGGAAGCGAAGTCGAGAAGTGCGAGTTCGACGAATCCCGGTCGGCTTCGAGAAGCACAGGGCACCGGAATCGCTGACGCGATTCCGGCGAACGGTCAGAGCGCTTTTGGTTTTGGTGACTTTTGATGAAACAAAAGTCACTCGCGCGCGGAGCGAGCGAAACGCTGTTGATGTTGCTTATGTTCCTGAGCAACAGATCGCAAGCAGCGACGAAGTCTTGGCCAGTGGCGCGCAAGCGCGTCAGCTCACCCAGCGTTGCAGTTCGGACTTGAGCGCCGGGCCGTGCTCGCGCAGCCATGCGCGATGGTCGCGATAGTCGGGATGCGCGCGCGCCACGTGCGCCCAGAAGCGCGGACCGTGGTTGCGCTCGTGCCGATGGCAGGCTTCGTGCACGACCACGTAGTCGAGAATCCGTGGCGGCGCCAGCAGCAGCGCCAGATCGATGCGCATGCTGCCGTCGACGCTGATCGAGCCCCAGAGCGTGCGCAGCGGCCGGATGGTCACACGCGTCGCGCGCGCGTCGACCCGCGCCAGGGCGGAGTTGTTGCAGCGCGCGATGTCGCGCGTCGCTTCGGCCACCAGCCACGTGCACAGCACCCGCGCCGCGATCGACCGGGCCTTCGGCGACGACAAGGGTGCGCCGATCGCGATCGCGCCGTCCGCGCCGAGATGGACCCAGGGTGGGCTCCGATCGATCCACCGCACGGACGTGCGTTCGCCGCGCAAGGTCAGCCAGTCGTCCACGCCTGCGACAACCGGGTTCGACCGCGGCCTTGCGTGGCGCTCGAGCTGGCGCAGGATCCAGCGCCGGTGCTCCGTGACGAATCGCTCGATGGAGGTGGCGCTCGCGCGCATCGGGGCGATGACGCGCGCGCCGGCGTCGTCGACGATGAGGCGCAGCCGACGCGACTGCGCGTGCCGCCGGATGGCGACTTCGTGCCGCAGCCCGCCCTCATCGAGCCAGGCGCAGGCGGGCTCCACCGCGTCCGGCGGTAGCGCGGCGCTGCGATTCGCGAACTGGCGGAGTCGCGCGAGCATCAGGCCTTGCGCGCCTCCGCGGTGGCCAGCCTGAACACGCGCTCCAGTGCCTCGAACAACGGCGCCAGCGTCAGCGACATCACCGCGAAGCGCGCATCGAGTTCGGCCGCCGCCGAGTCGCGGTCGCCGGCCTCGAGTTCCGCCGTGACCGTATCGAGGAAGCGCAGCTTGCGCAGCACAAGTTGTTCATCCAGCACAAACACCACGTGGTCGTCGAAGGCGAACTCCAGCATCGTCGCCTGCTTGCCGCTCTTCAAGTGTTCGCGTACCTCGTCGGCGGCAAGATCCTGGCGCCGGCACCTGACCACCGCGCCGCGGTCGACGGGATCCTTGAGTTCGCATTCCTCGCCGAGCTGCCACGACGGCGGCAGCCCCGCCCCGCGCAGCCACGCGGTCATCAGCGCGCGCGGCGACTCGCCGGGATCGAGTGGCACCGCGGCAAAGCTGCCGAGCGCTTCGCG
>JBBRIE010000153.1:0-7181 GCA_038221545.1 Lysobacterales bacterium
CGCTTGCCAATCCCCGACGGACGCGCAGAAGGTTTCCAGGCGCGCAGTTCCGACGTGCGCTGCGGTGGGCTGTACGCCGGCTTCCGCGTCCGGTGCGACATTCCCCTGCCGGAACTGACCTCTGCCGACGACCGCGTGTCGCGGTTGGGCGGTCGGTGCATCGACATCGCGATTCGGGATCTGGCCCAGGCCCAGGCCGCGGATGCGCTTCCACCAGGCTATACGCCGGTCGACGGCACCTGTGCCCTCGCCCATCATGTGGGTAGGCAATGGGTGAGGCTCGACGACGACATCCACTCGGCGATCGACGCGCGCGCCCGCATCGACGTCTGGGTGCCGCGAGGCTACCCTCGGTTCGACCTGCGGCATACGCTCCTCAACCAGCTCCTTCCCAGATGCATTTCCGGAGACGGCTTCCTGCCACTGCACGGCAGCGCCGTGGGTGTCGACGGACGCGCTTTCGCCTTCGTAGGGCCATCCGGCTCCGGAAAATCAACGCTCGCCGCGTGCTTCGCGAGTCTTGGCAGCGACAGCCTCGGCGATGACTGTGCGATGGTGAGCCGCGGCCCGGACGGGGCATGGAACGTGTCGCCGACCTATGCCGGATTCCGCCTGGGGGCGGGCGGTGTGCGTGACGAGATCCGCGATCGGGATATCGACACTGGCCACAGGGAAAGTCCGCACGAGGAGGGCGGCCCCGTCTCGAAGCAACGAGTCGGCCGCACGTTCCCGCTCGCCGCAGCCTCGCTTCCTCTCGGGGCCGTCTACCTGCTCGGTGCGCCGCAACGGAATACCGTGGCGACGACCGGGTCTCCGACGACGCTCGGGATCCGCAGGCTGCCGGCAGCCGACGCAGTCGCGGCCCTGATCGAGAATTCCTTTCGAGCGTCCATCGACCGAGCTGCCCTGCGCGACGCACTCGGCACGACCGCGGCGGTCGCGCGCACCGTTCCGGTTTTCGCATTGCCTCGCGCGGCGGGCATTGGCCAGTTGCGCGGCTTCTGTGCGGCGCTGTTCGACGTGTTCGCGACCTTGCGGTGACCGCAATCGATCCACCCGTGCGTTTGCGGCAGGCGGTGGCTGCGCCTGCCCATGTCTTCATCCTCTGCCCCCCGTACTGCGGCTCCACCGTGCTCTGGAAGCTGGTCGCGACTTCCAGCGCGGTTTCCGCCCTGCCCACCGAGGGACAGTTCATCCCGGAGGTGCGCGAAGTCATGCGGCACGAGCCGTGGAATCCCGGGACAAGACTCCCCTGGCAACGCATCAAAGAGGTCTGGGAGGGCTACTGGGATCCGGCGAGGCCGTTGCGGGTCGAGAAAAGTCCGCCGCACATCATTCGTGCCGCGGAAATCATCGAACATTTCAGCCCGGTCTATTTCCTGCTGATGGTCCGCAATCCCTATGCGCATTGCGAGGGACTGATGCGTCGCAACCGATGGAGCGCCGAGGCAGCCGCCGAATTCGCGGCACGCTGCCTGGACAGGCAGGCCGAGAACGCGCGCAGCTTGCCGCACACCATCCACTTCACCTACGAGCAGCTGGTCGCGGACCCCGCAGCCATCTGCCGTCGCATCGATCAATTCGTTCCCGGCATGGGGACCCTCGACCATTCGCGCAAGTTCTCCGCTCACTCGATCGCAGGCAAGGTCGACCGCACGCTGACCGACTTCAACCGGCGGAAGCTGTCGGCGTTGTCGACGGCGGACATCACAACCATCAATCGCGTGTTCGAGGGCAGCGGCGAGGCAATGGCCTTCTTCGGATACGGTTTCTGGCAGCCGTCCCTGCGTGACCGTTTCGAGCGGCTCCGGTGGGCGATGGGTAAACGGGCAGGCGGCGCATGGGATCGCGCGAGACGTCGCGTGCGTGCCTGGATCGGACCACCCGGTCGCTGAGCGATTCCCGCGTCAGCGAGCCCGCAGCGCCTGCGCAAGGCCGGCGCCCTCCGCGCGCCAACACCGACCCGCCGCAACCACCGTCCTAGAATGGGATGTCGTCGTCCTCGAACCGGTCGTCGGCCGGTGTCGTGCGTGGCTCCGCGGCCCGTGCGCCAGCCGCTGCTCCCGCGCCTGCCCGAGTCGCACCGCGCGCATAGCTGCCGCCGCCCGAACGCTCCATCCCGCTCCCGCCGCCGGCATCGCGCTCGCCACCGGCGCCCCGACTGCCGAGCATCTGCATCTCGCTGGCGATGATGTCGGTCGCGTAACGCTCGACGCCTTCCTTGTCGGTGTACTTGTCGGTCCGGATCGAACCTTCGATATACACCTGCTGCCCCTTCTTCAGGTACTCGCCGGCAATTTCACCGAGCTTGCCGAAGAGTTTCACCCGATGCCACTCGGTCCGCTCCTGCTTTTCGTTGGTCACCTTGTCCTTCCATTGCTCGGACGTGGCGACCTTGAGCGTGCAGATCGCACTGCCGCTCTGCGTATAGCGGGTCTCCGGATCCGCGCCCAGATTGCCGACCAGAATCACCTTGTTGACGCCTCGTGACATGACGATTTCCCGTTGGTTTCGGTCCTGCGCAGGCTGATCCTGGCGGGCCGGAAAAGAATCGGCATTATGCCACCCCTCCGGGTAGGACAATTCTCAGAGACAGGGTACGGCGCGGCGATTCCATGCACGCGGGCTCACTCGCCTCCACCTATAATCGCGCGCCCGCCTGCGCTCCCGGACCTCCTTGACCCTCGCCAAGCCGATCGATCTCGTAGCCGTGCAGGCGCTGGCCGCGGAAGACATGCGCAATGTCGACGCGCTGATCCGCAAGCGGCTCGCATCGGATGTCGTGCTGATCAACCAGGTGGCGGCGCATATCGTCGGCGCGGGCGGCAAGCGGCTGCGGCCGATGCTGCTGCTGCTGGCCGCACGAGCCCTTGGCCACAGGGGCCCGGATGCCGTGCAACTGGCCGCGGTGATCGAGTTCATCCACACCGCGACGCTGCTGCACGACGACGTGGTCGACGAATCGTCGCTGCGGCGCGGGCGTTCCACGGCCAATGCGCTGTGGGGCAACTCCGCGAGCATCCTGGTCGGCGACTTCCTCTATTCGCGCAGCTTCCAGCTGATGGTCGAGCTCGCTCGCATGCCGGTGATGCGGCTGCTCGCAGACACCACCAACGCGATCGCCGAAGGTGAGGTGCTGCAGTTGCTTCACCTGCACAACCCCGACACGGACGAGTCCGCCTACACGCGGGTGATCGAGCGCAAGACCGCGGTCCTGTTTGCGGCTGCGGCGGAACTCGGCGCCTTGCTCGCGGGCGCGGACGACGACACCCAGGCCAGGTTGCGGTCATTCGGACTCAACCTCGGATTCGCCTTCCAGATCGCGGACGACGTACTGGACTACACGGCGGACGAGGCGACACTCGGCAAGCGCATCGGCGACGACCTCACCGAAGGCAAGGCGACGCTGCCGCTGATCCACGCACTGGCGCACTCCACGCCAACGGTCGTGGAGAGGCTGCGTGCGATCGTGCGCTCCGGCGATGCGGGCGCCATGCCGGAAGTGCTGGAGGCGATCGCGGCAACCGGCAGCGTCGAGTACAGCCGCGCCCGCGCGGCGGCGTATGCGCGCGGCGCGCTGGACGCAGTCTCCGGATTGCCCGAAAACGACTACAGTGCTGCGCTGCGCACGCTCTGCGCCTATTCAATGGACCGCGATCGTTGAAACGGAGTGCGTTCCCAGCCGGCGCAGTGCCAATGCCAATCCGCGCGCAGATCCACCCTCGTGTCATCCGCGGAAGCAGGTATCAGGCGATCCCGAGTCCCTGGATGCGCCGCGATACGACGTCGTCGAAGCCCGCGAGCCGGGCGAAAACGTCGCCCCGCTCCGCGTAGTTCCGGTAGGCGTCGAAGCTGGGCGCTCCCGGCGACAGCAGCACGACGCCACCTTCGGCACCGAGTGAATCGACGGCCAGCGCGATGGCCTGCTCGAGTCCATCTGCAGCGGTGAGCCGGCAGTGCGGCACCTTCGCGAGCGCGTCGCGCAGCAACGCGTGGATCCGGGGTCCGTTCGCCCCCTGCGTGACGACTGCCACCGGCGGCGCCGATACGACGTGCGATGCGAAGCTGCCCCAATCCACTCCGCGGTCATGCCCGCCCAGGATGATCGCGACGCGTTGCCCGGCGTACACCCCGAGCGCCGCGACGCTCGCATGCGGCGTAGTGCTGATCGAGTCGTTGACGAAGCCGATCCCTTCGCGCGCTCCCAACCACTGCAGCCGGTGCGGTAGCGGCCTGAAGGACGCAGCGTGCACGGCGAGCGCGGATGCATCGAGACCGAGTGCCTCGATCGCGGTCAGTGCGGCGCAGAGATTGGCGCCGTTGTGCTGTCCCTTGGCCGGCAATCGCTCGAGAGCCAGGACCTCGACGTCGTCGCGCAAAACCCGGTCGTCGCGTACGTGCCAACCGGGCGCGCTGCCGAAGCGCCGCAGCTCACTGCCCTCCGGCTCGAGTAACGCGAGCACCGGATCGTTTGCGTTGAGCACCGCCGTGCCCGGCCTCGCCTTCTGCACCAGCGACAACTTGTCGGCCACGTAACGGACCTCGTCGCCGTGCCAGTCGAGATGCTCCGGAAAGAGGTTCAGCACCACCGCAATCTCGGGACGCACCCCACTCTCTGCGATGTCGCCGGTCTGAAAGCTCGACAGCTCGATGGCCCAGAAGTCCGGTGGGTCGGCGATGTCGAGCAGGTCCAGCAGCGGCATCCCGATATTGCCGGCGAGCGCCACGCGATGCCCGCCCGCGCGCAGCAGGTGAGCGATCAGGGCGGTGCAGGTGCTCTTGCCCTTGGTGCCCGTGACGCAGATCGTGCGTGCGTCCGGATTTTCGGCGAACCAGAGTGCGGTGCCGCCGATGAAGCGCGTTCCCGCGGCCTTCGCGGCATCGACATCGTCCCGATATGGACTGATTCCGGGCGACTTGACCACGACATCGAATCCCGAAAGCCGGGCTGCGTCGACCTTGGTCTCGACCGTCAGCAGCGAGTCGTCGATCGACCTCGCATCGTCGGCTTCCGATGTGGAGCACAACAGCGTCAGCGGCAACCCTGGCAGGCGTCGGCGCAGGGCGCGGTGGGCGGCGCGAGCTTCCGCGCCCCAGCCCCAGATCGCGACGCGCCGACCGTCAAGCGCCGAGATGCGCACGCACGCGGTTCCAGACATCCGGCGGGATGCGGTGTTCCGAACCGGCGACCAGTTGCGGGGCAAGCTCGAGATCCTCGCCCCCGAGCATCGGGGCGATATCGCGCAGGAATCGTTCCGCCAGCGCGTCTTCGCGCCATTCCGCCCGCCCGGCGATCGCCGCCATCGCCGCACGCGACTCGCGACCCTCGCCGACGCACTCGAACGGCTTGTGTTCGCCGAACTCGAGCAACGCGTCGAACGCCGGCCCGAGGGTCGCATCGTCCAGCAGGTTGCGCCCGAAAATCGCGACCAGCCGCGGTTTCGGCATGAACGGTGCCAACGCCAGGAACACGAAATGGCATTTGGGGCAGACGCCACACCAGCGCTGCGATGGTCGTTCGCCGAGCAGGTGGAAATTGCGGTTGCAGCTGGAGAAATACGCGTCGTAACGATCCTCGCGCGCGAACAGACGGGCAACGGCTAGCTCCGAAAACGGACGCAGCAGGGAGTAGTACCGAACCCCGCCGACGTCGCGTTCCACATGCCGACCGAACGCCTGCTCGAACGTCCAGCCCTTGGACCACTGGTGATTGACCTCACCCGTGCCCGGAATCAGGCTGCCGTAGCTCGCGGAGCGTTCGTTTGAAAAAACCACCTGGTCGGCGTCGACCAGCAGCGCGGCGAGCACCAGGATCGCTGAGTTGATGGCGGTCACGGGGATATGCCCGTTGTACGCGCCCTGCCGGTTGTACTCGAACAGCTCCGGCGCGAGCGAGCGACCGATGTTGAGTGCCGGCAACCCGGTGCGCGCGGCGCATGCGGCGATGAGTTGCGAGCCGCCGATCCACGCGACCGTCTGGTCGATGCGCGCGGATCGCAGCGCCTCGATCGTGACCAGGGAGTCCTTGCCACCCCCGATGGCCACCAGCGCGCGCGGGCGCCGGCGCCCGTCGGATGGCTCGGCTGCGCGGTGGGAACTCGCGCCGATCGGTCGCGCTCGAGGCGCGGACGGAAACGCCACACGGCCGCGCAGGTCCAGCTGGTTGCGATAGGCGAACTCGCCCAACCCGTTCTCGTACACCATGTTCAACAAGGCCGCGGTATCGGCATCGATGGCGTAGTCGTCGATACAGATCCGCGCCGGCACGGCGGCCTTGTAGTAGCTGACGCCCGCGATGAGGTGCAGCAGCCGCAGCGCCTCATCGACCGCCTCGCGACGACTGTCGTCCAGCGTGAAAGGCGCGCCCGGGAAAACGAGCCGCTCGACGAGGTCGGGGCCGGCGTCGAAGCCGTACACGAGGTCCGCCACGCCACGGGCGGCATCGAACGTACAGCGCCGGAAACGGAACGACTCGATCGCCTCGCGACGGAACGCGAAATCAGTCATCGATCGCCTCCTCCGCCGGCAGGCCACGCAGGTTGTACCGCGACGCCATCACGGCGCCGTAGGCACCGGCGTCCGCGATCAGCAGCACGTCGCCGGGAGCGGTTGCCTTCGACAGCAGGCGCTGCCGCCCGAGCACGTCGCCGCTTTCGCAGATGGGGCCCACGACCTCGCATGGCGCGAGGGCGTCATCGTCGACGCGGCTGAGGTTGACGATGTCGTGCCACGCGTCGTACAGCGCCGGACGCAACAGGGTATGCATGCCTGCATCGCAGCCGGCGCGCAGCACGCCGTCCTTCTCGACCGACTGGGTGACGTGCGCAAGGAGTACGCCGGCCTCGGCCACGAGGTAGCGGCCCGGCTCCACCGCCAGCAAATAGCGGGGCCACGCCGCCTTGATCTCCTCGAGTCCGGCGGCCCACGCCGCGAGGTCGAATGGTTCGGAATCCGGCGTGTACGGCACCGGCAGCCCGCCGCCGATGTCGAGCGTGGCGACGGTGCCGATGCCGTCGGCGAGCCCGGCCAGCTCCGCGTAGACCGATCGCCAATGTTTCGGCAGGTCCACGCCGCTGCCGAGGTGTGCGTGCAGTCCCTCGATGCGGATGCCCAGGCCACGCGCATCCGCCACGAACCCGTCCAGCGCCGATAGTGGCAGGCCGAACTTGGCCGCCGCGCCG
>JBBRIE010000154.1:0-7157 GCA_038221545.1 Lysobacterales bacterium
ACTTGCGCGGACGCAGGCGCAGGCAGGAACACGAGCGCAGCAAGCGCCCAAAGGATGCAAACGCCCGGGATCGACTGCTTCATATTGGATTCCATTCGAAAGGAAGGAGCTGAGCGTGGCTTTCCGGAGGATACACCTGACATTTGGGACGGACTGATACGCAATGCCGTCGCTCACCTGCGGTTCATCCGGGCGCTTGCGCTGCGCGTTCGGCATTCGACTTTCGGCCAGACGGCTCTCCACTAGACTTCCGTGCACGGCCCTGCGGCCGGCTCGTCGGGGGGACGAAACGCATGTCGTGGCTGTTCGCGTTGATCGGTGCGTTCCTCGGTGCGGGCCTGGCCGATGCATCGGACGACCTGATGGGCTTGGCCGTCGGCGCGTTCGTCGGCTGGTTGTTCGGTTCCCTGTCGCGCCTGAAGTCGCGCATCGCCGAACTCGAGAAGGCGTCCAGTCCCGCGCACCCTGCACCTTCGCCAGAGCGCGTGCGATCGGCCCCGCCGACGTCCGACCTGCCCCTGCCACTCTCCAGCGCACCCGTCGTCCCTGCCGTTTCGCCGGCGTCGCAACCGGTGCCCGCGCCGGGCTGGTCCACGCCACCCGTGCCTGCCGACCCACGCAAAGCCGAACCCCCCGAAATGGAACGGGACGCCGCCGATGCGCGGCGCGCTGCGGGCATGCACGACGAGGAATCGCAGGCGGATTGGCGCGCGGCCTCCGTATTCGAGCGCGCGACCCGCACGATCAGGTTCTGGTTCACCGACGGCAACGTGCCAGTGAAAATCGGCATGCTCGTGTTGTTCTTCGGCGTGGCCGCGCTGCTCAAGTATGCGGTCGACCAGGGCATGCTCAGGTTGCCGGTGGATGCCTGGTTCGCACTGGTGGCAGCGGTCGCGGTGGCCGGGCTCATCCTCGGCTGGCGCCAGCGCGAGACGCGACGCGCGTTCGGCCTCGCGCTGCAGGGCGGTGCCCTCGGCGTCCTCCTGCTGACCGTGTTCGCGGCATTCCGCATCCATCACCTGTTGCTGCCCGGCGTGGCGCTCGGACTCGTCGTGTTCCTGGTTGCCGCCAGCGCGGTGCTCGCGGTGCTGCAGCATGCGCTGGCACTGGCGGTGCTGGGCTTTACCGGCGGTTTCCTCGCGCCCGTGCTGATTTCCTCCGGCTCTGGCGACCACGTTGCGCTGTTCTCCTGGTACGCGGTGCTCAATGCCGCGGTATTTGCTGTCGCGTGGTTGCGTCCATGGCGCGTGTTGAACCTGGTCGGATTCGGCTTCACTTTCGTGGTCGGTTCGCTCTGGGGATATCAGTACTACACGCCCGCGCATTTCAGCACCGTCGAGCCGTTCCTGATGTTGTTCTTCCTGTTCTACGTCGGCATCGGCGTGCTGTACATCCTGCGACAGCCTGAAGTTCGCCGCCCGTACGTGGACGGAACCCTGACCTTTGGCACGCCGCTGCTGGCGTTCCCGCTGCAGGCGGCGCTGCTTGAGGGCAACGATTTCGCGATGGCGTTCAGCGCGCTCGCTGTCGCATTGCTGTACCTGGTCCTGTTCGCGTGGCTGCGCAGGCGCGAAGGTTTCCGCGTGCAAGGCGAGGCCTTCGCGGGACTTGCGATCGCGTTCGCGACGCTCGCCGTCCCATTGGCGTTGTCGGCGCAGTGGACCGCGAGCACATGGGCACTGGAGGGCGCGGCTCTGGTGTGGCTCGGGCTGCGCGAGGACCGGCGACTGCCGCGACTTTCGGGCCTCGCATTGCAGCTGCTGGCCGGCGCAGCCTTCTCCTGGGGCCTCCTCGAGCATGGATATGCGCTCGCGCCAGGGGAACTGCCGGTGCTGAACGGCCGTTGCCTCGGAGCGTTGATGATCGCGTTCGCGGGCTTTTTCATCTCATGGCGATATGAGCGCATGCGTCCGCATCGCGGGATGGTCTGGGCCTTTTTCCTCTGGGCCTTTGCATGGTGGGCGTTGGCGGGTCTGCGCGAGGTCGACCTGCACGTCGCCAGCCATCAAACCGGAAGCGGGATAGTCGGATTCACCGCATTCACGATCCTGTTCGCGACCCTCCTGCGCAATGCGATGCCATGGGCGCGACTCGGCTGGATCGTGGCCGTCGGGATCGTGCTGGGTGTGCCTCTCGCGTCGATCACAGGCATGGCCGCTGACGGTCCGTTCGACGGTGGCGGCTGGATCGCCTGGCTGGGCTTCGGGCTCGTGGCAGGGTTCGCACTGCATCGCCTCCGCGATCCTCTGCAACGGGCGCTGTCGATCGCGCATGTGGCGCTGCTGTTCACCCTGCCGTTGCTGGTCGGCCTTGAGCTCAGCCAGCTGTCGCGCGAGCCGTTTCAGCTCGCGGACGGATGGACACACGTGTTGACGATCCTGCCCTTGTTCTTCGTGCTCGTGGCCAGCTGGCGTGCCCCGCGTGTCGTCGCCTGGCCGCTGGCCGATCTGTTCCCCGTCTACCGCATGCGCTGGTTCGTACCCGCGGCGGGCGTGTTGCTGCTCTGGTGGCTCGCGGGTCTCGGCCAGCCGGGAAACACCGCGCCGCTGCCCTTCGTTCCGCTCGCAAACCCGCTCGAACTCATGCAGTTCGCGATCCTGCTCGTGTTGTGGTTCGCAGTGCGTGACGGCACTTTCGCATGGCCGCATGGCAACGAACGGATCCTGCGCAACGCGCTGCTTCTCGCGACATTTGTCACGTTGACATTCGCGACGCTGCGCGCAGTGCATCATGCGACGGGACTCGCCTGGGACTACGCGCTGCTCGATTCGATGGTGGCGCAGACCAGCCTCACCGTGGTCTGGAGCGTCGTCGGCATGGCTGCGTGGATCGCCGGATCGAAACGCGTGTCGCGACCGCTCTGGCTCGCCGGCGCATTGCTCATGGGCATCGTGCTCGCCAAACTGGCGCTGGTCGACCGCGCACACATGGGCAACATTGCCGGCATCGTGTCGTTCATCGCGGTGGGGCTGTTGCTGACCGTGGTCGGCTATTTCGCGCCGTCGCCACCGCGCCGCGCGCTCGAGGATCCCGGCCCATGAAACTGTCCCCCGCGATCGCGTTGCTTGCCCTGAGTTGCGTCGCAAGCGCAGGACAGCGCGAGGAGTACGGTTATGCGTGGACACTGGAACTCGACGCAGGTCGCGCCGCGCACCGGCTCACGTTGACCGAGGGCGTTTACGCGCGCATCGGGGATCGCGAGCTGCGCGACCTGGAAGCGTTCGACGCGCAGGGTATGCCCGTTCCATTCGGGCCGGTGCCGCCGGCAAGCGGCACGACCGCCACGCCGACGGGCGAATTCCGGGCCCCACTGCCATGGTTCGCGCTGCCGCGCGAGCGCAACGACGCGGCTGGCGAAGTCGGCATCAGCATCGAACGCGACGCGCAAGGCCATCTGCGTCGAATCGGAACGGAGGTCGACGTAGCCAGTCGTGACGACGACGCTGCAACCGACTTCCTGATCGACGCGAGCTCGGCGGTCGGCACGGTCGAGGAGCTCGATCTGGCCTGGGAGGCTGCGCCCAAAGGGAACGTGTCGGCGCATTTTGAAGTGCTTGGCAGCGATGACTTCGAGCAGTGGTACGGGCTCGTCGCTCACGCATCCCTGATCGATTTGCGGCAGGGCGAATTTCGACTGACCCGCCGCACGATCGCACTTCCGTCCAATTCCGCGCGCTACCTCAAGCTGGTTCGGCTCGATGCGGGCGCGCCGTTCGTCCTGGGCGCTGTGGGAGCACGACTGTGGGTACCCGGCAACGGCACGGTTTCCACGGCCGATCGCGAATGGTCGAAGGCGCGGTATCTACGCTCGACTCGGGATCCCGCCGCATACCTTTACCAGGCGATTGGCCCGCTGCCGGTCGAGCGCATCGCGCTCCGGCTCGCGAGTCCCAACTCCGTTTCGATGCTCACGGTGCAAAGCCGCGACGACGACGATGCACCCTGGACCACGCACAGCGAGTTCACCGCCTTCCGCATCGAAGCGGGCACCCGTGTGCTTGACCACGATGATCTTGCCATCGGGTACACGCGCGACCGGCAGTGGCGCGTCGTGGCATCGCCTCCACTGGATCGGCCACCGTCGCTGCGGGTGGGTTATCGCCCCGACCAGTTCGCGGTGCTCGAACGCGGGCCCGCGCCGTGGTCGCTTGCCGCCGGCAGCGCCACCACACGCCGACAGGACTATCCGATGGCAGCGCTGCTCGGCGCCCTTGATGCCGGACTTGGCCGCGAATGGGAACTCGCAACCGCACGACTCACGAGCCCCATAGCACTCCGCGGCGACCGCGCGCTGCATCCTCCGCCACCGCCCAGGCCGCTCAAGCTCTGGGCCCTCTGGGCGGTGCTCGCGATCGGCGTCATCGCGGTTGTCTGGATGGTCCTGGGTCTGCTGCGGAGCCCTCCAGCACCCTCCTGATGCGACAGGACCGGACAGGACCGAGTCAGGCCCACAGGCGCAATGGCACCAACCCCCATGCGCCGAGCACGATCGCGAACTGCAGCACCGCGAGCATCGCGAGCGAGTCCGGGGTTGTGCCACCGCCACGACCCCGTCGAACCTGAATCATCAGGCCCGCCAGCATCGCCAAGGGCAAAGCGGCGGTCACCGCGGCAAGCATTGCGCTCGCTGGCGTCAAGTCTCCCAGTTGAAGGAAAGACTGCCCGTAGAACAACGGCACAGGCAACACCAGCGCGAGAACCGCCAGCGAAGGGATGAATGCCGGGTGGGACGCGGTCATGCGCCGGGACGGCAGGCGGAAGAGTGCCGAGAGCAGCAGGTATAGCAACCCCAATGCGCCTACCACCAAACTCGCCCATAGCAGCACGAGCTTGCCGGTCGAGGTTCGTTCGAAACTCCGAGTCCCGGTGCTGAGGATGCGCCTTCCGTCTGCCGACGTGAGCAATGCGTGCGAGGCGAGCGTCCGATCCGCAGCCCTGAACAGCAAGCCGCCTGCAGGCACCAGCAGCCTTGCATCGGACTGCAGGGAGCGCAGTTGCAGCGCCTCGCCGTGCCGTCGCACGTGGACAAAGCCGAACACGGTGTCGAGCCAGGCGAAACTGGCGAAACGGTTCGGCGCTGGAACGTAGAATCCTTCCCAGTCCGTCGCGACTTCCGTCGACTGCGGTAGCGCCATCCGTGTGGGCGCCGGAATTTCCAGCGCCTTGATCAGCAGCGCGTCGATGCGTCCGTAATCGGCGGTCTCACTGTCCGTGTTGATCGACACGAAAAAGGCACGCTGCTGCTCCGGAAACAGGCACAGCATCGCGTGATAACCCAGCACACTGCCATCGTGGCACCGACCGACCGCGTTGTGGCGATCACGCGTCAGGAGTCCCAGTCCATAGCCTGCCTGCAAGCCGGCGCCGGCGGCTTCTGTTCCAACCGGCTGCCCCATCGCATCCAGAAGTTCGGGCGCAATGAAAGTCTGGCCCTTGATGCGGCCGTCGCTCATCAGGAAGCCCGCGAAACGCGCCATGTCCCGCGCGGTGGTCGTGAACTGCCCGGCGGGCCGAAGAAAGGTGGGTATCGCCGCGTGCGCGGTGCCGTCGTCGAAATGACCCATGGCCAACCGAGGGTCCGCCGCTGGACCCTGCTGCGACACGAATGCAAAAGTGCTGTCGTGCATCGCCAGGGGCTGCAGCAGGTGCGCATCCAGATAGCGTTCGTAGCGCTGGCCGGTGACCGATTCGATCACCCTGCCCAGCAGTGTGTAGCTCATGTTGGAATACGAGAATCGCGTGCCGGGGCGGCTGCGCACACGCAGCAGCGTCGCATCTGGATCAAAGGTTTTCGCCAAGGGCGTGTCGGGGCTGGCCCTGGCGCTGAAAAACTGCCATAGGCGCAGATCGTCGAGTCCGGCATTGTGATCGAGCAGGTGCCTGATGCGAATGGGATCGGTGTCCTCCCAGGGATTGTCGAACGCAACGTCGGGAAGGACATCCGCCACCGGTGTGTCGAGCGCAAAACGGTCTTCGGTAACGAGTCGCAGCACTCCGGTGGCGAGCAGCGTCTTGGTAACCGACCCGATGTGGACACGATCGTCAGCGGCGAGCGCGCGGCCGCTTCGCGAGTCCTTGAGACCTGCCGCACCGGTGACGATCGTCCCGTCGGAGTCGATGGTGGACCAGACCGCGCCGGTCAAACCCTCTTCCACGAGAGCGTTTGCAACGTCCTTCTGCAGCTTCGTGGGAGCAGCCAGCAGCGCAGTAGGTACGGCGATCCACAGGGCTACAAGGAGTGCGTGCCGTATTGCGTGCACTGGTCGGTAATCCTCGATTGGCGAAGATGGACGGGCTTGCTCGCGCGCGTATCCGGACGCCGCCTGCGCGGGAAAAATCATGGCCCGGGGTTCACTCCTCCCCGATGGCCCGGCCGGACGTTTCCGTCTGAAGCAGCACCGCTAGGCTTCGGCGGGGGCTGGCGCGATCTCCGTCTGCGGCTTGCCGCGGATACGGCGCATGAAGCGCCGCATCGCCATGCTGCGGTCGTCCAGGATTGCGTAGAACGTCGGCAGCGCCAGCAAAGTAATGACGGTCGAGAACGCGAGTCCCCCCGCGATGGCACGCGCCATCGGGTAATACGGCGGACCCTGCCCTCCCATCTGGGTCTCCGACAGCGCGATCGGCACCATGCCGAGGATCGCCGTGCCCATCGTCATCAGCACGGGTCGCAAGCGATCGCGGCTGCCGATCGCGAGCGCATCGGTGCGGCTCATGCCGGCGTGCCTGAGCTGGTTGATATGTTCAATCATGACGATGCCGTTGTTCACCACCACGCCCATCAGGATGAGGATGCCGATGGCGGCCATGATCGAGAACGTGGTACCCGTGAGCCAGAACAGCCAGAAAACGCCGAAGATGGAGAATACGACCGAGGTGAGGATGGTGATCGGCAGCAGCAGCGATTCGAAGATCGCGGCCATCACGATGTAGATGAGCGCCAGCGCGATCAGCATGTTGAAGCCCATCTGCTTGCCGGCCTCGTCGTCCTCGTCGAAACCGCCGCCGAGGTCGAAGGCGTAGCCGGTCGGCAGGGCCACGCCACTCACGGCCTGCTCCAGTTGCTTCTTCGCGTCGTCCTGGGTCGAACCCTCGGCGACGTTCATCTGGATATCGAGGCCCGTGCGCCGGTTCTCCCGCGAAATGGTGGGCGCGGC
>JBBRIE010000155.1:0-7141 GCA_038221545.1 Lysobacterales bacterium
CGCCTGCGGTGTCCTGCGCGGCGTCGGCCTGCATGCCATCGACCGACGCTTCGGCTTCCGCACTGGCGGCATCGGCTTCGGCAGCGTCAGCCTGCGCGGCGTCGGTCGACGCGGTGTCGCAGGCGGCGAGGGCAGCGGACATCGCGAGGATCAAAGCGATCTGTTTGAAATTCATTGGTTGTGCTCCTGGATAAAAGAAACCCGGTTCTGGTTGCGGACGACGATCGCCGCGCTCCCCATTTGCCAGAGGTCGTAGCTTACGCATTGACCCAGTGAATGGAAGTGCAGTGGCGTCGGCCGTTCAGGCCGGCGGGAAGGTGGTCATTGGCCTTCCTGATTCACTGGAACGCCTGGCACCCACGCGAAGGGTTCCGGCAAATGGCGTGTCAGGATTTCGCCATTATTCCGGCCCCATTCGGGCCGGGAAAATATCAGCAATTAACGAAAAAAAAACGGGCGCACCGAAGTGCGCCCGTTTGGCATTACGCAGAACCGAATCAGCGTGAGCTGATCAGTCAGCCTTTTCGGCGTCGTTGCCAGCGGCTTCGGCGCGGTCTTCGGAGTCTTCTGCGGCGTCGGCATGCGCGTCGGCAGCAGCTTCGGTCGGAGCGGTCGCGGCGGCGGCGGCCTGGTCGGCGGCCATGGCAGCAGCGTCAGCAGCTTGCTGGGCGGCAGCCTGCGCGGCCATTGCCTCGGCGGCGTCGTCGGCCGTACCGGACATCGCGGCTTCGCTCGAGGCCTCAGCAGCGTCGGCGCCGGCTTCGGTCGCTTCGGCAGCGGCGTCGGTCGCAGCTTCCTGCGCCTGTTCGGCGTTGTCCTGGCAAGCAGCCAAGGCGAGCGCCATCGCGGCCGCAAGGGCCAATTTCTGAAGGTTCATAAGTGCAATCTCCTGATGTGGAAAAAAAACCGGGGATCACATGAACCCGGCGTTGACTGGATTTACCAGTTCATTCTCAAGCTTACACAAGTTCAAGCGCAAGCGCAGTGGCTTCCCCACCGCCGATGCAGAGGGACGCAATTCCCCTTTTCCCGCCCCGGTTGCGCAGGGCGTTCAGTAAGGTTACGACAATTCTGGCCCCCGATGCGCCGATCGGATGCCCGAGCGCGGTCGCGCCCCCGTATACGTTCAGCTTCTCGTGGGGCACCCCGAGCTCCCGCATGGGCGCCATGGCGACGCAGGCGAAGGCTTCGTTGATTTCGAAGAGGTCGACGTCGCCGACGCTCCACGAAAGCTTCTCGAGCAGTCGACTGACCGCACTGACCGGCGCGGTCGTGAACCACTCGGGCTCCTGCGCATGCGCGAGGTGGCCCACGATGCGCGCGAGCGGCTTGAGACCGGCGGCGGCGGCGGCGTCCGCCGTGGTGATCACGAGTGCCGCCGCGCCGTCGGAAATCTTCGACGAAGTGGCGGCAGTGATGGTGCCATCGCTCTTGAAGGCGGGACGCAGCGACGCGACCTTGCCGAGATCGCAGCGCGCCGGCTCCTCGTCCGTGTCGATCACGGTGTCGCCTTTGCGGCCCTTGACGGTGACGGGTGCGATCTCGTGCTTCACCGATCCCTCCTTCTGGGCGGCGAGCGCGCGCTCGACGCTGGCGGTGGCGAACGCGTCCTGTTCTTCGCGTGTCATCGAATACTTCGACACGCACTGCTCACCGAAGATGCCCATGGCCTTGCCGTCGTACGGGTTGGTCAGGCCATCCCAGGCCATGTGATCGAGCAACTGGCCGTCGCCGAAGCGGATGCCGGTACGCGAGCCGGGGATCAGGTGCGGCGCATTGGTCATGCTTTCCATGCCGCCGGCGACGACGAACCGGGCATTGCCCACGCGCAGCGAATCGTGCGCGAACATGATGGCCTGCATGCCGGAGCCGCAGACCTTGCTCACGGTGACGCAGGTGGCGGAAGTCGGGATGCCCGCACCGATTGCGGCTTGCCGCGCCGGCGCCTGGCCGAGTCCGGCCGGCAATACGCAACCCATGAAGACTTCCTCGACCTGCGCGGCGTCGAGGCCCGCCTGTTCGAGCGCCGCGCGAATGGCGGTGGCGCCGAGCGTGGTGGCCGGCACGCCGGTGAACTGTCCCAGCATCGAACCGATGGCGGTGCGCTTGGCCCCGACGATCACTATGTCGCTCATAAGTCTTGCCCCGTGTGCGACCGGCAGGTCGCGCTAGCCGTCCATTATCGCCGAGGCAGTGCCGGTTGCCACTTCCCGGTTTCTACGTGGCCAATTCGCGTGCTCCGTACCGCGATTGCTGGCAACGGCAAGTTCCCGCGCGCTAGGCTCGCGTGATGGGAGGAATCGCTGCCCGATGGGGGATCGCGACGGCGCTGGCACTGGCCTGTCTCGTCGCGCCACGCGTGGCCGCGGAGCCACTCGAGCGTGTGCGCTTCCGCCACTACGGCGTCGAGGACGGTCTCTCCCATCCCACCGCGCGGGTGATCCTGCAGGACCGGACCGGCTTCATCTGGATCGGAACGCAGAACGGACTGAACCGTTTCGACGGCTACGAATTCCGCAAGTTCATGGGTGACGCGCGTGATCCGGACGCGCTGCACGACAGCAGCGTCACCGCACTGGCCGACGATGGGGGTGACGGCGTGTGGGTCGGCACGCTGGCCGGGGGGCTCGCGCGCTACTCGCCGCGAACTGCCCGCTTCCGCAATTACCGTGCGCAGCCCGGCGGCCTCGCGTCGGATGCGGTCACCGCGCTCGCGCGCGACGCCAACGGCGATATCTGGATCGGCAGCGGCGACAGCCAACTGCAGCGACTGGACCGGAACGGCGATCGCTTCGACCAGCCCGCGGGCGTCGGTTCCATCGACATCGGCGCCACGCGCATGATCCTGCCGTTGCGCGACGGATCGCTGCTGGTGGCGGGGAGCCGCGGCCTCTGGAGCGTCGACGTCGTGGCAGGCCGTTCGACCGAGTGGCGGCCGCAGGACGGCCGCGCAATCAACGCGCTGTCGATGGCGCAGGCGACCAGCGGTGAGATCGCGGTCGGGACCAGCAGCCTGGGCGTGATCCATTTCAATCCGCTCGGCGAGGAAGTCGCGCGCAGCACGATGGCCGATGGCCTGGCCGACAGCACCGCGCGCGCCTTGCTGTTCGATCCGCAGGGACGCCTGTGGGTCGGCACCAACGACGGACTTTCGCGCCTCGACCGGCGCGGCGGCGAACCGCGCACGTGGCGTTTCGGTACGCAGCAGGGCGGGTTGTCGTCGGGGCGCGTGCAGACCCTGATGCACGATCGCGAAGGCATCCTCTGGGTCGGCACCTGGCTCAACGGCGCGAGCCTCTTCGATCCGCGCACCGAGGGCATCGCGGAATTGCGCAGCGAGTCGACCGATGGCATCACCCTGCCGGGCACTGCGGTGCCCGGCCTGTTCGTCGACACCGACGGCAGCGTGTGGCTGGGAGTGCTCGAAAGCGGGGGGCTCGTGCATTTCGACATGCAGAAGGGAGTGCTGCGTCGCTACGCGCCACAACCCGATGTCCCGGGCGGATTGCCCAACAGCGTGGTCTCGCAGATCGCGCGGGATCGAAACGGTCGTCTCTGGGTTCCGACCCAGGGTGGCGGGCTTGCCTACCTCGATCCCGGCAGCGAGGTGTTCGGCGTGCTGCGCCACGATCCGCAAGACCCGGCCAGCCTGCCGGGCGACAGCATCCAGCGCGTACTGCTGACGCGCACGGGCGACCTCTGGGTAGGTACGCTCGAAAGCGGCGTGGCGATGCGCTGCGCGCGGTGTCCGGGGTTCCGGCGATTCGGCGCGGAAGAACTCGGCGGCCCTTCGGTCAATGCGTTGTTCGAGGACAGCGCCGGCCACGTCTGGATCGGATTGCGTCCCGGTGGACTGGTCCGCTACAAGCCCGAAACCGCGATGCTGGAACACTGGCTCGCGGACTCCCGCAAGGCCGGGACGCTGAGCCACAGCGGCGTGTCCGTGGTGACCGAGGATTCGAAAGGCAGGCTCTGGCTCGGAACGCAGGGCGGCGGCATCAACCGGGTGGTGCTGGGGCCCGGGCGCGTGGTCGAGCGTTTCGAGTCGTTCGCCGCGCGCGACGGCCTGGTCGGCGACGCGATCGGGGGCATCCTCGAGGACGGCTCGGGATTGTTGTGGGTCAGCACCATCGGCGGCCTCAGCCGTTTCGATCCCGAGTCGCGGAAGGTGGTCAATTTCGGCACCTCCGAGGGCGCGCAGCAATCGGGCTACTTCATTGGCGCGTACGACCGGCTGCCGGACGGCCGCCTCCTGTTCGGCGGGTTGCGCGGCGTCACCGTCCTTGAGCCCGCGAGTGCGCGCAAGATCGACATGGCGCCTGCGGTGGTGATCACCCGGTCGATCGCCGGGCAGCGCGATAGCGCCGACGGCGTCGGTGACCGTCTCGCGGTCACGCGCACGGCTGATGGCGGCACGGAGCTGCGCCTGCGGCCCGGGGTCAACGACCTTGTGTTCGAGATCTCGGCGTTGCGCTACGCCGCGCCGCTCGAGCTGCACTACGCGTACCGGCTCGACGGGCACGATCAGGACTGGGTGGAGACCAGCACGCGCAGGCGCCTCGCGATGTACTCGAACCTGCCGCCCGGCGATTATCTGTTCCGAGCGCGCGCGCGGTACCGGGAAGGCGCGTGGGGAGCGGAGCTGCGCTTGCCGGTCAAACTGTTGACGCCCTGGTACCAGACCACGCTGGTGCGTTCGCTGATCATCGCCGCGTTGCTGGTACTGCTGCTGCTGCCGCTCTGGCTGGTCCGCCAGCGCCTGCGCGAGCGCGAGCGCGCGGCGAACGAACTCGCGCACAGCGAGGACCGCCTGCGGCGCGCGCTGAACGGCACCGGCGACGAACTCTGGGATGCCGACCTGCGCGTCGGCGGCGGCATCGAGCGCATTAATCCCATCGGGCACATCAAGCCTTCGCAGGACTCGTTCGAGCTCAGCTTCGAGAGTTTCAGCGCGGCGATCCATCCGGATGACCGCCAGCTGTTCATGCAGGCGCTGCGGCAGCACATCAAGGGCGAGGCGCCGGTGTTCGAGTGCGTCTACCGCCTCGAACGCATCGACGAGGGCTGGTCCTGGCTGCGTTCGCGTGGCCGCGTCAGCGGTCGCGATGGCAACGGCATCGCGATCCGGCTGACCGGCACGACCGAAGACATCACGGCATTGAAGGAAAGCGAGCTTGCCCTGCAGCGGCTGAACGAGGAGCTGGACCAGCGCGTCAGCGCCCGCACCGCCGACCTGACCGAGGCGAACGAAAGCCTGAACATCACCATCGACGAACTGCACATGGCGGAGAGCCAGCTGGTGCAGTCGGAAAAACTCGCGGCGCTCGGCGGGCTCGTCGCCGGGGTCGCGCACGAAATCAACACGCCGCTCGGCATCGGCGTCACGGCAGCGTCGCACCTGGAGCACGAGACGCAACGGTTCAACCGCAAACTCCAGGCCGGCGTCGACGACCCGGCGGCGTTCGAGCAATACCGCCAGGTGGCGCTCGAAACGAGCCAGCTGATCCTGCGCAACCTGCGGCGTGCCGACCGGTTGGTGCGCAGCTTCAAGCAGGTGGCGGTAGACCAGGTGAGCGAGGCTCGTCGACGCATCGACCTCGGCGCATACATCGAAGAGATCATGCTGTCGCTCAAGCCAGCGCTGAAGAAGACCGGTCACGTGGTCGAGCAGGACACGACCACCGGCCTCTGGATGGACACCTATCCCGGAGCGCTGTACCAGGTCATTTCGAATCTGACGATGAATTCTGTCCAGCACGCGTTCGAGCCGGGCCAGTCGGGCACGATCCGCATTCACGCGCGCCGCCAGGGTGAGCAGGTCGTGATCGAGTATTCGGACAATGGCCGTGGCATGGACGCGGAAACGCGCCGGCGGCTGTTCGAACCGTTCTTCACCACCAGGCGGGGCTCCGGGGGTTCGGGACTCGGCATGCACATCGCCTGGAACCTGACGTCGCAAATCCTGGGCGGCGAGATCGAATGCGCGAGCGCACCGGGCAGAGGGGTGATCTTCACCCTGCGCCTGCCGCTGTCTTCGCCGCTGTCCGCGTCGCCCGCGGAGGGCGCGGCGATCAGTCGGGAAGCAGCTCGCGCAGACGCTCCGCTTCCGGCCAGTTCGCCAGCAGGATATCCACCAGCTTCGGATCGAACTTGATGCCGCGCTGCCCGACGATGAAGGCGCGGATGTCCTCGGCCGGCCACGGTTCCTTGTAGCAACGACGACTGCCGAGCGCGTCGAACACGTCGGCGACCATGGTGATGCGACCGCTGAGCGGGATGTCCTCGCCGGCGAGGCCATTCGGGTAGCCGCTGCCGTCCCAGTTCTCGTGGTGGCTGATCGCGATTTCCGCCGCGAGCTTCAGCATTTCCCGGCTCGAGACGGCGAGCATGTCGTGGCCCGCCTGCGCGTGCGTGCGCATCATGACCGTCTCGAGCATCGAATGCGGTCCCGGTTTGTTGAGGATCGCGTCGGGAATGGCGATCTTGCCGACGTCGTGCAGCGGGGCGGCGAAGCGCAGCGCCTCGCAGCGTCCGACGTCAAGGCCTGATTCGCGGCCGAGGAATTCCGCCAGCAGGCCGACGCGCTTGACGTGCGCCGCGGTCTCGCTCGAGCGCGACTCGGCCGCGCCCGCCAGCAGCCAGATCATCTCGTGCTGAGCGTCGAGCAGTTCGCGGTTGAGGTGCAGGTTCTCGAAGGCGATCGACACATTGGTGCAGAAGACCTCGACGAGGCTGTAGTCGAGCGGCGACAGGTCGCAGGCCTCGGCCACGTAGAGCAGGCTTTCGGTGTTGTGGCTGTCGGTGAAATGCAGCACGTAGTGGTCGCGTGCGAACAGGTGCTGCTTGCTCGCGAACGCCTCGCGAACCGACTGCATGACGTGCGGTGGCAGGCCACGCGCGGCAGGCTGCTGCGCGAGGCCGGCAAAATCTCCCGTGCCCGCCGCGATTACCAGCTGCTCCGCCTGCTCGCCGCCGGGACCGCTGGCCTTGAGGTACAGCGCGCCGCGGTTGAGTCCGACCAGGTTGCCGAGCTGCGCGAGCACCGCAGACGCGAACTCGCCGGGGTTCTCGTGCGAAAAGATGTAGGTCGAAGCCTCGATCACGCGCTCGAGGCCGCGCTTGTTGGCCTCGATGATCATGA
>JBBRIE010000156.1:0-7137 GCA_038221545.1 Lysobacterales bacterium
GCAGGTAATCCGGCGGCGTGCGGAACAACGCCGCATCCAGTGCCAGCTCACGCTCGACGCCCGCGTCGGCGCCGATGGGCGCACCCGCCGCCACGCGGCCGAGCAGGGGTACGCGCAGCGTGTCCCGCGCCCGCGCCCGCGCAGCCGCAGGACGACGGGGCAGGCGAATGCCGCGCGCGACGCCCGGCACGAGTTCGATCAAACCCCGGGCCGCCAGCGCCTCGAGATGCTTGCGCGCCGAGCGTGGTTGGCGAAAACCGAAGGACTGCGCGATCTCGGCCAGTGTCGGCGCGCCTTCGCCCTGCTCAAGGCGCGTGCGGAGGTAGGCCAGTATCTGTCGTTGCCGATGGGTGGGAGTGGCGCGCATGGGTACAAATATAGGTACCTTTCGCGTACGCGACAAGGACTATCGGGCGACCGGGGTCCTCATGCGCTCACGGGAAGCGCGGATTGCCCGCCGCATCAAGCATGCCGCGCGCTACCAGCCAGTCGCGGGCGTTGTCCGCGTCGGCCTCGAACCAGCCGCGTGCGGAGCCGAGGCGGAAGCTGTAGCCCCAGGCATCCATGTCGGCCATGAGACGCTCGCGGCCCACGTCGACGAGAAGGTCGGCGAGCACGATCTGCAGGTAGCAGGTCGCGTCTTCCTCGTCGATCGAATCGCTGGCGTTGGTGTCGAGTTGCGCGCGCTCGTGCGCGGGCTTGACGATCAGGTGACAGGACTCGTGCAGCGCCGAATGCACGGGCGTGTCGGGTCGCAGGAACACCTTGCCGCCGATAATCCCCGCTTCCGGATCGCCCCAGAAGCTGCCGGGGATCGGCACCCCGCACGGGACTTCGACCAGATCGAGGCCGAAGCGGTCGAGCAGCATGCGCAGTTCGCCGGCGCGGAGATCAGCGCAGGTCAGTACCGTGGTGCTGACCTCGGCAACGGCAATGCCCGGAGTGGCAGGCCCCGGTGCGTGCTCAGCTTGCGCTGGCGGCAAGGGGAAGCGGAGCGGTGCGGCCAAGGCGGCAACGCAGCCAGGGTTCGTCGGGCAGGCTCGTCCCATAGGTCGTCGCGACGTAGGGGAAGCTGCACAGTTCCTTCGCGAGCAGGCTCACGTGCTGGCCGCCCGGCATCGCATGTTGTCCGACTTCGTGGAATCCGTACGCACCATGGAACAGCACGACGGCGTCGTTGCGGGGTTCGAGCATGACTTCGCAGGTAAGCCACGGCGACCTGACTTCCGCGTAGCTCTGCACGTCTGCGTAGAACACGCGGCCGAGACCGACGCCGCGGTAGGCCGCCGCGATCACGATGCGGTCGATGTAGGTGAACCTGGGGTAGCGCGCGCCGAAGAAACGGAAGTTGGTGCTGTCGTAATCGGCCTCGGCATCCAGGCCGATCAGGAAACCGGCGAGATGGTCGTCGATCTGCGCTACGCGGAAGTACGCGGCCTGCCGGAACAGGTGGCGCATGCGCGTCCCGTCGATCGGCAGGATCGCGGCACCCGCGGCGTTGTTCATGCCCAGCAACTGGTCGAGGTCGGCTTCGCGGGCATCACGCAACAAAAGGGTCATGGGTTTCCGCAGGGCCTGATTCCGGCGGCGCGGATTATGCCATGCGCGAATGCCGCCGTTTTGCCGGAAGCGCGCTCCGCGCCCGGACCCGACGGGTGACCTGTGGCGGATTGCCTCGCGCAGGGGCCGAGTCCAAGATGCAGCGATGCGGTGGCCGCGCTGGAACCACATCGACCTGTTGCGCTACGCAGGCCTGTTCACGTACCTGTGCGTCGGCTTGCCGATGCTGCAGCAGTTCTGGCTGCCCGACATCGAGACCGACAGCTTCGAGCTGCGCGGCTGGTGGGCCAGCTACCTCGCGTTCGGCACTTCCTACTGGCTGGTGACGCGCGATCTCGGCACGCGTCGGCCCTCTCGCTGGCGACTGCCGCTGTTGCTGGTGATGAACATCGCGTCGCTCGGCATCAACTACTTCAGCGAGAGCGGCCTCGCTGGCATCCTGCTGGTGGTGATTTCCGGCGTCCTGCCCTGGATGATGCCGTTGCGTTTCGCGATCGCATGGGCGGTGTTGAGCAGTGTCAGCCTGATTCCAACCCTGGCCAACCTGCCAGGGTGGACGTTGCTGCAGGCGATACTGCAGAGTGCCCTGTATCTCGGGTTCTCGAGCTTCACGTTCGTCACCGCGCTTGTCGCGAAGGGACAGGCCGAGGCGCGGGAAGAGCAGCGCAGGCTCAACTCCGAACTCCGGGCGACCCGCGAACTGCTGGCGGAGTCGAGCCGCATGGGCGAGCGCGTACGCATTTCGCGCGAATTGCATGACCTGCTGGGCCATCACCTGACTGCGCTGAGCCTCAACCTCGAAGTCGCGAGCCACATCGTCGAAGGCGCCGCCCGCGAGCGCGTGCGCCAGGCGCAGACGCTCGCAAAGCTGCTGCTGGCCGACGTGCGCGAAGCGGTCAGCCAGCTTCGCCACGCCGAAGCGATCGACCTGCGCAAGGCGCTGGCCACGCTGACCGACGGCGTGCCCGGCCTGCGCATCCACCTCGAGATGCCGGAACAGTTTGCAGTCGAGGATCCGCAGCGCGCGCAGGTGCTGCTGCGCTGCGCCCAGGAGACGATCACCAACGCGGTGCGACACGCCGGCGCCGTGAATCTCTGGTTGCGCTTCGTGCGCGATGGCGACAACGTATTGCACATGCATGCGCGCGACGACGGCATTGGCAGCGACCGCTGGGTGCAGGGCAACGGTCTGATCGGCATGCGCGAACGTCTTGCCCGCTTCGGTGGTCGCCTGGATATCGCCAGTGCGGCGGGCCGCGGTTTCGTGCTGGAAGCGATGTTGCCATTGGAGAAAACGGAATGAGTTCGCAGCCGTTGATCACCGTTTGCCTGGTCGACGACCAGACGCTCGTTCGGCAGGGTGTCCGCAGCCTGCTGGAACTCTCGGATTCGGTACGCGTCGTCGCGGAAGCGATCGATGGCAAGCAGGCGCTCGAAGTCATCCCCGCCGCGAAACCCGACGTCGTGCTTCTGGACATGCGCATGCCGGGGCTGTCGGGCCTCGACGTGCTCAATGCGCTGCGCGAGCGGGGCGAGTTGCCGCCCACCATCATCCTCACGACCTTCGACGACGACCAGCTGGTGCTAGCGGGGCTGAAGGCCGGTGCGCGCGGCTACCTGCTCAAGGACGTCTCGCTCGACCAGCTGGTGGACGCGATCAAGACGGTGGCCAGCGGGGGTTCGCTCGTGCAGCCGGTCGTCACGCAGAGGCTCCTGTCCGGGCTCGAGCGCATGCACAACGAGTTCGCGAGCCTGGACCAGCCCGATCCGCTGACGGAACGGGAGACCGAGATATTGCGGCTCATGGCTGGCGGGTACAGCAACAAGGAGATCGCCAATTCGCTGAGCGTGGCCGAAGGCACCGTCAAGAACCACGTTTCCAACATCCTGTCCAAGCTCGGCGTGCGCGATCGCACGAGGGCAGTACTCAAGGCGTTCGAACTGGGCATGGTTTGACCTCTGGCTGCATGGCGCGGCGCAGGACAGGGGCTGCGATTCAGGGGTTCGATGAACCCGCGACAGACGAGCCACCGCCGACGGAGCTGCATTTACTGGCTGCGCGCGCTCGTCTTGGGTAGCATTGGCGGCCCTGCGACCGCCCCTTCAGGATTGCCCCCGCCCATGATTCGCCTTCTTGAGCTGCTGATCGCATTCGTCATCGTCGCTCTCCTGTTCGTGGTGATCGGTGTGTTCCTGCCTCGCAGGGCGACGGTGGAACGCTCCGTCGAGCTGACGAACCCCATCGTCCAGGTCTTCGATACGGTCAACGGTTTCCGCAAGTTCGCCAGCTGGTCGGCCTTCACCGTGGTCGACCCTCGCGCCAGGACCAAGGTCAGCGGGCCGCAGTCGGGTGAAGGCGCCACGTTCTCGTGGGACAGTTTCGAGAAGGGCGTCGGCAAGGGCAGCATCGAGATCGTCGAGTCGGTCCCGAACGAGAAGGTCGTCTCGAAGCTGACGAATTACTGGCGCGGAGACACCAAGCGCTCGAGCATCTTCCTGCGCACGCAGCCGACCACTGGCGCGACGCGCCTGCTGTGGAAAGTGAGCCTGGATTGCAAGTGGGACCTGCTGTGCCGGTACCAGGGCATGTACCTGAACGGCCGCATGGGTGAACTGATGCGCACCAGCCTCAACAAGCTCGCCACCGCGATGGCCTCGTATCCGAACGTCGACTACAGCCAGGTCGATATCGGCGAGGTGGACACCGACGCCAGGCCTTTCCTCTACGTGGAGTCTGAAGTCACCTCTGTTCCCATCGAATGGGCCACGGCCGAGGCCGTCCAGGAATCCGCGTGGACCGAAGTGGAGGCGTTCCTCGCCGCCAACAACCTCGTCGCAACCGGGCCGCGTACGCGCGTGGTCGTCGAACTCGCCGAAGACAAGAACATTTTCCGGATGGGCGTGCCGGTCGAGGCCCTCGACGCCATCGCGCCGACGGGCAACGTGAGGATCGGCCAGCTGCCGGCCGCGACGGCCATCCGCGTGAGCTACGTGGGCCATCGCGTGGGCCTGAACCGCCCGCGCGACATGCAGCGCGCCTATGCGCTGACCCACGGATACGCCTACGATCCGGACTACAAGGACACCTGGGAGGAATGGCCTCCGACCATCGTGCCGGAGAACGCGCAGTTCGAGCCGAATCCCACGACCGTGCTCTACATGCCGGTCGAGTGAGGCCGCGTTCCCGGGCGCCGCTCGCGCGGCGCGCATCCGTCACCGGTAATCGCCAGCGCATGCCAGGAACGGCGTGCGCGGGTGGGGGCACGGGCGCATGATCGAGGCATCGAATCTGTCCCGGCACTATGGCGCGCAGGTCGCGGTGGACGGCGTTTCGTTCCGCGTCGAGCCTGGCCAGGTACTCGGCTTCCTCGGCCCGAACGGTGCCGGCAAGACGACGACGATGCGCATGCTCGCGGGCTTCCTCACGCCGACGGCCGGATGCGCGAGGATCTGTGGCCATGACGTGGTGCTCGAGCCGCAGGCAGCGCGTCGCATGCTCGGATATCTGCCCGAAGGCGCGCCGAGCTACGGCGAGATGCGGGTCGGGGATTTCCTCAAATTCATTGCTGATGTGCGGGGCCTCGCCGGCTCGCGACAGCGGCAGCGCCTCGACGACGTGCTGACGCGGCTCGACCTGCAGGGCGTCTGGTCGCAGACCATCGAGACCTTGTCCAAGGGTTTCCGCCGGCGGGTGGGGCTGGCTCAGGCCATACTCGACGATCCACCGGTGCTGATCCTCGACGAGCCCACGGATGGCCTGGACCCGAACCAGAAACACGAAGTGCGCGGCCTCATCCATGCGATGCGCGACAAGACCGTGGTGGTCTCCACCCACATTCTCGAAGAAGTCGAAGCCGTGTGCACGCGCGCGATCATCATCAACGACGGACGCATCGTCGCCGATGCCACGCCGCAGGCACTGCTCGCCCGATCGCGATATGCGGGCGCCATCAGCGTGCGTGCCGCGCACCCCTCGGTGGTCCGTGACCGCCTGTTGAGGCTTGCCGGCGTGTCGGCGATCGAAGTGGACGACAGCGGCGATCGCGTGCTCGCGCTTCCGACGCCGGGCGTCGACCTCTACACGGAAGTCGAAGCCATGCTGCGCGCCGAGCAGATCGAGGTGCACGAGATTTCGCGCGAGCGTGGCCGGCTGGAAGACGTCTTCCGCGCGTTGACGCGGCCGGCACCCGCGTCTGCGGATGCCGCTTCCGGCGGGCAGGGACTCGCGCCATGAGAGGCGCTTTCGCGGTTTTCCGGCGCGAACTGGCAAGCTACTTCGTGACGCCGGTTGCGTACGTTTTCATCGTGATTTTCCTGGTCCTCGCGGGTGCGTTCACCTTCTACCCCGGCGCGTTGTTCGATCGCGGTCAGGCCGACCTGCAACCGTTCTTCACCTTCCACCCGTGGCTTTACCTGATCCTGGTGCCTGCGCTTTCGATGCGGCTGTGGGCGGAGGAACGCAACAACGGCACCATCGAGCTGCTGCTCACGCAGCCGTTGTCGCTCGCCGCCGCGGTGCTTGGCAAGTTCTTCGCGGCGTGGGCATTCGCGACGATCGCGCTGGCGCTGACGGTGTCGATCTGGATCACCGTCGCCTATCTCGGCGAGCCCGATCACGGCGTCATCCTGGCCGGTTATCTCGGCAGCGCGTTGATGGCAGGCGCGTTCCTCGCGGTCGGATCCTGCCTGTCCGCCGCCAATCGCAGCCAAGTCGTGGCGTTCATCCTCACGGTGGTCGTGTGCCTGGCGCTGCTGCTGGCCGGCCTGCCGCTGGTGCTCGACGTGTTCCGCGCGATGGGCTTGCCGCAACCCGCGATTGACGCGATCGCATCGCTGAGCTTCCTTACCCATTTCGGAGCCATCGGCAAGGGCGTGCTGGACGTGCGCGACCTCGTCTACTTCCTGTTGATGATCGCCTTCTGGCTATATGCGACGGTACTCGTGATCGAACTCAAGAAGGCCGATTGATGCTCTCTTCGACTTCGTCCCGACTCGCCGCCTACGGGTGGCTGGCATTGGCGGCGGTGCTCACGCTGGGTGTGCTGGTGATCGTGCAGCTCGGGGTCACCAACGCGCGCCTCGACCTCACGCACAACGGCCTCTACACGTTGTCCGACGGCAGTCGCAAGGTGCTTGCCGCGCTCGACGAGCCGATCGATATCCGCTTCTATTATTCGGATGCGGCGACCGCCGAGATCCCGCTCATCCGCAACTACGCGACCCGGGTACGCGAGTTGCTGGAGGAAATGTCGGCCCAGAGCCGCGGCAAGCTGCGCCTGACAGTGATCGATCCGAAGCCGTTTTCGGAGGACGAGGATCGCGCCAGTGCGCTCGGCCTGACCGCGGTTCCGCTCGGTTCCAACGGCGAAGGCAATGTGTTCTTCGGTCTTTCCGGCAGCAGTCCGACCGGCGAGCAGGCTTCGATCCCGTTCCTGCAGCCCGACAAGGAGGCGTTCCTCGAGTACGACCTGGTCAAGCTGATCCACACCCTGGCCCATCCCAGAAAGCCCGTCGTGGGTCTCCTCAGCAGCCTGCCGATGGGCGCGGAGCTCGACCCCGCATCGCGCCAGGTCCGGC
>JBBRIE010000157.1:0-7128 GCA_038221545.1 Lysobacterales bacterium
TGGGACGTCCACGCGCGGCGTACGCGCTGCATCGGCGGGCGCAGGCCGGCAATCCGCTGTCGCCGATTCCTTTGTCCAGCCTGGGGCAGGACTGCATCTACCTGGGCGACGAGGCATGCGCCTACCGCCATTTTGCCGAGGCTCGGCGCTTTGCGGGGTTGCGCGTGCCCTATGCGAGGCGCGGTCGATTTGCGCTTGCGTTCGGACACGTCGAATCGGCGGCAACTTCGGAGTCGCCCGACGATTCCTGGGACACGCTGTATCCCACACTCGAACGCGCGCAGGCGTGGTCCATGTTGGGGTTGGATGAGGAGTCGGGGAGGGCGCTTGCACGGCTGGGGACATCACGCTCCACCGTGCCGCTGCGTTTGACCGTGAACCTCGATCGGCATTGGCGCCAGGCGCGCTGGGCCGAAGCGTTGACATGGGCCGAGGGCGCCGTCGGCAGCGCCACGCAGGAACCGTGGCGCTCCGTATGGTTGGCGCAGGCGCGGGTACTCGCGGGCGACAACGCGAAGGGCATGCGCGACTACGATCGCATCCTCGCCGATCCCGCCAATCGCGCACTGCTGGTCTACAGCTGGTTTCCCACGCGCATCGGCATCGGCCAGATCGCGAACTGGATCGCTTTGCGGCAGCAGGCCGGAGAGTCCTTCGAGGCCGAACTCGCGGCATTGAACAAGGACATCACGGCGATGGTCGAGGGCGGCGTGGATTTTCCTGCGTTCGACTATCACCGCGCGGTTGCTGCCGTGCTGTCCGGCGACAACGCGACGGCGGACATGCGCCTTGGTCGCGCGATTGAGCGCGGCTGGCTCGACGACGTCGCGTTCGCCACCGATTTCGTGTGGCGCGATATTGAAGGCGCCCCATGGCTCGAAGCGCACCGCGCGAAAATCCGCTCTCGCCTGGCGGCAGAGCGCACGATCGCGCTCGCGGCCATGCCTGCCGCGAAGTAGTTACTGAGCTGCAGGATTCGCGCCGCGCCGGGTGATGCCCTGCAGCGGTTCGACGTTGAAACACGACACCCAACGCCAGGACTTCAGCGACGCGTGTGCGCTTGGCTGCCTGGATCCGGCAACGCCGGGAGCTGTTCGTCATCGAACACGCGCAGGCGGACCGCGCGCGAGACTGCCCAACCGTCTGCGGCTGCAGGATCGGCGACATAGAATCTGGCGAACAGCCGCGTCCCTGCCAGTCGGGGATGCGCAGCCAGATCGAGTTGCACCGAAGCGTAACCCCCGGTGGTCGGGTCGGCCGGTTGCACGATGGTGGCGACGTTGGCGAAGTCGCCGCGCGGCAAGATGGAGCGCACGCCCGGATCGGAGCGGCCAACCACCAGCGTCGCCGCTGCGCCGGCGCGCGCACTGCCGAGCGCTACGGTGAAGCGTCCCTTGGACGCGATCGGCGGCTCGAGTGCAACGATGCGCGGTACTCCGTGCAAGCCTTCCGTGCCTTGTCCGTACACGACGGGAGCGCGCGGACTTTCAGAGAACAGTGTGGGCCGGTCGAACGGCGGCAGTTCCGCCTGGATGCGCGGGTCCGTCAGCGCGTCGCGCATGTAGGCGATGAGCGCCTCGCGTCGCAGCGGCGTCAGCGCGCGCGGGATCATCAGCGGATCCTTGTTCGGTGCGTCGAAATCGCCGCCGCGCACGTAGAAATCCACCACGTCACCAAGCGTGGCCAGGCCGCCGTTGTGCATGTAGGGCGCGCGCGCACCCACGTCGCGCAGGCTCGGCACGCGGAATTGGCCGCGCTGGAATTCGACCCCGGTCTGGGCGAACCGCCCGGCATCCTCGGACACGGGACGTACGCCCAGGTATCGGAACGTGTTGTCGGAGTGCAGGGCGCCGGCGTGGCAGGCATCGCATTCGAGGTCGACGAAGACCTGTCGGCCGAGGCGCTCCTGCGCGGTGAGCGCCGGTGTTCCCGCGAGTTCGAGGTCGAACCGGTTGGACGTGGCATTGAGCGCCCGCTCGTAGCTGGCCAGCGCGAACGCGATGCGTGCGGGCGTGATGTCGGCACTGCCGAATGCATCGGCGAACAGCGCCGGGTACCGGCGGCTGCCGATCCAGTTGGCCAGCACCAACGGGACGTCGCTCGCGAGTGCCAGCGGGACGACGTCCCGTATCCTGCGGGGAAGGTCCCCGGCCATGTTGCCGAGATGGCCCATCTCGCTGGTGTCGAGCATCGGTGCGAGCGACTGGCTCTCGAGGGCCGCGCCGGAAGCCAGCAGCACATCCCCGCTGACGGGATCGCGGAACTCGCCGCGCGCGCGGCCATCCCAGAACAGCAGCGGCGAGTACGCCGCGCTGGTCACGGGCGGCGACTTGCGTGCTCCGACCTGCGCTGCAAGGCCGAACGCGGTGCTGGGCCGATAGCGCCCATCGCTGCCATGCAGCGGCACGCCGGCGGACCCGAAGATGTCGTCGCCGCCCGCATTCGCGATGCCGTCAGGCCCGGGATGCCTCGTCGCATCCTCCGGCGTCGCGGATCGCGGATCGGAATAAGCGGCGGCCGGACGATGGCAGGTGCCGCACGCGACAGTTCCGGTCAGGGACAGCTGCTCCTCCCAGAACAGCGCCTTGCCCAGTGCGATCTTCGCGGAAGTCGGCGGATTGCCTGCCGGCGACGGCACGGGCCCGAGCGCCTGCTGGCCGAAAGTCGGCGCGCAGAGCACGGCGATGGCCAGCAGGCCCAGCACGCCCCGCCTGCTTGCGGGGTCGCGTCTGCCACGACCTGCTTTCACTGCAGCGTGACCGCACCGGTGGAATTGGTGCAGGTCAGTCCCGCCGGCAAGGTGACGCGGGCGAGCGGAATGGTGCCCGAGCCGTAACCGGTCACGGAGGAAGCGAAGGCCATGCTGCCGTTGTTGCAGTCTGAGAACGTGAAGTTGAGCGTGCCCCAGTTGGTGCGAGCCACCTGGGCGGGATTGAAGTTCGGCGGGAAGCTGGTGCCGCTGGCGATCTGCACGGGCACCGAGGCGGTATTGCCGACGATGGTGCCGACACCGACGACCCATGCCTGCTGCGCGCCCGGGGTGAACACATACCATGCCGCGACCATGCGGTTCTCGGGCAGTACTTCGAGAAACACCCCGTGTCCGTCCTGCGCCGGATTGAACCAGGCGCCGGTGAAGCCCGGCCCGAGCACGGCCGGTGGCGGCGGCGGCGGTGGTGGCGGTGCCGTGCCCTGCACCGTGATGCGCCCGGACATGCCGCTGCCGCCGGGCGCTCCATGCGCTTCGCAGAAGTAGCCGAAAGACCCGGCGACGTTGAACGTCACGACCGCGCTCCAAAGCTCGCTCGATACATTGCCACTACCCGAGCCGACTCCGTCGCAGCCCACCGCACACCGGAAGATCCCGGTGTCGGACCACACGTTGTGGAATCCTCCCGCGTTGATGAAGGTCACCGTGTCGCCGGCGTTGATCGTGAGCTGCGCGGGCACGTAGGTGAGCCTCACGGTGGGCCCAATGAAGCCACCCACGGTGACGTTGTGGTTGGCGGCGAAGGCAGGCGCGGCCAGAAGGCTGAACAGGGCGGGGACCAGGAAGTGACTGTGGCGAAGGGTACGCATCTGAAACTCCTCTCAGGGCCGTGCGGGATTCGACGGCGGGGCACGGGGACCATGCCCCTCAGTTGGTAATACGCGGAATGCCGGCATATGTGACAACTCAAACGGAAAAACGGTGAGGTCGGGGCCATCGTCCGGCTATCGACGTTGTGCCGCTCCGGGTGGGTGGGTGGCGCTGGGCGATGGCGGCAGGTCATCCGGATAGTCGGGCTGCCAGTCCGCAGGGGGCAGCCGCGCAATGCCGGCCCGGTCCGCTTGGCGCGCCAATGCCTCAAGCTCACCGAACTGGCGCAGTTCGGACCGCCGGCGCGCGAAGTCTTCGGGGACTCGCTGCCTGGTCGAGGGGCGCCAAAACTGCTGGCGCATGAACACGTAGTTGCGCCGCAGCGCGAACATCTCCCGCGCGAGTTCGGTATCGGGCGCGAGCGCGCGGACGATCACGATGCCGGTCATGCGCGCCGAGATGCTCGCGTCGGATCGCGCCATCACCGTCGCGATGGCGAGGCAGTCCGCGCGGTCGCGATCAGAGTGGACCTCGCCGGTGTCCGGATCGCAGAAGCGTCGCAGCCACGCCCACAAGTCAAAGGGCACCTGTCGGGCGTGGAAGCTGGCGATGGCTTCCTGCGCAGTAAAACCCGGGTGCAGCAGGCCCAGCGGTGCCGCGAGCCGGGGTGGTACGTCGACGCCGCTTGTGGCCAGGGCGAGCTCGTAGTCCGGGTATCCCGAACGCCAGTAGTCGTCGAAACGGGTGCGTTGCGCCGCCTCGTGCAACGTGCTGCGGCGGTCCGCGTTGTCCGGCGAGGCCAGCACCAGCAACCAATGGTAGAGATTGGAGGGCGCGAGCCGGGCCAGGCGCCACGCCGCCTCCGGATACAGCGCGCGAGTCGCGTTTTCCGGATTGAAGAGCGCCGCGACCTGCAGTGTCATCGGATCGTCGGGTGCGCTGGCGAGCGCGGCATTCATCGCAGCGGCGTACGCGGAGGGCACGCCTCCCGCGTCATGGTCCACCCACGCCAGCATTGCGACGTACAGATGCCGGCGGGGGCCCGGTCCTGCCTGCATCGAGCGCATCACGCGCCTGCGATACTCCGACCCTTGCGCTTCGATGAGGGAAAACAGGAATCCAACGAATTCCCTCCTGCCGGTCGCACTCACGGCTATCGCAAATGCGCTCATCGCGTCGGCTTGCGCGTTCTCGTCTCCGGGCAACCGACGACCCGACCAGCCGATGAGGCGGCGGGCGAGGTCCACACTGTCAGTTGCGTCGTCGAAGTTGGTGTAGAGGAACGCACCCATCTCGGTGGAGAGCACGGCTCGGTCGCGTGCGGCGGCGGCGACCGCCTGGGCGGCCACGGCCGCATCGCGCTGCCGCACCGCGTCCGCGCGCGCGGCGTGCGCAAGGCGTGCCTGCGACACGGCGGCCATCGTGCCACCGAGGAGCGCCATCACCGCGAACGCGAGGCCGAGCGCCGCTGCCGGCTCGCGCCGCACCCAGCGACCGACGCGTTCGAAGAAGCCCGCGTGGCGCGCGCTGACCGGCATGCCATCGCGGACGCGGCGCAAATCGTCGCTGAGCTGGCCGACGCTGGCGTAGCGCGCCGCGGGATCGAGTGCGAGGCACTTGAGACAGACCGCCTCAAGGTCGCGCGGAACGGAGGCTACAAGCTTTCGCGGCGGGGAGATCTCGCCTGCCACGGCGCGGCGGACAAGTTCTTCGGCATGCCCTTCTCCATGCGGCGACACGCCGGTCACGCACCAGTAGAGGATCGCGCCGATCGCGTAGACGTCCGTGGCCGCCGTGAGCCGGTGCTCACGGATCAGCACCTGCTCGGGCGCCATGAAGGCGGGCGTGCCTGATACAACGTTGGCGGAAAAGCCCCCGCCCGCGTCCACCCGGCGGGCAAGGCCGAAGTCGGCGACCAGCGGTTCGCCGCGCGCGTCGAGCAGTACGTTCGAAGGCTTGAGGTCGAGATGCAGCAGGCCGAAACGATGCGCGTACCCGATCGCGTCGCACACCTTCAACATCAGCGCGATGGTCGCGAGCGGCGACGGGCGTTCGCGACGCGCCGCCACCGACAAGGGTCGGCCGTCGACCAGGGCCATGGCGAAATAGTGGATGCCATCGATCGTGCCGGCCTCGTATACCGGCACGATGTTGGGATGCACCAGGCGGGCTGCCGCCCGCGCCTCGTGACGCAGGCGCTCGACGTGCTCGCCGTCCGCAACGCCCGCGGCGACGAACTTGAGCGCCACCTCCCGGTCGAGGCTCGCCTGCCGCGCGCGATAGACGACACCCATGCCGCCCCGTCCGATCTCCTCGATCAGCTCGAAGTCGCCGAACCGGCGCTGCTCTGCGTCTGCGAGGTCGAGCGTCGGCCAGCACGCACCCGCATCCCCGCCCGAGGACATGAAAACGGCGCGGGCAAGCGCGCGCAGCGCGGCGTCGCCTGCGTCGCTGGCGGTCGAGTCGCACGAAGGCGTCTCCGCGCTCATTGCGCTATGCCCCACTACCCATGGCGTCGTGCAGCGCCGCACGGTCAGCCCGAAACGCGGAGTCGTCCGCGCACAATTCGCGCAGCTCAGTGTGCACGCGCTCGCGCAGCCTTGCGCGGAGCCGTCCAAGCTCCACCGACAAAGTATTCGGTGCCAGACCAAGCGCCCGGGCTGCGGTCCCGATGCCGCCATGGGGCGGGGGGTCGCTCACCAGCGGCAGCAGCGACGCGAACAGTCCGCCGCGGCCGCGCGCGTCGTAGTCGACCCGCAGCGCGTCGATAGCACGCGAGGTCAGGACCAGGGCGAACTGGGCGTCGAAGCGACCCTCCGCGTTGCGTGATTCATCCATCACGGCATCCACATCCTCCAGCGAAGCACACTCAGGCCGGCGGGCAGAGCGCAGTTGCGCCACGCGTCGCCGCATGAGCACCAGCAGGAATGCGCGGAAGCTGCCGAGGCCAGCATCCGCCTTCGCCCACCACGCGTGCTCGAAGCTGTCGGCGAGGAAGGCCTGCGTGGCATCGTCGGCGGCCTGGGCGCCAAGTCGCCCGCGGAAGTAGGCATGGATGGCCGCGCGGTAATTCCCCGCCAGCTCCCCGAACGCGGCGCGCCGCGCCGCGGATGAGTCGCCGCTGAGCCGGATTAGGCTCCATTGCGTGCTCGGGAACTGGGCCATCGGGTCGCCGCCGTGCAGACTGCGGCCAACTTAGCAAAGACTCGCGATCGGCGGCATGGGTACCTGGATGACCGTCAGGCGATGCCGGATGCCCCGGGTGCGGCCGGCCGGGCCAGCGTGATCGTCACACCATGCTCCGTGCCGTCATCGATCAGCGCGATGACGCCATCCACCTGGGTGACGCCATCCACGGCGACGATGGGGTGCGCGATCAGGGCCGACTGCGTGACTTCTATCCGATACAGCGCGGCGCCGAAGCGATAGTCGATGCCATACGACGGCCAGTCCCGGGGGATGCACGGCGCCAGCGACAAGCGGTTGCCGCTGCGCTGCACACCGAGCAGGGACTCGACGATCAGGCGATACATCCAGCCGGCCGAGCC
>JBBRIE010000158.1:0-7082 GCA_038221545.1 Lysobacterales bacterium
GGACGACAGCGCGACGCTGGACCCCGTATCGCTCGCGACGCTGGATGCCGTGGCGTGGGCGCTGCAGCGCTGGCAGGCGCGGGCAGTCAGCGTTTCCGGATATGCCGGTGGCGACCGCGACCTCGCGCAGGCGCGCGCGGACGCGGTGGCGGCAGCCCTGCGTGAGCGCGGTGTCGCGGTGGATGCCGCGATCGGCACCCCCCAGCGAGACTTCGAGGCACTGGCAGCGGAGGTCGGCAGCGAAGCGGCGCGCGCGGCGCGCATCGAACTCAGGTAGGCGAGACGCCGCCTGTGCGCGGACCCGCATGCTCGCGCGGGCCGTCCCTCACCCTTCCGGCGGCAGCACCGTCAGCACCTCGGCAATCGTCGTCACGCCCTCGGCGACCTTGTCGGCGGCCGCGACGCGGAGCGGCTGGAAGCCGTGCGCCAGCGCCGCGGTCCGGAACGCGATGAGGTCGGCGTGCGGGGTGATGGCCGCGCGCAGCCCGGTGTCGATGGACAGCATTTCATAAATCGCGACGCGCCCGAGGTAGCCGGTATGCCGGCACTCGGGGCAACCGACCGGCACGCGCGCGTGCTCCGGCATGCCACGCGCGAAGCCGCGCGTGAGGAAAGCCCAGCGCTCCACGTCGACCGCACCGGGCTTCGCGCAATGCGCGCAGAGCCGGCGCACAAGGCGTTGCGCAATCACCCCGGCAAGCGTCGAGGCGATGAGGTAATGCGGCGTGCCGAGGTCGATAAGGCGGGTGACGGCGCTCGGCGCGTCGTTGGTGTGCAGCGTCGAGAGCACCAGATGCCCGGTGAGCGAGGCCTGGATCGCCATCTGCGCGGTGTCGAGGTCGCGGATCTCGCCGATCATGATGATGTCGGGATCCTGTCGCAGCAGCGTGCGCACGCCGGACGCGAAGGTGAGGTCGATTGCTGGCTGCACCTGCATCTGGTTGATCTCGGGCGCAACCATTTCAATCGGATCCTCGATCATCACCACGTTGACCTGCGGCTGCGCGAGGTTGAGCAGGGTCGTGTAGAGCGTGGTGGTCTTGCCGGAACCGGTCGGGCCGGTCACCAGCACGATGCCGTTGGGGCGTTCGACGAGGCTCCGCCACAGCGCCTGCTCGCGCGGCGAGAAGCCGAGCTGCGCGTAATCCTTGAGCACGATGTCGGGATCGAACAGGCGCATCACGCACTTCTCGCCGAACGCGGTCGGCATGGTCGACAGGCGCATCTCGACCTCGCGGCCGCCCGGGGACCGCATCTTGAGGCGCCCGTCCTGCGGCCGGCGGCGCTCGGCGATGTCCATCCGCCCGAGGATCTTGATGCGCGCGATCGCCGCACCCATCACCTGCGTCGGCAGCTCGAACACCTTGTGCAGCACGCCGTCGATGCGGAAGCGCACGCGCGAGACGTCGCGGCGCGGCTCGAGGTGGATGTCGGACGCACGCTGCTCATGCGCGTAGGACAGCAGCCAGTCGACGATGCGCACCACGTGCTGGTCGTCGGCGGTGAGGTCGCCGCTCGCGCCGATCTCGATGAGCTGCTCGAGGTTGAGCAATTTCGAGGGGTCGCGCTTGTCCTTGTCGTCGCGCGCACGCGCCACCGAGCGGGTGACGCCGTAGAACTCCATCAGGTAGCGGTTGACGTCGAGCGGGTTGGCCACCACGCGCTTGATCTCGCGCCGCAGCAGGTTGGCGAGGTCGGCCACCCAGCGCGTGTCGAAGGGCTCGCTGGTGGCGATGGTGACTTCGCGCGCGTCGAGCGCGATCGGCAGGATGCGGTAGCGCGAGGCGTATTCGGGCGTGACCACCTGGCCGACGGCGGCCACGTCGATCCTGGTCGGGTCGATGCGCAGGTGCGGCAGGCCGGCGTGCCCTGCGATCCATTCGGTCATCGCCTCGAGCTGGAGCACGGTGCCGGGGTGGCGCGCATCCGGCACCTTGGCGTTGGCGATCACCACCAACGGGTGGATCTCGGCGCGCGCGTGCCCGCGGGCCGCGGTGCGCACGCGCTGCGCATCCTCGGGCAGCAGCCAGCCATCGTGGCCGAGCATGTGCAGCGTCTCCTCGAGATCGAGGCGGCGGTTCGGCGTGAAGTCGTGCGCCGCGGGCTCGAAGCGTTCGGGGCCGGACGGCGGTGGCGGGTAAACGGCGACCATCAGTTGCGGAAGTGTCTGCCAGTGCGAATCGACATGCTACCCCTTGTGGGATCGACCTTTTCTTTCTACCGCCGGCGGGCCGGGATTCGCCCACTGGCCGTTCATGCCCGAGGCGCGAGCGGCTAAAGTGCGCGTTCCGAATTTTCGCGACGCCTCCCGATGCAAGGCCCGACTTTCCAGGAACTGATCCGTCGCTTGAACGCCTATTGGGCGGACCAGGGTTGCGTGCTGCTCCAGCCCTTCGACAGCGAGGTGGGCGCGGGCACGTTCCATCCCGCGACGTTCCTGCGCGCGCTCGGGCCGGAACCGTGGCGCGCGGCTTACGTGCAGCCTTCGCGGCGTCCGTCGGACGGCCGCTACGGGGAAAACCCGAACCGCCTGCAGCACTACTACCAGTTCCAGGTGGTGCTGAAGCCGAGCCCGGACAACATCCAGGATCTCTACCTCGGCTCGCTCAAGTCGCTGGGCATCGAACCGCTCGTGCATGACCTGCGCTTCGTCGAGGACAACTGGGAATCGCCGACGCTGGGCGCCTGGGGGCTTGGCTGGGAGGTTTGGCTCAACGGCATGGAGGTCACGCAGTTCACCTACTTCCAGCAGGCCGGCGGCCTCGAGTGCCGGCCAGTCACGGGCGAGATCACCTATGGCCTGGAACGCCTCGCGATGTACCTGCAGAACGTCGAAAGCGTGTTCGACCTGGTGTGGACGCGCGGGCCGCAGGGTATCGTCACCTATGGCGACGTGTTCCACCAGAACGAGGTCGAGCAGAGCGCGTACAACTTCGAGCATGCCGACGCCACCGAGCAGTTCCGGCGCTTCGACGCCTGCGAGGCCGAGGCCATGAAGCTGGTGACGCTCGGCCTGCCGCTGCCTGCATACGACCAGGTCTGCCAGGCCTCGCACGCGTTCAACCTGCTGGATGCACGCCGCGCAATCGGCGTGAGCGAGCGGCAGCGCTTCATCCTGCGCGTGCGCGCGCTGGCCAAGGCCGTGGCCGAGTCGTATTTCGCGCAACGCGAGCGACTCGGATTCCCTGGCCTCGCGCCGCGCGCGGAGCACGCAGCATGACATTTCCGCTCACCGAAATTGCAGGGCTTGTCTCCGACCTCGAGAAGCTCGAAGTGCTGATGGCGTTCGCCTTTGGGACCTTCTGTGCCTACTGGGCACAGGAGACGCGCCGCAATCCGTGGATCTGGTTCCTGTTTGGAATGCTGCTCCCGCCCGTTGCCGGGATCGTGTTGCTTTACAGGAACGCAAAGCGTCACCCGCAACACCGCAACCTGGCGCAACCCCGCAACCTGGACGATCCAGGGTCGCCCGAATTGCTGGCGATACACAGGAACGTGCCATGAGCCGCCCTGCGCCGCTGTTGCTGGAGATCGGCACCGAGGAGCTGCCGCCGGGCACGGTCGGCACGCTGGCCGAGGCGCTGCGCGCCAACCTCTGCGCGGAGCTGGCAGTACTCGGCATCGCCAACGACATCGACCAGTCGATCGCGCTGTGGACGCCACGCCGCCTGGCGGTGCAACTCGGGGCGGTGGCGCCGACGCAGGCCGACCAGGACGTCGAGAAGCGCGGTCCCGCGATCGCGGCCGGCCTCGATGCGGACGGCAACCCGACGCGTGCGCTGCTCGGCTTCGCGCAGTCGAACAACGTGCCGGTGTCGATGCTCGAACGCGCGCGCACCGACAAGGGCGAGTGGTTCGTGTATCGCTCGCGTCGCGTGGGCGCGGCCACGCGCGACCTGTTGCCGGGCGCCATCAACGCTGCGCTCGCGGCGCTTCCGATCACCCGGCCGATGCGCTGGGGCGCCCGCGACATAGCGTTCGTGCGCCCGGTGCACTGGGTGGTCCTCATGTACGGCGACGTGCACGTGCCAGGCGAGATCCTCGGTGTGCCGACCGGCGTGCTGACGCGCGGGCATCGCTTCCACCACCCCGAACCCGTGCGCATCGCGTCGTCGTCGACCTACATGGACCAGCTGCGCAAGGCGCGCGTGCTGGTCGACCCGCAGGAGCGGCGCTCACGCATCCGCAATGAAGTCGAGGCCGCGGCCGCGCGTGTTGGCGGCGTGGCGCGCATCACCGACGCACTGCTCGCGGAGGTCGCGAACCTGACGGAGTGGCCGCACGCAATCGCATGCACCTTCGATCGTGACTTCCTGCGCATACCGCAGGAAGCGCTGATCATGACCATGGAGGTCAACCAGCGCTTCTTCCCGGTGTGCGACGCGCAGGGGCGGCTCACCGAGCATTTCGTCGGCGTTGCCAACATCGAGAGCCGCGATCCGAACGAGGTGCGGCGCGGCTACGAGCGCGTCATCCGCCCACGCTTCGCCGACGCACGCTTTTTCTTCGAGGAGGACCTGAAGACGCCGCTGGCGGCGCACCGGGAGGCGCTTTCCCGCGTGACCTTCCAGCAACGCCTCGGCTCCCTCTGGGACAAGACCGTGCGCGTGGCGGAACTCGCGCGCGTGATCGCCGGGCGCGTGGGCGTCGACGCGGCGCTCGCCACGCATGCCGCCAGCCTGTCGCGCAGCGACCTGGTGACGCGGATGGTCGGGGAATTCCCCGAGCTGCAAGGCACCATGGGCGGCCACTACGCGGCCGCCCATGGCGAGCCGAGCGAAGTGGCGCAGGCGCTCGAGGACTTTTACGCGCCGCGCGCGAGCGGCGATCCCATCGCGCTGACGCGCCTCGGCCAGGTGCTCGCGATCGCCGACCGGGTCGACACGCTGGCGGGATTCTTCGCCATCGGACAGAAGCCCTCGGGCAGCAAGGACCCGTTCTCCCTGCGCCGCACGGCGCTGGGACTTGCGCGCACGCTGATCGAGACCGCGGCGCCGCTGAACCTCGATGGCCTGCTGCGCGAAGCGATCGAACAGATCCCGGGCGCGCGCATCGACGTGCGCGAGACGGCCGCCACGCTGCGCGAGTTCATCTTCGAGCGCCTGCGCGGCTACTACGCCGAACAGGGCATCGCCAATGACCGGTTCAACGCCGTCGCCGCCGTCAATCCCTCGACCCTCATCGATTTCGATCGCAGGCTGCGTGCGCTCGATGCGTTCGCACGCATGCCGGAGGCCGCGAGCCTCGCGGGCGCGAACAAGCGCATCGGCAACCTGCTGCGCAAGGCCACCGAGCCGGTCGGCGACCGGGTGGACCCCGCGCTGCTGGCGGCTGGTGCGGAACTGGCCCTCGCGGCAGCGCTCGACGCCCGCATCGGCCAGCTCGGTGCGAGGATCTCGGCGCACGACTACCTCGGCGCGCTCGGGGCGCTTGCGCCGTTGCAGCAGCCGGTGGACGCGTATTTCGACGGCGTGATGGTCATGGTCGACGACCCTGCGCTGCGCGCGAACCGCCTGGCTCTGCTCGCGCTGCTGCGCCGCTCGTTCCTCGCGATCGCCGATATCGCGGAGCTCGACCTCAGCGCGTGATTCGATCGTGCGTTGCGGCGCTCCCCGCCGTCATCGCGGGGCTCCCTGTCGAACGACCCATTCTTCGCCGCGATGTTGCGCTGAGGGGATACCGCGCCTAACCGTGAGGAGCGCCGCAAGGCGCGATGGCCGAAAGCACGCGTCAGTAGCCAGGCGCCGTTGCAACCTCTTTCGTGCCTTGCGGCGTATCTACAGGCGTGAATTCATTTCTTCGCGAGCGCAAGGCGGGGCCGCGGCCAGCGTGCGATCGAGCCATTCGAGCACCCACTCCTCGGCCCAGCTGTCCATCCGCCAGTTGCTGAGGTAACCGCAGTGCCCGCCATGTTGCGTGATCTCGAGGCGCGCTTGCGGCGGCAACTCGAGCGCGCTGAAGTCCTCGACCGGAATCACGGGGTCGTCGGCTGCCGCGAGGATCGCGGTCGGCATCTCGATGCCGCGCATGCGGTCACCGGCGATGCTGTAGGCGTGCAGGTATTCGTCGAGCGATTCGAAGTCCGTGTGCCGCTCGATCAGCAATTCGGTCAGGCGCCGCATCGGCGCGCGCATGTCGTCGCGGTCGAAACGGTAGGTGCCCGGGTACAGCGCCTGCTTGCGCGTCAGCGACGCGCGCCAGCGGCGCATGAAGTAGTAGTTGTAGATCGACGGCGCGTTCTCGATCGCCGCGAGCACCGACGGCGGGTGCACTGCCGGGCAGACGGCGAACACGCCGCTCAGTGCGATGCCGGCCCTGGGGGCATGCATGGCGACGCGCAGCGCGAAGTTGCCGCCCAGCGAGAATCCCCCGATCAGCATGCGCGACGGCGCGTAGCGCGCGTGCACGTCGCGTACGGCCGCGACCACCTCGTCGATGCGCGCCGAATGGAACATTTCCTCGTTGAGATGGTGGGTTTCGCCGTGGTCGCGGAAGTTGAGACGGAACACCGAATAGCCGGACTCGCGCAGGCGCGCCCCGAGGCTCAGCTGGTAACTCGAGTCGCTGCTGCCTTCCCAGCCGTGCAACAGCACGACGAGGGCGCGTTCGGTGCCGATCGCCGGCGCGTGGAACCCCTGCAGGCGCACGCCATCGCCGCCGTCGACGATCACTTCGCGCGAAGCTTCCACCAGCGCCAGTCGGCGCGCGCGGATGCGCACGCGGCGCAGGCCGCTCGATCCCAGGATCGACTGCAGGTGCGGATTGCGCAACCAGCCGCGCGGCGCGAACGGCGTGAGCGGCGCGAACGGCGTGAGCGGCGTGAGCGTCGTCGGTGCCTCAGCTTCGGCGGTCCTCACGCCACGGCCTCGTCGAGCGTCGTGGCTTCCGCGGCGGTGGGGTCGGGATCGCCGAAGCCGAGCGCGGCGACGATCGCCGAGCGCGCGGCGTTGGCGAGTCGACGGCGTCCCTGTGCGTGATCGGTCAACGGGTCAAGGAACATGACTTCGGCGGTCGACGGCGCGGCGCCGAATACGCGGAAGAAGCACGGCAGGTACTTCTCGCCCAAGCGGCACTCGATATCG
>JBBRIE010000159.1:0-7006 GCA_038221545.1 Lysobacterales bacterium
GAATCCGGGAAGCTGCCATGCGTCTGCTCCGTCAACTGTTGTGCGTGGGAGTGGTCCTTGTCGCCACGTGTTCCAAGCCGGCAGAGGTCGCCCCGGTGACGCCGCCCGCGAAAACCGACAAGCCCGCCGCCACGGCCGCCGCGATGACTCCCGATCCGCAGAGCTACGCCAATTACGACCAGGTGCGCGTGACCGACGTCGCGCTCGACCTCGACGTCTCGTTCGAGCGCAAGCAGCTCGCGGGCAACGCGCAGCTGGCGATCGAGTGGCTGGATCCTGCGGCCAGCACGCTGGTGCTCGACACGCGCGACCTCGCGATCACCGGGATCGAGCGCCAGACCGCCAGTGGCTGGGAGCCCGCACCGTTCGAGCTCGCCAGCCGCGACGACAAGTTCGGGTCGAAACTGACGGTTTCACTGCCGCTGCGCGAGACGCGCGTGCGCATCGCGTACAACACCAGTCCCGAGGCAACCGGGCTGCAGTGGCTCGCGCCCGCGCAGACGCTCGGCAAAAAGCAGCCCTTCATGTTCTCGCAGTCGCAGGCGATCCACGCACGCTCCTGGGTGCCGATCCAGGACACCCCTGCGGTGCGTTTCACCTACACCGCGACGGTGAAGGCGCCGGAGGGTATTCGCGTGGTCATGAGCGCCGATAACCAGGCGGACGCGACCGGCGAGGGTGGCTACACCTTTTCCATGCCGCAACCGATTCCGTCGTACCTGATGGCGATCGCGGCCGGCGAGCTCGAGTTCCGTCCGCTCGGCGCGCGCTCGGGCGTGTACGCGGAGAAGGGCCGCATCGAGGCGGCGGCGAGCGAGTTCACCGACACGGAAGCCATGATCGACGCGACCGAGAAGCTCTACGGCGACTACCGCTGGGGCCGCTACGACCTGCTGGTGCTGCCGCCGTCGTTCCCGTACGGCGGCATGGAGAATCCGCGCCTGACGTTCGCGACGCCGACCATCATTGCCGGGGACAAGAGCCTCATGTCGCTGGTCGCGCACGAGCTTGCGCATTCGTGGTCGGGCAACCTCGTGACCAACGCCGGCTGGCGCGATTTCTGGTTGAACGAGGGCTTCACCAGCTACGTCGAGAATCGCATCGTCGAAGAAGTCTACGGCGCCGAGTTCGCGCGCATGGAGCAGGTGCTGTCGCAGGATGGCCTGATCGAGGAATTGAAGTCGATTCCCGAGGCCGACCAGCGCCTCGTTGTCGACGTCGTCGGCCGGGATCCCGACGAAACCTTCTCCGGCGTTCCGTACCAGAAGGGCGCGTGGCTGCTGCTGACGCTCGAGCAGCGTTTCGGTCGCGAGATCTTCGATCCGTTCCTGCGCGGCTGGTTCGATTCGCAAGCCTTCAAGAGCGTGACCACGGAGGATTTCGTCGCGTACCTCGAAACCGAACTGCTGGCGAAGCATCCGGGCAAGTTTGAATCCTCGGAGCTGGCGGGCTGGCTCAATCAGCCGGGCATCCCCGCGAACGCGGTCAAGTCCACGTCGAGCAAACTCGTCGCCGTGGATGCACAGCGCACCGAATTCCTCGCGGGCACGCGCGCGGCGCCGGCCCTTGACGGCAAGGCGTGGTCCACGCAGGAATGGCTGCAGTTCCTCAGCAAGCTCCCGGACACCACCACGATCGCGCAGCTGCAGGCGCTCGACGATGCGTTCGCTTTGACCAGGACCGGCAACGCGGAAATCGCGTTCGCCTGGTTCAAGCGCGGCATCGCGTCCGGCTACGCGCCGATCAAGGCGCCGCTCGAAGCGCACCTCGTCGGCATCGGCCGGCGCAAGCTGGTGGTGCCGCTGTACGAGGAAATGGCGAAGACGCCGGAAGGCAAGGCCGAGGCGATCCGCATCTTCAACCTCGCGTCGCCCGGCTATCACCCGCTCACGCGCACCACCGTCGCCACCAAGCTCGGCGTCACGCCGTAGCCCCGCGGCCTGACGTTCGGCGCCCTCGCCGCCGCGCGATGACTCGGTAGAGCGGAGCTACGCTCCGCTCGCCTGCCCGGAAAGTGCAGCGGAGCATAGCTCCGCTCTACAGGAGCAGGAGCGTGGCGCCCTGGCTCCGGTCGCTGTTACTCGAAGCCGTTCGAGAAAAGGTCGTTGGCAGAGGGAGCCGCCGGCAGCGGCCACACCCATGCGCCGCGCGAACGGGTGAAGACGGCGAGGGTGGTGAAGCCGCGGTCGATCGCCATGTCCCAGACCATCGCGTGCGGGATGCCTTCGTGGCGGAACCACTGCGGCGGCTGCGCGTCGATGTTGTTGGTGTAGTACAGGCCCCAGTCGGTGCCTGCGAACACCTGCGCGCGGTTGAGCGGATTGGCGACGATCGAGTTGGCAGGGATGTTCGGCAGGTTGCCCGACTTGTTGGTCCACGTGAACGACGTGCAGTCGCCTGTGCACGCGATCTGGAACACGTGGCCCGGCTGCGCTGGCGTGTTCTGGTCGAAGCCGCCGACCGCGGCGTAACCGATACGCGGATCGAGCGGGTCAGTCGCGACATCCATGATCGGACGATTCGGCAGCGCCGCGTTCCCGCCCGTGACGTTGATCCAGGTCGCCGTATTGGCGAGGCCCTGGCCCAGGCCGAAACCGTACTGCACGTTGCCATCGTTGGTACCGGCGATCGCAATGCGCGGATCGGTGACCGAGTGCGCGAGCTGGTTGATGAAGGAGCGCGCACCGAGCGTGCCCTTGGTGAGGTTGCCGCTGCTGGGATACCAGGACGAGGTCGGCACGGCGCCGGTCAGCGTCTCCCACACGCGGTTGGTGCCGCCGAGCATGCGCGAGCAACCGAGCGCGGTCGTGCAACCGCTGTCCGGCGCGTCGACCACGCCGTAGCGGTAGAGCTCGACCGGCATCACGAAGCTGAGGACGTCGCCGCCCCACGCACTCGGCGCCGCCGCGGATTGCGTCGTGCCGGCAGGCCCGGCGAGCGCGACGCGCAGCGCGCCGTTCTGGCTCGAGTAGTACCAGCGCTGGCCGAGCACGGGCTCGATGCGGGTGAAGATGCCGTCGCCGCCGTTGCGCGTGACCCACGCGGACGGGCCCGGCGGCACGCCGCCAAGCCATTGCACCGTGTTGGAACCGTTGTCCTGCGCGCCGCCGCTGGCGCCACGATCGGTCGCGGTGGCGAAGTTCGCGGTGATGTCGCCGGAATAGAACTCGATGGTGTTGATCGAATTGTTGAGCGTCACGAAGGCGGGCGACGCCGCCGTGGCATTCGTGCTGAGCCACATGCCGCCGTCGCTGCCGATCAGCAGCGTGTTCGGGTCGTTGCCGACGTAGGCGCGCGCGTGGTGGTCGACGTGCATGTTGCCGCCGCCGATGCGCGAGAAATTGGTGCCGCCATTCTGCGAACGGAACAGGTTCAACGCGCTGCCTATCACCACGTCCGGATTGGTCGGATCGACGGTGAGGCCGGCGTTGTACCACATCTGCGAGCCTTCCTGGCCCGCGTAGGCGGCGTCGGAACCGACCTGCGTCCAGGTGGTGCCGCGGTTGGTCGAGCGCCAGACGCCGACGATGCCGTTGGCGAGGTTGGTGTCGGAAATCTGCGCGTACAGCACCTGCGAGTCGGAGGGCGCAACCGCGATCTCGACGCGCCCGTTGGCGGTGCCCGCAGTGACGCCGTTGCCCGTGCCCGCGGGCCAGTTGTTGTTGAGCAGCGCCCAGCCGGTTGGGCAGCCGCTCACCGGCATGTCCGCGCGATACACACCGTTCGCGCCGTTGCGATCAAGGTCGGGCTGCACCGGCGTCGGCGAGCCACGGGTGCCGATCGCGGCGATCAGCGTGGTGGTCGCGCCCGCGTCGATTGCGAGCAGACCCGTGGTGTCCTGGCGCTGCGAGGTGTGCGTGTTGGTCAGGCAGGGGCCCGCCCACGACTGGCCGGCGTCGTACGAGAGGAACAGGCCGGTCTTGGTGCCGACGATGACGTTGTCGCTGTCGTTCGGATCGACCACGACCTTGCCGATCGCCTGGTACTGCGGGAAGCCGAGCGTGGCGCTCGGCTCGTAGAAGGGATTGAACACATCCGCGCCGAGCACCGTCCAGGTCTCGCCGGCGTCCGTGCTCTTGAGCAGGCCGGTGGCGCCGAACGAGAACGAGCCGTAGCGGAGGTCGCCGGTACCCGCGTAAATGGTGTTGCGGTCGTTCGGATCGATGTGCAGGTCGCCGATCGCGATGTTCGCGATCTCCGGCAGGTCGGTCTTGACCTGCCACGTGGTGTTCGCGGTGCAGCAGTTGGTGGTCTTCCACACGCCGCCGCCGTCCGAGCCGAAGTAGGCCACGGTCGGGTCGACCGGATCGACCACGATCGCGTTGACGCGGCCGGAGGCGGCGGACGCGCCCGGATTGAGCGGTTGCGGTCCGAGCGGCGTGAACGCGCCGATACCCAGCACATTGTTGGCGCGCAGCGCCGCGTAGGTGCCTTCTGGAGTGCGCGCCTCGATTGCGTGCGCCTCGCGCGCGGATTCGACCAGCCATTTCGGCTCGAAGCGCCCGGTCGGGTACGACACCTGCACGGCGCGCAGATCGCCTGGCGACGGCGAACCCGCGGGAAGTGCGTCGTACCAGGCATGCGCGCCGCCTTCGTCGCCTGCGCCCCGCGGCGCGGCTTCCGACTGTGCGAACCCGTCCGCGGGACGCTGCATTGCACAGCCCCCAAGCCCCAGCAGCACCGCGGCGGCGAGCGCGCCCGGCAGCATGAACGTGTCGTTGCGCATTGCCGATCCCCGTGCGTTTCTCGCCGCGCAGCATAGCCAAAGGAGTCAAGGCGCGCCCGGTCGATGATCTGCCGGCGGACGCTGCGGCCGCAGGGCCAAGGATTCGAACTCTTGATTGTTCGCTCCAACCGGCGCGCGGGATAGTCGGCCGCATGGACAAACCCGCCGCGACCCGACTCTCTCCGTCACGCACGAAACCGGCCTGGCTGCGCCGGATCGCAGTCGCGGCGATTCCGTTCCTGGGCGCCGTGGCAGCGTTGTACGCGCTCCGCCCCGACCTGGTGCTCGAGGCCGAATTCGACCGCCAGGCCTGGCGGGCGGACGCCGCCTGGGACGCGGTGCTGGTCGACGACCACGTCTGGGTCTACTACGAGCGCGACGCGCGCGCTGCGCCGACCGACGCGCCAGTGCTGCTGCTGCACGGCTTCACCGGCAGCAAGGAGAACTTCCTGCCGCTGCTCGCGCGCGTGGGCGGCGGGCACCGGATGCTGGTCCCCGATCTCCCGGGCTGGGGCGAATCATCGCGGCACCGGGCAGCCGACTACGGCATCGCCGCGCAGGTCGCACGCATCGAGCGTTTCCTCGAAGTCCAGCAGATCCCGAAAGTGCACCTGGTCGGCCACTCGATGGGCGGCCACATCGCGGGCGTGTTCGCGGCGACGCATCCCGCACGCGTCGAGTCGCTCGCACTGATCGACAGCGCGGGCGTGCGTTTCAAGCCCAATGCGTTCGCGCTGCGCGTGCTGCGCGGGGAGACGCCGTTCAACGCGCGCACGCCGGCGGAGTTCGACGACTTCATGGCGCAATTATTCGCCGAGCCCCCGTTCCTGCCGCCGCGGTTGAGGGACGTGCTGCTGGCGCGCAACCAGGCGGGCCACGCGTTCAACGCGCGTGTGCTCGATTCGATCGGTCGGGGCGCGGGCGCATTCGAACTGGAGGCGAAGCTCGACCGGATCGATTCGCCGACGCTCGTGCTCTGGTGCAAAGACGACCGCATCCTCGATGTCTCGTCGGTGCGCACGCTTGCGCGCATCCGCCCGGCCCCGACCGTGACGGTGATGGAGGGCTGCGGCCACATGGCGATGATGGAACAGCCGCGCGCCTTTGCCGACTCGCTCGAGGCGCACTGGCAGACTGCGGCGGCATCGGTGCCAGCACGGGTCGCGGCGCGCTGAGCCGGCGCGGCGTGCGGTCCACACGGACGCGCCGATTCGCGGGTGCATCAGCGGGCCACGCCCACGACCAACTCTTGCCCCTGTAGGCGCGGGCCAACCGCGCGACCGAAGTTTCGCGCAATTGCCTGAAGCCGCGCACCCTGCAGGCTGCGGCATAGCCCTGGGCGCCAATGAGTCACTCGGACGCAGGCTGTCGCGGGCATGGCCCGCTGTTGCAGAAAGATTGCGATATTGTCCGCAGCCGCCCCTCATCCGCCTTCGGCACCTTCTTCCCGCTTGCGGGGAACAGGGAAGAGCACGCCATGACTGAAACCACCGAGCCGAAACCCCGCGTCGCACTGACCTCGCTGCGCGCGCTGGGCGCCTACCTGCGTGCGTATCCCGGACTCATCGCGGCGTGGCTCACCGCGCTGGTGTTGTCGTCGTCGGCCACGCTCGCGCTGCCGGTCGCGGTGCGTTTCGTGATCGACCGCGGATTCCGTGGCGACGCGGCCGCCGAGATCGACCGCTGGTTCCTCGGCCTGCTCGGCGTGGCGGTGGTGCTCGCGCTTGCGACCGCGGCGCGCTTCTACTTCGTGAGCCTGCTCGGCGAACGCGTGGTCGCCGACCTCCGCGCGCGGGTCTACGCGCACCTGATGCGCCTCGACCTCGAGTTCTTCGAGACGACCCGCTCGGGCGAGCTGCTGTCGCGCCTGTCCGCCGATTCGGAGCTGCTGCGCATGGTGGTCGCGTCGTCTGCGTCGGTGGCGCTGCGCAGCGTGGTGATCCTGGTCGGTTCCGCGGTGGCGCTGACGTTGACGAGTCCGCGCCTCGCCGGCCTCGCGTCCATCGGCATCCCGCTGATCGTATTGCCGATCGTGCTGTTCGGCCGGCGCGTGCAGGCACGCTCGAAGATCAGCCAGGACCGCGTCGCCGATTCGCAGGCGCGCGCCGGGGAGACGCTCAACGCGATGGCGACGGTCAAATCGTTCGCGCGCGAATCGTTCGAGAGCACGCGTTTTGCGGACGCGGTGCAGCAGTCGTACGCGGCGGCGCGCACGCGTGTTCGCCTGCAGGCACTGCTCACGGCGGTGGTGATCGTGCTGGTGTTCGGCGCGATCACCGC
>JBBRIE010000160.1:0-7002 GCA_038221545.1 Lysobacterales bacterium
CAACGCGAGTTCCAGTGCATCGACGAAAATCTTCGCGGGCGTGCTGCGCAGGCGGCCCTGCGCGAGCACGAAAGACTCGCCCGCAAATTCACCATGGCCTGAAAGGCCCGCATCGAGACCCACGCCGCCACCGCGGAGGTCGAGCGCCACGCGCGTTGGCTCGCCTCCGGTGACGTTCGCAGGGACCACCTGCGGCGGCATGAGCAGGCGTGCCTGCCAGCGCGGCTGCTGGTGATCGCCGGAGAGCAGCGCGGTGACATGCGCCCGCACCGGTGCCGTGATCGCGAGGCCGACGCCCGTGCCCGTCGCGTGCTCGCGCGTGGCCAGTGCCGCGCGCCACTCGACCCCGGAAGATTTCCAACGCAGCGTGCCGTTGCCCTCGAGCGCCAGCAGGTCGGCGAGGTCTATCCGGCCCTTGAATGCGAGCTGACCCTGAGGCGCCTTGACGACCAGCCGCTCGAGGCGCACGTGCGTGCCGATCCAGGTGCCGGCGAACGCGAGCGTCTCGACCAGCAGGGGCTGCTCGCCGAGTCCCGTGATGGTGAGGTCGCTGGCGAGAACTTCGTCGAGCTTGAGCCGGACCGGAAGCCGCATCGCCATGTAGGGCTCGTCGGCCCCGCTCGTGGGTGTCAGCGCGAGCTTCGCCCCATCAACGTATATCCGGTCAACGTAAAGTCGGCGCGCGAGCAGCGGCAGGACGCGCAGCTCGACCTCGATGCGTTCGGCGTCCAGTCTTACTCCGTCGTCGATGAAACTCAGTCCGCCGACGCGCAGTCCGGACCAGATACTGCCGTCGACCCGGTCGACGGAAAGCGATGCAGGCATCGCGGCATCCGCGCGTCGCAGCAGGAAGCGGGCGCCTGTCGAAGTCGCCAGCGCCCAGGTCGCCACGGCGAGCGCCAGCGCGAGGACGGCCGCGAACGACCAGGAGATGCGTCGCAGGGAGCGCCGGAGGATCACAGGTCGGGGCCCACGACCAGGTGCAACTGCGGCCCGGATCCCGCGTCGCCATGCCGTACCGGGACGCCCACGTCGAGCCGCACCAGCCCGATCGGTGATCGCCAGCGCGCACCTACGCCAACCGAAATCTTCGCGTCGAAGTTGTCATTGAACGCGTCGCCCGCGTCGACGAACACGGCGGCGCTCCATTCGCGGAACACGTCGAATTCGTACTCGGCGCTGACGGCGACGAGGTGGCGCCCGCCGATGATCGCGCCGTCGGCGTCGCGATCGCCGATGCTCTGGTAGTTGAAGCCGCGGATATTGCGGTCGCCGCCCGCGAAAAACCGTAGTTCCGGCGGCAAGCTGTCGAAGTCGCGGACGTTGGTGGTGCCGAGCGCGCCGCGGAACAGCGCGCGGGCCTCGTCCCCGATCGGCACGATCCAGCGCGCGTCGCCGTAGAACTGCAGGAACCGCGTGCCGCCTGCGAATTCCAGGGGCGAGCCGCGGATCGCGAAGTCGAGCGACCAGCCCTTGCGCGGGAACAGGACGTCGTCGGTTTCCTTGCGCAGCAGGCGCAGCTCGGGATAGAGCAGGCTGCTTTGACCCGGGGTTTCGCCGATGACGAAATCGCTCCGCAGGAACTTGAGTGCCGCGATGCGCGTCCAGCCTCGCCACAGTCGCGCGTCGCTGATTGCCGCCGAGAAGACGTCGGAGCGCGTGTCCTCGATTTCGCTGCTGGCATAGCCCGCGCCGAACGCGAGTTGCCGCTGGTCGTTGCCGGGTCGCGGAATGCGGTACTCGGCCAGCACACCCTGCAGGCGCTGGCTCACCTGCGCCTCCGCCCGGAACTTGTGGCCCGATGCGTTGACGTAGCGCCGGTCGAGCGCGCCGCGCACGCCGAAACCCGAATCCGTGCCGATGGCGACACCGGCCGTGTAGAGCGTTTGCTTGTTCGGATTCACCTTCACCTTGATCGGCACTACATGGTCGACTGCGCCCTCGATGTCGGGACTGACGTCGACGATGTCGAAATATTCCGAACCGGTCATGCGCTGCTGCATCTCGATCAGCTTGCGCGCCGAGTACGGCTCGCCGGCTTCGAATGTCACGAAGCGGCGCATGACCGCCGGGTCGAGGTGCGCGCCTTCGAACTGCGGGGCGCCGAAGCGATAGCGTTCGCCGGAATCCCAGAGCAGCAATATGCGCGCGGTCCTGGCGCTGCGGCTGACCTCGACGTCGTGCCGCTCGAGTTCAGCGTCGAAATAGCCGCGTTCGCGCAGGGCCGCCAGCACCGCGTCCTTGCGTGTCTCGTAGACCCCATGGTCGAATGTCTTGCCTTCGAGCGTCTCGATCTGCCGCAGCAACGCCGCCACGCCACGGTCGCTGCTGCCGGGACCGACCACGTCGAGCGCGACGGTCGTCACTTTCACCGGTGAGCCCGGCGACACGACGAGGTCGACCACGTGCAATGGTCCTTCGCGGCGCGACTCGATCGCGGTGGTCGAACCGTAGAAGCCGTATGTTTCGAGCGCCTCGCCAACCTGCTTCGGCGTTCGCTTCAGCAACGACTCGAGCTGTGCGTCGGTGACTGACTTGCGGCGTGCGTACTGCGTGAGATCGATCGCGAGACGCACCTCGCGCGTCTGGTCCTCATCGAGGCCGCGGATGTTCACGCGGATGGCCTCGGCCTGGGCGAAGCCGGCGACCGCTAGCAGAATCGCGCCGCCGGTGACCCGAAACCGGGCAGCCGCCCGTGTGCACGCGGTCAGCACGCTCTTGCCTCTCCGCTGGCCGCCGGCGCGCGCGCCGTCTCTGCGAGTTCGGGGGCTGGATCGTGGGGTGGGCAGGCCATCTGCCGCATGGTAACCAACGCAGGTGAACAGTAATTCACCCCGCATTGGAGGCCAGGCGTCAACCGGGACCGCGGCCGCGCAGGAATCCGAACACCGCGGCGCCAAGCGCGAGCACGCCCAGCGCGGCCAACGGCAGCCAGACCGCGGGCTGGCGCAGCGCGTCCGCGTCGATGGGTGCACCGCTGGCGAGCAGCAGCGAGAGCCCCGAACCCAGCGCCGCGTACACGAACACCGACGGAAGTATTCCCGCCGCGCTGGTGGTCACGAACAGGAGCGGTCGACATCCGAGCCATGCCAGCGCAACGCTGGCTGCACCGAAAGGAAATACCGGGGCCAGCCTCAGGAACAGGGCGAGCGCGACGGGGGCGCGATCGAATCCGGAACGAAAGCGCTCGACCCATGCGGGTGGCGACTTCGAGTGGCCGAGGAAGAGCCGCCGTGCGGTCGCGTACAGCAGGGTTCCACCCACGATGCTGCCGAACAGGCCGATCAGCGCGCCGGCAAATGTGCCAAACAGCGCGCCGCCCGCAATCAACAGGATCACGCCGCCTGGCAGTCCGCTGGAGACGAGCAGGGTCAGCGCGAACGTCAGGGCGATGCCGGTGATCCATGGACGCCGGGTCGCCCACGCCAGCAATTGCGCGTATTCCCGCTGCAGCGCCTCGATGCGCAGCCAGTCGAATACACCGCCAAGCAGCAGCATGAGCGCCAGCAGGATGATGACCAGCGCGGGCCACGCGCGTCGCCAAAGCGAGGGAACGGGCGCCGGTTCCGGCACGCGAGCCGCGGCCACCACCTTCTCGAGTCGGGATTCGACTGCGTGCCATGCATCGCTCATCCGAGCAGTGTAAGCGTTCGACCTGGGGCATCGAAGACCGCTTCGCTTGCCGCAACATTCCCGCTCCGGGCCGGGATTGCGTCGGCCGCGCCAACCGGGCACGGGTCGCCGGTGCATGCAGCCGCAAGAGCCGTGCATACTTCACCGGGTGGTGCCGGGCAAAGCCGGTACGCAGGTTCGTCCTCGCGGTCGAAGAACTCGCACAACTCAGGTCTGCCGCAGTCCGGGCCCGGCAGCGGCTATGCAAGGTTCGGCCGTCGACCGCTGGCCGCGCGGCAGTCAAAACCCGACGCTGCCCCTCGATCGACCAGCATCGCGGCTCGACGCGCCTTCGCGGAATCCCAGGCGCTCGACAGCAGTCCCTTGTGCTGCTCGATGTCGCACTTGCGCGCATTCTCGATCCCGCGCAACCGCAGCTCCTCCGGACAAACGCTAGCGACGATCTCCGGGACTTCGCCGATGTCGCGGAACAGGACGCCGCCGCCCCCGAGAAACTCGAGCTGCTGCTCGCGACGGCCCGGCAGTTCCTGCCAGCACACGCCGATGCCGCTGGCCTGGGCCTCGGGAATGCCCACGGGCAACCCCACCTTGTTGATCTTCGTGTTGGACGGATACCCGAGCCAGTCGGTCGCGCGCAACGTGTTGGTGGCTGATCGGATCCTGTCCCGCATGCGTTTCTCCCCCTGCCTCTCGGACGTTTCCATGCCGCCTCCGGTCTGCGCTCGAACGGCAGCCACTGCGTTCGGCGTACCTGGGATCGGCTACGGTCCAATTGTGCATGTCCGGGGGCCTCGGCGAAGCTCCCGCAAGCACGCCGGACAAACGTCCAGGCAACGATCCCTGGCGGTCCGTCCGGAAGCGGGGAACACCCCGCGGGGGCGCGACGGGTTACTGCCGGCCTTGACGCCATGGGCTGTGGCGGGCAAGGCGTTGCTCGCAATCTGCGGGCGTGGGTCGGACGGTTCGGAGCGCTATTCGAAGCCGCTGCCGAAGATGACCTCGTTGCGCACGAACAGCACGATTCCATCGTGGGTCGATGCGCCGAGCGGACCCGTCGCGTCGAGGCGGATCGCTTCGTCGGGCGCGTCCACGTTGCCACGGGCGAATTGCGCCTCGATGAGCATGGCCTGTGCAGCCACGTTGAGCAGCGCATGGTCGCGAACCTGCGGGGTGGGGACATCGCGACCGTCATCGCTGCCCGGCCCTGCCGTGTGCCCGTGGATCGGGCCGAAATACTCGGTCAGCGTGAATGAGTACTGCTCGTCGGGATCCAGCGTGTCGACCGCATTGAGCAGCGGCGGCGCAACGATGTTGCCGCCGGCGAGATCGTCGAGATTGGCCGCGTTGTCGTAGACGCCTGCGATCAGGCCGACCAGGTCCGAGACGCCGTCGGTGAACTGGTATGCATTGAAGTCGCCGACGACGAACAGCGGAACGGAGGCCGTGGCCGGTGCCGCCTGGAACGACTGGACCAGCATCGCGACGGACCTGGCCTGCTCGAAGCGCTGCAACGCATCGTTGCTTGAATTGCCGGCGAACTCGAGCTGGATGGCCATGACCAGCATGCGGCGCCCGCCCAGTCTGGCATCGAGTACCAGGGGTGGCTGGTCAAACAGCCGTGGCGAACCGAAACCAGGCTTCTGCCAGGTCTGCGTCGCGTTGTACCGCGTGACGCCGTTCACAGTGACGCGATCGATGCGCGTCAGGAAGCCGACATCCTCGCCGTTCGGATCGTTGCCCTCGATCAGGTGCGCTGCATAGGCGACGCCGAACAGTGCCTGGATGCGGGCCGCGAGCGCGGTCAGGACGGACAGCTTCTCCACTTCCTGGATCGCGATCACCGACGGGAGTCGCAGGACCGAGCCGATGTAGTTGGCCACCTTGCTCAGGCGCGCGTCGTACTGTGCGGCGGTCGGTGGCATTGTCTCCACGCACTCGAACAGGACGCCCGGCGTGCCGACGTCACTGGTCGCATCGCAGAGGTTGAACGCGTTGAGCGAGCCGATGGTCGACTCGCGTACCGTCGCGGCGCGCACCGGTCGCTGCGCGGGTGCGGCCGCGGTCACCTCGAACTCCGTGGGATAGAGCTCGTAGTCGCCGATGCTGTACCCGATCACGCCGGTGGCCGTGAAGCGGGTGCCCGCGGTCAGGCCGGGCGCCGCGTCCGCACCACCGACCTCGTCGACGTCCAACTCGAAGATGTCGGGATTGCCGTCCCAAACGCCCGCCGCGGTGTTGTCGCCAGGTGTCAGCGTGCCGCCGAAACGCAAGCCACGCTCACGCAGTCCGCGCTCGCCGTATGCGCTCACGAACACTTCGGCGTACGGGTCGTCCACACCGGAGCGCAGGTTGGAGCGCACCACGCGGCCGTCGTTGACCTGTACGCGCATGCTTTCAAAGCACTCGAGGTTGGTCGCGCCGCACGACAGCGCGGCTGGATTCTTGGACGGGATGAGCTTTTGCCCGGTGCCGAACGCGATGGCGAGCGGCATGGGATTGCCGGTCGAGAGCACGGCCACGGTCAGTGGCGCAGATATCTGGGTGAACTGCCCGAACTCACGCACGGCGCCGGCGACATCCACCGCATCGCCGATCGCGACCGTGGGCTGCGCGCTGCCGGTGGCCACGAAGATGCCCTGCGACGTCGCCATGCTCCCATCCGCCGCGGCATCCGGCGTCTGGATGAAAAAACCGTTGTCCGAAGCGCCCGGCACCGCCCTGATCGCCGTCACGATGTTGTTGCGCGTGGATACCTGCGTGCCGGCGGCATTGCCGGTGGTCGGCGCAAACGGGGAACGCAGGCCGGAACCCTGGATCTCGTGGATCTCGGCCGCGACCTGACCGCCTGCCGGCTCGCGTGGTTCGGCTGCGGCGAACGCGCAGGACGCGGCTTGCAGCGCCAGCAGCGACAGGACCGAAAAGGCGACACGTGCCATGAGGTGGGATGCCGGGTGGAAGACGCGTGCCCGCGAAGGCGCGCGAGCGTATCACCGTGGACCGGCGCTTTCAGGTACGGTTTTCGCGCAAGCGACGGCGGGCGCGGCGTCCAGCGCCGCTACCGCCACGGGTGGACTCGTCCCTCTCCGCCGCCAGCGCCTGCACTTTCCGCACTCCAGCTACCCGGGGAGCCTCAGCGCGACTTGCGTCGATCCTCGAGGAATCCGCGCGGTCGAAGGGGTCGCGTCAGGCTCACTGTCGCAGGCGGAGCTTCGGCACTCTCATCGCCGCACGAAGCGGTAGTGGCCGACGATCCACTGGTTGCCGCCGTCGTAGCCGAAGAGTTCCGCGCAGGCCATCCAGAACATGCGCCAGCGCTGGTTCCATAGTTTGGCATCCGGCCCGTACGCATCTCCGAGCACACGCAGGGCT
>JBBRIE010000161.1:0-6916 GCA_038221545.1 Lysobacterales bacterium
CGCGGCCTTAGGCCGCGAGAGCGAAGACGTCGTCGTTGGCGTCTGAGTTTTTTGCTGCTGGATTAACGAGGAAAGCTGCCCCCTCGGCATGCACCAAGTGATGTCGCGACCCCCGTCGAAGCCGATCGCCCCCGGGTGACACTTGTCACGGTCACAGTATAGGGGCGACGACGCGGGTCACAAGCCTCGATGCGCGCACGTTCAGCGAAGTCGTCGCCGCGACGGGATGCCTCGATTCAACCCACGCGGTTGTGGGAGCGCATCGCACGCTGCTTGTCGCGCTGCCAGTCGCGGTCCTTCTCGACATCGCGCTTGTCATGTTCCTGCTTGCCCTTTGCAAGCCCGAGTTCGAGCTTCACCCGGTTCTTGCTCCAGTACATCGCCGTCGGCACCAGCGTGTAGCCCTTGCGCTCGACGGCACCGATGAGTTCGTCGATCTGGTTGCGATGCAGCAGCAGCTTGCGCGTGCGCCGCGCCTCGGGGACAACGTGGGTGGACGCGGACAGCAACGGCGAGATCTGCGATCCGAACAGGAAGATCTCGCCGTTCTTGACCACGGCGTAGGCATCCGTGAGCTGGCCCTTGCCCGCCCGCAGGCTCTTGATCTCCCACCCCTCGAGCACGATGCCCGCCTCGAACCGCTCGTCGATGTGGAACTCGAAGCGGGCGCGCTTGTTGAGCGCGATGGTGCCGGTGGTCTTGCGATCCTTGTCGGTTTTCTTGTTCATGATCCCGTAGCCCCGAAGGGCGGTGAGTGTTGCTGAGCAAGGCAGGAGTGGCGGCCGACTAGAATCTCCCTCCCCAGTCCGCAAGCAGCGCGCGTGAGCCGTATCCACCGACAAGCCCTGGTGCCCCTGCCCGCCGAACGCATGTTCGCGATGGTGCACGACGTCGGAGACTACCCGAAGCGATTCGACTGGTGCGACGGGGCGGAAGTTCTCGAGGAGCAGCAGGCCTGGCTGATTGCCAGGCTAGACGTGAGGCTCGGCGGCGTCGCTGCCTCCTTCACCACGCGCAACACGTTCGTTGGGCCGCATTCGATCCAGCTGGAACTGATCGAGGGCCCGTTCCGTGACCTCCACGGGGAGTGGCGCTTCGTGCCACTGGGCGCAGACGCATGCCGGGTGGAACTGGACCTTCACTTCGATTTCGCCGGCAGCCTCATCGGCTCCGCACTGGCGATCGGTTTTCGCCGGTTCGCCGACCGCCTGGTCGACGATTTCGTGCGCGCTGCGCGCAGTTCCGGAACATGACCAAGTCAACGTGCATCGGCGTCGAGATCGTGCGCGTATCGCCCGAGCGCGAAGACACGGTACGCCTGAGTCTGCCGGTCGAAGCGACCGTCGCCGATGCACTGCGCGCCGCGTCCAACCTGCTCCGGTTGCCAGCGGGCGGGTGGCCAGCCGATCAGGTCGGCATCTTTGGACAGCGCTGCAATCTGGACAAGCCATTGCGGGAGGGCGACCGGATCGAGCTGTACCAGCCGCTCGAACTGGACGCGAAGTCAGCACGCCGCCTGCGCGCGAGGCGCGGGCCGCGACCCGTGCCCTAGACCGCTCCCGGGGCGCTATCGACGCTTCCTGCCCGTGTCCGGAGTCTCTTCGTCGAGTGTTGCACCGGCCTTGCGCAGGCGAGCGTTTTCGCGCAGCAGTTCCTGGTCCTGGTCAGAAAGGTAGTCGCCGTCCATCTTGACCAGCGTGTCGTTCTCGAATTGCAGGCTGAGCGACTTCACTTCGGCGGCGCGTCCCCGGCGGCTGATGCTGGTGGTGTATTCCCATCGATCATCGTCGAAAGGACTCACGATCGACGGCGTGCCCAGCAGCACCGTCACCTGGCGCTTGGTCATGCCGATCTCGACTTCCTTGACGCGCTCGGCGTCGAGCAGGTTGCCCTGCGGAACGGTGACCTTGTAGACCATTCCGCAGCCCGCCAGAGACGCCAGCAAAAGAGCCGGAAAAAGGATTCGCAGCAGCAGCATCGACGGGTAACTCCGGGGCGCGAAAGCGTCGAATGATACACTAGCCCCGATTTTCGACCTTGACCGGAACCGCTTCGCGCAGCGCGCGCGGCGATCGCTTTGGAGGCTGTCGCGGTGGAATCGCAAGACCTGCGCAAGGCCGGCCTCAAGGTCACGCTGCCGAGGATGCGCATCCTCGAGATCCTCGAGACCGCAGGCGATCGCCACCTGTCGGCGGAGGACATCTACCGCCAGCTGCTGGAACACGAGGACGACATCGGCCTGGCCACGGTGTACCGCGTGTTGACCCAGTTCGAAACGGCCGGGCTGGTACTCAAGCACAATTTCGAAGGCGGCCAGGCCGTCTACGAGATCGACAACGGCAAGCACCACGACCACATGGTCGACCTGGACACCGGCAAGGTCATCGAGTTCACGAGTGACGAAATCGAGCGGTTGCAGCGCGAAGTCGCCGCCCGGCACGGATACGACATCGAGGAACACAGCCTCGTCCTCTATGTCCGCGCCAAACGCAAGCAGCGGTAGACCGAATCGTCGCGGCGCAGCAAGCGCCTGCGGCAAGACCCTGGCGTAGTCGGATCAACTGGAGCGGATCGCGCCGGAGGCTGCGGTGCGCAACATCTGGCGTGCGTGCGCCAGCGTTTCGCTGCCTACGTCGACGCCCCCCAGCATGCGCGCGATCTCGGCCTGGCGATGGGCCCCGGTGAGAGGCTGCAACGAAGTGTGCGTCTGACCGTCGCCGGTCATCTTGGTCGCGGTCCAGTGATGGTCCGCCTGAGCGGCGACCTGCGCGAGGTGCGTCACGCAGAGCACCTGCGAGTGTTCGCCAAGGCGGTGCAGGAGCCGCCCGACGATTTCCGCGACGGCGCCGCCGATGCCGCTGTCGACCTCGTCGAACACGAGGGTGGGCGCGGGGCGCTGCCCTTTCGCCGCGACCTGCAGCGCGAGACCGATCCGGGAAAGTTCGCCGCCGGATGCGACTTTTCGCAACGGGCGCATCGGTTGACCCGCGTTGGCGCTGACCATCATCTCGACGGCGTCGGCGCCGTGCGTTGACGGCGGAGCATCGACGTCGGTCTGCACCTCGATGGCGAAGCGGCCCGCGGCCATGCCGAGCTGCCGCATGAGTTCGAGCGTCCCAGCCGAGAGCCGTGCTGCCGCTTCGACGCGCGAGCGGCTGAGGGCGCGGGCGTTCGCGGCGTACCGCTCGAGCGACTCCGCCTGTTCTGCGCGCAGCGCGTCGATGGCACCGCCCGCATTGCGCACGGCTTCGAATCGCGCGCGCAGCGAGTCATGAAGTTCGTGCAGGTCGCCGGGCTTGACCCGGTGCTTGCGCGCGAGCGCGTGCAGTTGCGTGAGCCGTCCTTCGATCTCCTCGAGCCGGGAGGGGTCGATTTCCTGTCGGTCCAGGTAGCGAGTGAGTTCGGCCGCGGCGTCGTCGAGTGCGGCGGATGCCTGCGCCAGCGATGCGGCGATCGGATCGAGCAGGGCGTCGTGCGCGCGCAGGGATTCGACCTGCTGGGCCGCCGTTCCGACACGCGTATTGACACCCGCCTGTTCGCCATCGCCGTCGAGCAGGTCGGACACACGCTGCGCTCCCTCGATCAGTTCACGGGAGTGGGCGAGGCGCCGATGGTCGGCTTCGAGTTGCACCAGCGCCACGGGTTCGATTCCGTCACGTTCGAGTTCGGCCACCTGGAACTCGAGCAGATCGAACAGCGCCGGGTCGCTCGCGCCGAGTGCCAGAAGATCCGCCAGTTTCCTTTCGCCATCCCGCCACGCGGAGGCCTCGACCCTGACTGCGTCGAGCAGCCCGTGGTGATCCGCGACCGTATCGAGCAGCTCGAGCTGCCGCGTGCGGTCAAGCAGGGCCTGGTGCTCGTGCTGGCCGTGGATGGCCAGCAGATGCGCGGACAACTCGCGCAGCAGGACGAGGCTCACGGCGCGATCGTTAATGTAGGCGCGGCTGCTCCCGTCGGCGCGCAGCGTCCTCCGGATGCGGCAGACCTCGCTCGATTCTTCGGCGTCATCGAGTTCCCGCTCGCGCAGCCACGCGGAGGCAAGCGGGATGCCTGCCAGCGCGAACTCCGCCTCGATTTCGGCGCGCTCGGCGCCGTGGCGGATCCACGTCGAATCGCCGCGCGCGCCCTTGACGAGCCCGAGCGCATCGACCACGAGGGATTTGCCGGCGCCGGTCTCGCCGGTCACGACGCTGAACCCCGACTGGAACGCGACCTCGATGCGATCGACGATCGCGAAATCGCGCACACGAAGACGCTGCAGCATGCCTTACCTGCGTGAACGCCTTCCGGCCTGACGCTTGATGTTAGCCCAGGCCCACCCCATTGACCCGGGGTCGCGCTCTCAATAGCGTGGCCCCTGGATCCCTGCGAGTCACGAATGCGCGCGAAATCCGACCTGACGCTGGACCCGCGGGCGCGGCACCTGCTGCGCGCCCTGGTCGCGCAATACGTGCGCGATGGCCAGCCGGTCGGGTCGCGGACGCTGGCCGGTGCCTGTGGACTGGATGTCAGCCCCGCGACCATCCGCAACGTGATGGCGGATCTCGAGGACCTCGGGCTGCTGATCTCGCCGCACACTTCGGCGGGACGCATTCCGACGCCGCGCGGATACCGCGTGTTCGTGGATACGCTGTTGGAAATGCAGCCGCTCGGCGCCGCCGACATGGCGATGTTGCGGCAGCAGTTGCCCGCGTCCAGTGCCACTTCCGACCTGCTCTCAAACGTGTCGGGCATGCTGTCCGGGATCACGCGGTTCGTCGGCCTCGTCACGGTTCCCAAGCGCGAACACTTCGCGTTCCGGCATATCGATTTCGTCGCGCTCGACTCGAGCCGCGTGATGGTGATCCTGGTGTTCACCGACCACGAGGTGCAGAACCGCGTCGTGCAGTTGGCCCGTCCGCTCGCGCCCGGCGAACTCGAATGGATAGCGAACTACCTCAACGCGAACTTCGCAGGACTCACGCTCGACGAGATTCGGCGCCGTCTCGTGGCCGAACTGTCCGGCGACCGCGACCGGCTGGACCGCATGATGGCGGCCACCGTGTTGCTGGCGGACGCTGCGCTCCGGGTCGAGGGCCAGACCGATTTCGTGCTCGCGGGACAGAACAACCTGCTCGGCGTGCATGAACTTGCGGACGTGGATCGGTTGCGCGAACTCTTCGAGGCGTTCGCGCGCAAGCAGGACCTGTTGCGCGTGCTGGAAGGCTGTATCCACGCCGACGGGGTGCGCCTTTTCATCGGGGATGAATCGGGCGTCGCCTCGCTCGACCAGTGCAGCGTGGTCGCCGCGCCGTACGGTGCCGGCGGCAAGGTGCTTGGCGTGCTCGGGGTCATCGGACCCACGCGGATGAGTTACGAGCGCGTTATTCCGGTCGTGCAGGCGACGGCCCAGGTGCTGTCGCAAGCCTTGAACGTAGCCGTGCCGACCCCATAGCCGCGGTTCGCGGTAGAGCTTCCGTCTCGAAGCGGGGCTCCGGGCGCGTATTCGTGCCACCACTCTTGCGCATTCAGATATCGAGGTTGAACCATGCAATCCATGCCGCCGGAACCCGCCGAGGAAGCCGCAGACGCCGTAGTCCTCAGTGCCGAGGAGCGCGCCGCGATGGCGGAAATCGACGAGGTCCTGCGCGCTCGCGAAGAATCGCTGAGACTGCTGGCCGAAATGGAGAACCTCCGCAAGCGCGCAGCCCGCGATGTCGAGTCGGCCCGGAAATTCGGCACTGAACGGCTGCTCGGCGATCTGCTCCCCGTCGCCGACAGCCTGCAGCGCGGACTCGAAGTGCCGCAGGGCGATTCGGCCAAGCTTCGCGAGGGCATGCAGCTGACGCTCGCCCTGCTCGACAAGACGCTCGCGGCGCATGGGCTGCGCGTGCTGGACCCGCAGGGACAGACCTTCGATCCGGCCCTGCACCAGGCGATGAGCACGGTTCCCGCCGGCGAGATCGGTGCGGGCAGGGTCGCCAGGGTTTTCCAGAAGGGTTACACGCTCAACGACCGGCTCGTGCGGCCGGCGCTGGTGGTGGTGACCGAGGGTTGATGGATCGGATCGCGTCGCCGGGGTGGGATTCAACTTGATTCGGCGCGGGCCAACCCCAGATCGCGTGCAGATCGAGGAATCGATGGACCGGATTTGCCCGCGAGCCGCGAGACGGCACGCAGGCAGCCCGGTCCAGGCGCAACCAGACAAATGAGTTCAACGCAACATTTCCAGGAGAGTTTCCCGTGAGCAAGATCATCGGTATCGACCTCGGCACCACCAATTCCTGCGTGGCGGTGATGGAGGGCAACAAGCCGCGCGTCATCGAGAATTCGGAAGGCGACCGCACGACCCCGTCGATCGTCGCCTTCACCAAGGACGGCGAAGTCCTCGTCGGCGCCTCGGCCAAGCGCCAGGCCGTCACCAACCCCAAGAACACCATTTCCGCGGTGAAGCGCCTGATCGGCCGCAAGTTCACCGACGCGGAAGTGAAGAAGGACCTTGACCTCGTCCCCTATGGCATCGTCGCGCACGACAACGGCGACGCATGGGTCGAGCTCAGCGACGGTCGCAAGATGAGCGCGCAGGAAATCAGCGCGAAGATCCTGCAGAAAATGAAGAAAACGGCCGAGGATTACCTGGGCGAGCCGGTGACCGAAGCCGTCATCACCGTGCCCGCCTACTTCAACGACAGCCAGCGGCAGGCGACCAAGGACGCGGGCCGCATTGCGGGTCTCGAGGTCAAGCGCATCATCAACGAGCCGACTGCAGCCGCGTTGGCCTACGGCCTCGACAAGACCGGAGCGGATCGCAAGATCGCCGTGTACGACCTTGGCGGCGGCACTTTCGACGTGTCGATCATCGAGATCGCCGACGTCGATGGCGAGAAGCAGTTCGAGGTGCTCGCCACCAACGGCGATACCTTCCTCGGCGGCGAGG
>JBBRIE010000162.1:0-6880 GCA_038221545.1 Lysobacterales bacterium
GCCTGCGCGTTCCAGCCGCGGTACTGGTCCCTCAGCGCCGGATGGTCCCACTCGTATCCCGTATCGGCACCGGCGACGACGGCGCCCTGCCCCAGCACGCCCGCATCCCAGACCTCGGGTGCGCGGATCCGCGTCACGCCCCATTCGATCGCGTTGATCGCCTTGGGCGCGGTGCCCTCCACCGGTTGCGGAACGATGCCGCGAACGATCGGATCGCCAGCGAGGAAGCGCACGTCTGCCCGCGCGGCGAGTATTTCGATCTCGCGCGCGGGCACGCGTGCCCAGATCGCATTGGCGATCCAGTAGCCGCGATGGGAATACCGCGCCCTCTCGAGCCACGCCACGACATCGCTTCCCGCTGTCTCGAACGCCGCCCGCTTTGCGTCCAGCCACGCCACCTTGCCGAACACGCCTTCCTGCGCCGGTTGTGTACCTTCGGTGGGCAACGCGATCAGCATTTCAACCAGTCGCTCGTCGGCCGGCAGCGCTGCCAGCGCCGGATCGAGGCGCGCGATCGACGGCTGGACGGGCGGCGAAATCGCGGCGAACACCGGTGCACAGAGCATGCCGATGCCAACAGACATTGCAGAACGCAGCCACGCCCCTCCCTGCCGACGAGAGCGCTTCAACGCGTGTTCCTGCGTTGCGATTTCAGAGTACGAACTGCTCATCGAGTATGCGTTCCTCGAGACTGTGTTCGGCGTCGAACAACAGGGTCAACGTGATGTCGTGCGCCTCCTCGATTTCCACCTCGACGATGTCGCGTACTTCGTGTGAGTCGGCGGTCGCGCTGACCGGTCGCTTGTAGTGATCCATAACCACGAACTTGATGCGGACGTTGTTGCGGAGGATGGCGCCACGCCAGCGTCGCGGCCTGAATGCGGCCAGCGGCGTCAGCGCGAGCACACCGCTCCCGAGCGGCAGGATCGGACCGTGCGCCGAGAGGTTGTAGGCGGTGGACCCGGCGGGCGTGGACACCAGCGCGCCGTCGCAGACCAGTTCGTCGAGACGCTGCTTGTCGTTGAGGAAAACCTTGAGCTTCGCCGCCTGCCGCGTCTGCCGGAGCAGCGACACTTCGTTGAACGCGAGGTGCTCTGCGGTGTGGCCGGACTCCGACGTCGCTGTCATGCGCAGCGGATGCAGGGTCGCGGGCTGCGCCGATGCGATGCGCTCTGCGAGGTCGTCGTCACGGTAAAGGTTCATGAGGAAACCAACCGTGCCAGTTTTCATGCCGAATACAGGCTTGTTGGCCGAGCGCAGCTTGTGCAGGGTCTGCAGCATGAACCCGTCGCCGCCGAGCGCGACGATGACGTCCGAATCCGGCGCCGCGTGATTGCCGTAGCGGCCGGTCATCCGGACGAGCGCCGCCTGCCCCTCCGGCGCCCGGCTGGCGACGAACGCGATGCGAGTCAACGCGTGGTCCCGCTCTGCACCAGCTGGCCGAGCCGTCGCAACACCACGGACACGGTCGGATAGTCGAGATGCACCTGCCCGCTCAGGTCCTTGAGCATTTCGCGCGTGAAGCGCAGCGAAGGATCGTCGCGATCAAGCCACTGCGCGACCTGCACGCCGCCGTCCGTACCCGCCGCCGCGCTCTCGCCGCCGCGCTCGAGCACCTGCGCCGCCAGCGCGCGCTGCTGCTGCACGAGCTCATCGCGAAGCGAGCCGCGCGCGTTGGCGTGCCACCGACCTTCCACGGGAAGCTCCTCGATCCGTTCCATCAACCAGCGCAGGTGCAACGAATCGCCCAGCGCGAAAAAGATGCCCGCGACTGCCCGCACTGGACGCTTGTGCTGCAGCGCCACTTCCAGGATATCGAAGGCGGAGCCGACCGAAGGCAGCAGGCTGAGCCGCAATGCAAGTTCGGGCGGCATGCCGCGTGCGACCCAGTCGGCCTCTGCTGCCTGCGCGGCGGCGCGATCGGCAGGCGTGACTACGGAATCGAGCGCGCCAAGCAGTTCTGCGAAAGGCTCGTGGTAGCGCGCGACCGATACCGCGATGTCGAGGCGGTTGCCCGACGAGTTGAGCAGCCAGCGCGTGAGCTGGCGCATCAGGCCCCACACCTTCAGCTGGGCGTCGATCTGCACCGCGGCGACGACGCGGTCGTCGAGCGCCTCGATCGCGGCCCAGAGGTCGCGCACGTCGAAGACTTCGCGCGCGATCGAATAGGCCTTGGCAATCTCTCCCGGTGACTCGCCCGTATCTTCCTGCATGCGCAGGACGAAGGTGGAACCCATCCGGTTGACGACCGAATTGGTGACCGCGGTCGCGATGATCTCTCGTCGCAGCCGATGGCGCTGCATGGCGTCGCCGTAGCGCTGCTGCAAGGGGATCGGGAAGTAGCGGATCAGCTCCTTCGACAGGTGCGGATCTTCCGGTACGTCGGAGTCGAGCAACTGCTGGAAGAGCACCAGCTTGGCGTACGACAGCAGCACCGCCAGTTCGGGCCGCGTCAGGCCCATGCCGCGCACGCGACGCTCGTCGAATTCCGCCTCGCTGGGCAGGAACTCGAGCTGGCGGTCAAGCAACCCGCGCTCCTCGAGCACGCGCACGAAGTGCCGCTTGGCGCCGAGGCGTTGCACGCTCATGCTTTCCATGAGCGAGATCGCCTGGTTCTGCAGATAGTTGTCGCGCAGTACGAGGGTCTCGACTTCGCCCGTCATCTCGACCAGGAGGCGGTTGCGCGCCTCCATGTCGAGTTCACCGCTCGCGACCAGCTCGTTGAGCAGGATCTTGATGTTGACCTCGTGGTCCGACGTATCGACGCCCGCGGAGTTGTCGATGAAATCGGTGTTGAGCAGCACCCCGGCCATCGCCGCTTCGATGCGGCCGCGCTGCGTGGCGCCGAGGTTGCCGCCCTCGCCCACGACCTTGCAGCGGAGTTCGCCGCCGCCGACGCGGATCGCATTGTTGGCGCGATCGCCGACATCCGCGTGGGTCTCCGTCGCGGCCTTGATGTAGGTGCCGATGCCACCGTTCCAGAGCAGATCGACCGGCGCCCTGAGGATCGCGCGCATCAGCTCGTTCGGCGACATCGTGCCCGCCTCGCCGTCGATTCCGAGTGCCGTGCGTGCTTCCGCGCTGACTTCGATGGTCTTCGCGGCTCGCGGGTATACGCCGCCGCCCGCCGAGACCAGGCTCCGATCGTAGTCGTCCCACGACGAGCGGGCGAGTCCGAACAGGCGAGTGCGCTCCGCGAACGACGCCGCGGTGGCCGGATCCGGATCGAGGAAGATGTGGCGATGGTCGAACGCCGCGACCAGGCGGATGTGCGGCGACAACAGCATGCCGTTGCCGAAGACGTCACCGGACATGTCGCCGATGCCAACGCAGGTGAAGTCATGGGTCTGCGAATTGCGGCCCATCGCGCGGAAATGACGCTTGACCGACTCCCACGCACCCTTGGCGGTGAGGCCCATGCCCTTGTGGTCGTAGCCGACGGACCCGCCAGACGCGAAGGCGTCACCCAGCCAGAAGTTGCGCTCCAGCGCGAGGCCGTTGGCGATGTCGGAAAACGTCGCCGTGCCTTTGTCGGCGGCCACCACCAGGTAGGTGTCGTCGGCGTCGTGGCGCACCACGCACTCGGGATGCACGACCTTGCCTTCGACCAGGTTGTCGGTGACGTCGAGCAACCCGCTGATGAAACTCTTGTAACAGGCGATGCCCTCGGCCAGCTGCGCGTCGCGATCGCCGCCGACCGGCGGGCGCTTGACATAGAAGCCACCCTTCGCGCCAACCGGCACGATCACGGTGTTCTTGACCATCTGCGCCTTGACCAGGCCGAGCACCTCGGTGCGGAAGTCCTCGCGCCGGTCCGACCAGCGGAGGCCTCCGCGCGCGACGGGTCCGAAGCGCAGGTGCACGCCTTCGACGCGCGGTCCGCACACGAAGATCTCGCGATGGGGACGCGGCTTCGGCAGGTCGGGCAGTTGCGCGGGGTCGAGCTTGAAACTGACGGTCTCCCGCGGCTTGCCGTCGAGTGGCTGGTAGTAGTTGGTGCGGAGCGTCGCCTTGATCACGGCCATGAAGGCGCGGAGGATGCGGTCATCGTCGAGGCTCGCGACACGATCCATGAGCGCGAGCAGTGCCGCGGTCGCCGACTCGATCTGCTTCGCGCGCGGCTGCGATCGCGCCGCGGCGATCTCGTCGATCAGGCCGGGATGCGCGTGGGCATGGGCGGCGAAACCGAGCTCCTCCCACTCGCGCAGCAGCGCCGCGCCCGACGCGGCACTGCGATCCTCGTCGCGTGCGGGATCGAACTTCGCCGCGAACAGCTCCGCCAGCAGGCGCGCATGCAACGGATAGTTCGCGACGGTCTGCTCAACGTACGCCTGCGAGAACGGCACGCCGGTCTGCAGCAGGTACCTGAGATAGGAACGAAGCATCGCGACCTGGCGCCAGTCGAGGCCGGCATGCAGGATCAGGCGATTGAAGCCATCGCTTTCGCTCTGTCCGCGCCACACGCGCTCGAAGGCCTGCTGGAAGCGTTCGCGGACCAGCGCCACGTTGAGATCCGGGAGGGAGGCTTCGACCTCGAAATCCTGCAGGTACACGGTTCGATCCGCCAGCGTGAACTGGAACGGATGCTCGGTGAGGATCCGCATGCCCAGGTTCTCGAACATCGGCAGCGCGTCGGACAGGGCGAGCGGCGAGTCGAAACGGAACAGCTTGAACCGCAGGCGGCCCGGATCATCCGCGGAGCGGTCGAGGTCGAGGCGGATGTCGTCATCTGCGACCAACGCGGCCGCCGAGGCGATGTCGTCCGCCGCAAACTCGGGCGACACCTGTTCCATGTAGCCGACCGACATCGTCTTGCCGAACCGGTTGGCCAGATGGAGCCCGCGCTCCTCGCCGTGCTTGCGCACGAGGTGCTCACGCAGCGAGTCGTCCCAGCTGCGCACGATCTGCGTGACGGCCGATTCCAGCGCAGCGATGTCAGGCTCGGGGCTCGTGCCCTTGCGCGGCCGGATGACCAGGTGGATCGACGCGAGCGGCGCGTCGCCCAGCGCCACGTTGGAGTCGACGTGGTCGCCGTTGAACGCTTGCGTGAGCAGGCGCTCGATGCGCTCGCGCACCGTCTGGTTAAAGCGCTCACGGGGGATGAACGCCATGACCGAAAAGAAACGCCCGTAGCGGTCCTGGCGCACGAACAGTCGGGTTCGCTGGCGACCCTGCAGGCGCAGCACGCCAATCGCGGTGTCGCCGAGTTCTTCCGCGCTCGAATGCATCAGCTCGTCGCGCGGCAGACTCTCGAGGATGTTGCGCAGGGCCTTGCCGCTGTGGCTCTCGGGCCGCAGGCCAGAGCGCTTCATCACCGCGTGGTACTTCTGCCGCAACACCGGCACTTCCCAGGGGCGGCGCGAGTAGGCACTTGACGTGAACAGGCCAAGGAACCGTTCCTCGCCGATCGCGCGACCGTTGGCGTCGAAACTGAGCACACCCACGTAATCCATGAAGCTCGACCGATGCACGGTCGAGCGCGAATTGGTCTTGGTGACGATGATCGCGTTGGCGGTACCGCTGCGATCCATGCGATGGGCGGCGAGCGAGGAGAGCGGGCGCGGGATCGCGCGATCCTGGCCTCGGAGGATGCCGAGACCCGAGTTGTCGACCGCTGCGAGCACTTCGCCTTCGGCCGTCGGCGAGACCCGATACTCGCGGAAGCCCAGGAAGGTGAAGTGGTTGTCGGCGAGCCAGTCGAGGAACTCGATGGCCTCGTCGCGATTGGCATCGTCGATGGGCATCGTGCGCGACTTCATGTCCTGCGCGATTGCGCGCATGCGCGCGCGCATCGCTTCCCAGTCGGCCACGGTGGCACGAACGTCGGAGAGCGCCCGCAGGACCCTTTCCTTCAGTCCGAGAAGCTGCTCGGGCTCGGCGCAGCGATCGACCTCGATGTGCATGAACGATTCGGGGGTCGCCCGCGACTCGGGTTCGTCGTGCGTGGAGATGAGGTGGCCACCGGCGTCGCGCTCGACGTGGACGACCGGGTGCACGACCGAGTGCAGCGTAGAACCCCCACGATTTATCGCGATGCTCACCGAGTCGACCAGGAACGGCATGTCGTCGTTGACACCCTGGTTCATGGTGTGGGTCGATTCGAATCGGTGTTCGGCGGGGGTCGGGTTGAACACCCGGTCCAGCGGCCTCCCCACGGAGCGCGTCGCAGACAGGTCGATCAGGCCGAGCATGAGGCCCGCCCAGTCCTGGCTCGAACGCAGCGCGAGTTCCTCGTGGTCGACCCGGCGGAAAAAGCGCCCGATCATGGGCCCGAGCGCGGTATTGCGCGCTGTGCTCAACCGTCCCTTCAATTCCGCGACGATGGCGGCGACCGAGGCGGTGGAGTCGTCTGCTAGCTGCGCGTTCATCGTCGGATTTGCGCCACCCGGAAAGGGGGCAAAGCATACCGCGCGCCCCGCGGGTTGGCGGACAGCATGCGCGTCGCGAATGGTCGTTCCCGCCCCCCTGGAGGGGGAATCGGAGGACGCGGACGGTGCTCGCAATTACCGGGGAAGCCCACCCACGCCCGACTCCGATCCGGAGTAATGCACAGGCATGTCCAGGTCCATTCCCGCCACCGAGGAAACGGGCAGATGCATCAGCGCAGGCCGGTTTCGTGCCGTGCGATGACGAGGCGCTGGATCTCGCTGGTGCCTTCGTAGATCTCGGTGATCTTGGCGTCGCGGAAATAGCGCTCGACGGGCATTTCCTTCGAATAGCCCATGCCACCGTGGATTTGCACTGCCTGGTGGGTGATCCACATGGCTGCCTCGGATGCAACCAGCTTGGCGACTGCGGCCTCGGTGGTGAAGCGACCGTGGTTCTTCACCGCGCGCGACTTGGCCCAGGCGGCGCGCAACGTCAGGATCAGGGACGCGTC
>JBBRIE010000163.1:0-6872 GCA_038221545.1 Lysobacterales bacterium
TCCTCGCTTCCCGGACCGATCGCATGCGCAAGCACTTCGACTTCTCGTTCACCGCACTCGCCGCGGCCCTCGTCTTCGCACTCGCCCCGCTCGCGGCGGCGGAGATCTCCGCATCTTCCAGCGTGCTCGCCAGGCGGGGCACCTCCGAGATCACCGAGGCCGAAGTGGATGCGCGCATGCGCGAGATCCCCGAGCAGCAACGCGCCGGCTTCATCGACAGCGCCGATCGCATCGATTCCATGCTCAACCAGCTGCTGCTGATCGAACAACTGGCCAACGAGGCGCGCAAGCTCGGACTCGACAAGACGGACGAATTCAAGCACGCCCGCAAGCTGGCCGAGGACCGGGCGCTCTCCCTTTCGTACCAGAACCACGTGTTCAAGAATGCGCCGGAGTTCGACGCCGAAACGCTGGCCGCCGAAGCCTACGCTGCTTCGCCCAAGGACTTCGTCATCGGCGACACCATCGACGTGCGCCACGTGCTGATCAAGACCGACTGCCGGTCGCCGGACGCCGCACGCAAGCTCGCCGAGGGCATCCGCGAGCGCGCGCTCAAGGGCGAATCGGTCGCCGAACTGGCCCGCAAGTATTCCGAGGATGATGCCTCCGCCGCTGACGGCGGGCTGTTCCGCGACGTCGGCCGCGGCAAGATGGTGAAGCCATTCGAGGAAGCTGCTTTCGCGATGACCGATGCGGGCGAGCTGTCCCCGGTGGTGGAGACCTCGCATGGATACCACGTCATCGAGATGCTCGAACATCGCCCGGGCCGCCCTGCCAAGTTCGAGGAGATCCGCGAAGACCTGGTGGCCCAGATGGAACAGCGGCACAAGGCGCGCTACCTCAGGGAACAGAGCGACCGGCTGTTCAGCCTCCCGCTGGAAGGCAACCCCACGAAGCTGCAGGCGCTGCGATCCCGTTATGGCGAGCCGAGCCCGGTGCCGCCTGGCGAAAACGTGCCGGCGCCTGCGGGCAACCTCGACCTGCGCTGACGACGACGCGCGTCGGCGGTTGACCGCGGGCGCCGTCGCGCTTCACCAGGCGAAGCCGGGGATGGGGGCCCGCACCTTCCGGCCCCTACACTTCGCACGTCGGGGACTATCGCATGCGAGGTGGGACTTTGCCGGTTTCGGCGCACGACCTGGCGCTCCTGCGCCACTTCACGGCGCGCGCGCTGCGCGCGCGCTTCGAAGGCACGCTGAGCGGCGCCGGCTGGGCGTTCGTGCAGCCACTGGTGATGCTCGGCGTGTACAGCCTCATGTTCGTGACGGTGCTGCGGGCGCGGCTGCCGGATTCCATCGGTCTCGGCTTCGTCCCGTTCCTCGCCGTCGGACTCTGGCCATGGACCGCCTTCGCGGAGAGCCTGACGCAGGGGACCACCGCGATCCACGACAACGTCGCGCTGCTTTCCAAGGTCGCGCTGCCCCGCGCCGTGCTCGTGTTGTCGCGCGTGGCGGCCGCGTTTGTCCTGCATGGCGTCGGGTTCGCCGTCGTGCTGGTGGCACTGTCGCTGCTCGGCCATCCGCTGCAATGGAGTGGTTTGCCAATCGCGCTCGGCCTGCTGTGCCTGTTGGCGATCGCGGCCGCCGGGCTCGCGCTCGCGCTCGCCGCCATCCAGGTGTTCGTGCGCGACCTCGCGCAGGTGATCGGCCAGCTCCTGACCGCGGGATTTTTCCTGACGCCGATCTTCTATCCGCGCGAGATGCTGCCGGTCAGGCTGCAGCCGCTGCTCGATCTCAATCCGATGACGGCGTTCGTCGAGGCGTTCCGCTGGTGCCTGTTCGGCGCGGGCCAGCCAGGCTTCGGATGGTGGGCACTGCTGTGGTTCCCGCCCGTGGCGCTCGCCTTCGGCTGGTTCGTGTTCCAGCGACTATCGAAGCATTTCGAGGATTTCCTGTGACCGCCCCGCCACTGGTAAGCCTCGCCGGTATCGGCAAGGACTATCCGCAAGTCGCGCGCGCGGCGGACCGCCTGCGCGCGATGGGACGCTTGCTGCGCAATGCACCGCATCGCGATCCGATCACGGTGCTCGACGGCGTGTCGTTCCAGATTCGGCAGGGCGAGTCGCTTGGGGTCATCGGCGAGAACGGCGCGGGCAAGTCGACCCTGCTCAAGATCCTGAGCGGCGTGCTCGCGCCAACCCGCGGGACCCTGGACGTGCGCGCCTCGCTCGGTGCGCTGCTCGAACTCGGCGCCGGCTTCAATCCGGAACTGCGCGGCCGCGAAAACATCGAGATGGCCGGCACGCTGATGGGCTTCAGCGCCCGCGACCTCGCCGCGAAGATGGACGAGATCGTCGACTTCGCGGACATCGGCCGCTGGATCGACGAGCCGGTCAAGCACTACTCGAGCGGCATGGTGGTGCGGCTCGGCTTCGCACTCGTGGCGTCGCGCCGCCCGCAGCTGCTCATCACCGACGAGGTGCTGGCGGTGGGCGACGAGGCGTTCCAGCGCAAGTGCATCCGCTGGATCGAGGAGTACCTGGCCGGCGGCGGCACGCTCATGCTCGTCTCGCACAGCATGTTCCACGTGCAGAAGCTCTGCAGCAGCGCACTCTGGCTCGACCACGGCCGACAGCGCGGCTATGGCGACGTGCACGAAGTGACCCAGGCGTACCTCGCGTTCCAGGAGCGGCGCATCGCCGCGCAGGAGGAATCCACCGCGGCGACCCGCTCGGGACAGGAATTCGAGGTGGCGGAACTCGCGCTCAACGGCGTGGTGCAGCAGACCGCGCTCGCGCTGGGCCCGGACAATTCGCTGGAGATGCGCATCGACGTGCGTTCGCGGGACGGCCGCGAACCGTCCGTGGCCATCGGCATCGTCCGCGCCGATGGCACGCCGGTGTATGGATTGACCAGCACCATGGCCGAAGCCCGGCCGCTGCGCATCGACGACGCGACGTGGCGCTTCATCGTGCGCTTCGGCGCGCTGCCGCTGCTGCCCGGGGGCTACCTCGCCCGCGCGCACTCGATGGACCCGGAGGAACTGCGGCTCTTCGACACCGTGGAACGCGGTTTCTCCATTTGCGGCGCCACCCGCGAGCTCGGCATCGTGCGCCTCGAACACCAGTGGCTGGCAGGCGAATGAACCCGTCCGTCGCAGCGCTTGCCGTGATCGTGCCGGTGTACAACGGCGCGAGCGTGCTGCCGGCCTGTTTCGCGGGGCTCCTCGGCACGCTGCCGGCGGACGCGCGCGTGCATGTCGTCGACGATGCGTCGCCCGATCCCTCGATCGTCCCGCTGCTCGAAGGCTTCGCCCGCGCCGCGCCCTTCGCGGTCGAGGTGGTCCGCAATGCGCGCAACCTGGGCTTCGTCGGCAGCGTGAACCGAGCGATCGCGGACACCCGCGGAGACGTCGTGCTGCTCAACAGCGACACCGTGCCCACCCGCGGCTGGCTGGAAGCGCTGGTGCGCTGCGCCGATTCCGACGCGTGCATCGCGACCGCCACGCCCTGGTCGAACAATGCGGAAATCTGTTCCCTGCCGCGAATGTGCGTCGCCAGCCCGGTCCCCGCCGACCTGAAGCACGTCGGTGGCGCGGTCGCGGCGATTGCCAGCCGCACGTATCCCGAGCTGCCGACGGGCGTGGGCTTCTGCATGTTCGTGCGGCGCGCGGCGGTCGAATCGCTGGGTGGGTTCGACGCCGCCACCTTCGGGCGGGGTTACGGCGAGGAGAACGATTTCTGCCGGCGGGCGGCGGGCCATGGCTGGCGCAACGTGCTCTGCGACGACGCCTTCGTCGCGCACGTCGGCCATGCGAGTTTCGCGGGCGTGGATCTCGCTCCTGGCGGGATCAACCAGGCGCGACTCGAAGCGCGCTATCCCGCGTATGCACGGCTGGTCGCGGATTTCATCGCGAACGATCCGCTGGCGCCCTTGCGCGAGCGCATCGCGCGGCGGATCGATGCAGGCACGGGCGGGTCCCGGAGCGAAGCGGCATGAACGACGCATTCGAGTTCACCGGCGAACGTTTCACACCCGAGTGCGTGCGCGAGATCTGGTACGAGCATTTCCATCGATACGCGTTCGCCGCGCCGCTCGCGCGCGGCCGGCGCGTGCTCGACGCGGCATGCGGTGAAGGTTACGGCTCCGCCCTGCTGGCCGCGGAAGCGACGTCGGTGCTGGGCGTCGACATCGGCGAGGCGGTGGTGGCGCACGCGCGGGCACGCTACCCCGGCGTTGCCAACCTGCGCTTCGAATGCCATGACGCGACGGCGCTCCACGCATTGCCCGACGCATCCTTCGACCTCATCACGAGCTTCGAGACGCTGGAACACGTCGAGGCGCAGCAACGCATGCTCGACGGATTTGCCCGCCTGCTCGCGCCGGGCGGGGTCCTGCTGTTGTCGTCTCCCGACAAGGCCCAGTACTCCGATGCGGCCGGCCACCAGAATCCCTTCCACGTGAAGGAGCTGTACCGGGACGAGTTCGAGGCGATGCTCGCGACGCGATTCGCGGCGCGCAGGCTGTTCGCGCAGAAGTTGCTGTTCCAGGGCGCGCTCTGGCGCGTCGACGGCGGCGGTTCGACGTTCGCCGCGGCGACGATGGACGCGGGCGATGTCGCACCGACTGCGGGTCTGGCGTACCCGCCGCTTTACTACATCGCGGCCTGCGCCGCCGACGAGGTGAGCCTCGATGCGCTGCAGCTCCCCGACCTGCACCTGTTTGGCGACCGCGCCGAGTCGGTGTATTCGCACTACAACCGCGAAGTGGGGCGCATCATCGAGGCGGGGCACGCGCTCGAGGAGCGCGCTGCACGCGTCGCCGCGCTGGAGTCCGAATGCGCGCGGCTCCAGGCGGCGCTCGTCGCCGCGCAATCGGGCTCGACCGTGGCTTCGTGGTGGCGCCGGCTGCTGGGCCGGTGAGTCAATCGGGATCGCTGGCGATCGACGCGATCGTCGTCAGCCACCGCAGCGCGGCCACGCTCGATGCGTGTCTCGCCCGGCTACGCGATGCGCGCGACGTCGCCGCGATCGTCGTCGTCGACAACGCGTCGGACGATGGCAGCGCGTCGATCGCACGTCGCCACGCGGCAGAAGACCCCCGTGTGCGCGTGCTCTGCAACACCGACAACGCCGGTTTCGGCAGCGCCTGCAACCAGGGCGCGCGTGACTGCGCGTCCGCATGGCTGGCCTTCGTCAATCCGGATTGCTGGGTCGAGGCCGATTCGCTCGCGCGCTTGCGCGATTGCCTGGTGGACGAGGCCGCCGGCATCATCGGCGCCGATCTCGTCGACACCCAGGGCCTGCGGGACGCGCCGGCGTGCCGGTTTCGGACGGCGGGACAGCGTGGCGATCCCGTTCGAGGCGGGATCGCGCGTGCAGTCCGTGGACGCCATCTCGGGCGCCTTGATGCTGATGCCGCAGGATATGTTCGATGTGCTTGGCGGATTCGACGAAGGCTACTGGCTGCACGCCGAGGATCTCGACCTCTGCCGTCGCGTGCGCGACGCGGGTCGCGGAGTGATCGTCGCCAACGACGTGCGCGTGGTGCATGTGCGCGGCGTCTCCAGCCGCTCGCGGCCCGTGCTGGTCGAATGGCACAAGCACCGCGGGATGTGGCGTTACTTCCGCAAGTTCGAGGGCAAGGCGAGCGGCGCGGGCAGGCATGCGCTGGCGCTCTTCGCGATCTGGTCGCACTTCCTGCTCGCCGCGCCGCGGGCGTGGGCCCAGCGTCAGCGGTAGCGGTTGATCTGGTCGCGCAGTCCGCGCGCGGCCACGCCCGCGGCCTCGGCATACTCCGGCCCGCCCGATGCATACAGCACCGCGCGCGACGTACTCACGACCAGTCCATCGCCATCGACTGTCTTGCCGTTGCGCACGAGGGCTTCGACATCGCCGCCCTGCGCGCCGACGCCCGGCACCAGCAGCGGCATGCCGCCCACGATCGCGCGCACCTCGGCCAGCTGCGCGGGCCAGGTCGCCCCAACCACGAGTGCGCACTGGCCATCGGCGTTCCATTCGCCCGCAACGCGTTCCGCGACGAGCTGGTACAACGGCCGCGAACCCGTCGCGGTCGCGACAGACAGGTCCTGCAGTTCGACGGCGCCTGGATTTGAGGTGCGGCAAAGGACCACCACGCCCTTGCCGCGGCGATCGAGGAACGGCTGTATCGAATCGCGTCCGAGGTACGGGTTCACCGTGACCGCATCGGCGCCGAAGCGGTCGAAGGCCTCTTCCGCATAGTGCTTCGCGGTGCTGCCGATGTCGCCGCGCTTGGCGTCGAGGATCACCGGGATGCCGGGATGCGACGCATGGATGTATGCGATGAGCCGCGCGAGCGCACCTTCGGCACCGACCGCGGCGAAGTGCGCGATCTGCGGCTTGAACGCGCAGACGAATTCCGCCGTCGCGTCGACGATGTCGCGGCAGAACCTGAACACTACGTCGGCGTCGGCGTCGCCCGCCCGCCGTGCCGGGAATCGCCCGGGCTCCGGATCGAGTCCGACGCAGACCAGCGAACCGGCGTCGCGCCATCGGGTTCTCAGCGCTGCGACGAAATCCACGTCACACGTCCTCCGCATTGAGCCCCTCCCCCACGCGGGGGAGGGGCTCCGTTACTTGAGTGCCTTGAAGCGCAGGCGATGCGGCTTCGCGCCTTCCTCGCCGAGGCGGCGCTTCTTGTCGTCCTCGTATTCGCGGTAGTTGCCCTGGAAGAACTCGACGTGCGAATCGCCCTCGAACGACAGGATGTGGGTAGCGATTCGGTCGAGGAACCAGCGATCATGGGAGATCACCATCACGCAGCCCGGGAACTCGAGCAGTGCGTCCTCAAGCGCGCGCCGCGTTTCCACGTCGAGGTCGTTGGAAGGTTCGTCGAGCCGCAGCACGTTGCCGCCCTGCAGCAGCGTCGTGGCAAGGTGCAGGCGGCCGCGTT
>JBBRIE010000164.1:0-6827 GCA_038221545.1 Lysobacterales bacterium
AGCCGAGCTTGCGCTCGGCTCTACAAACAGCGGGGCAACGGCGCTCGCGCGGCACCATCCTGCGCCCCACGCTCGCCCGCCTCGCATATGCGTGCCTCAACCCTGTAGCAGCGGAGCGCCAGTTCCGCTGGCCTTTCGTACGACCGGAGACCCGAAGCCGAGCTTGCGCTCGGCTCTACAAACAGCGGGCAACGGCGATGTCTCCGTGCGAGCGGCGGGTTATTCGAAGCTGTGGCGAAGTTGAGTTCGGGCCGCTGCTCGAAGGCGCCGATGTCGGAGCCATCGCCGTTGGCCGCGTTCGTCACCGCCTGGTCCACGGGACGCGCGAAGCCGCGCTGATCGTCATCGATATCGCGGTTAGCGGGGTCAGCGGTTAGCGGGGTCAGAGTGACGTTGTCTGCCGGATCGGACGGTAGCGTCAGCGGCGGACGTGCCACTTCAGCGCGCGGCGTCAACGGCGGCAGCCACGACGGCGATACGCAATACGCCACCGGCCAAGGGGCGACCCATAGCAGCGGCGCCACTTCCGCCGCCGGCGCAACCTACAACGGCCAGACCCAGGCGCAGCAGGGCGAGGGCGTCACTCACAGCGGGACCTGCACGGACGCAGCGGGCAACACGGTGGCTTGCCGCTAAATCGCTTGAGGCCGCTGGAAGCGTCTTTGCCTCAGGGAGCCGCCCTCCATGCAGAACTGGGGTCAGAGACTCTGCCCCCTGTTTCGCGTTTCGCATGCTCTCTGCCACACCGTTTGCCTGGAAGTGAAACGGGCACCGCTTCCCGCGCAGCCACACATGATCGGCGTAACATGAGCTCGCGGACAGCCGTCTGCAGGTCGAATTCAGCACACACGGGGGAATGCCATGAAAGTACGTTTTGAGTTGCTTGCCGCATTGTTGCTGTTGGTTGCATTGCCGCTGGCTGCGCAGGAGCGCAGCTACAAGGAAGGGGCAGTGACGGTGGTCACTTCGGTCAGGGTTGCGGATGGTCAGATGGAGAACTACACGGACTATCTGAGCAAGACCTACAAGCCGGTGATGGACGCCCAGAAGAAAGCGGGCATCGTGAGTGGCTTCTACGTCTACAGCACGCGGGCGCGTACGCCGTCGGAGCCCAACATGTATCTCGTGGTCACCTACCCGAACATGGCGAGCTTTGATGGTTTGAACGATCGCACCGAGCCGGTGGCCAAGTCAGTCACCGGCGAGAGCCGGGCTGAAGCTGCGGCAGCAGGCGTCAAGCGCGGGTCCATGCGCGAGATTCTTGGCAGCGAGGTCATCCGCGAGATCGAACTCAAGTAGCCGAAACGCCGGCGCGGCGTCCAGGGCCCATCAGCCCATCCGCTAGCGCCGGCAACTGGTCTGCGCGATGGAACACGGGTCAGGTTCCACTTTCACGAAGCGCGTTTTCTCGACAAGACGCGGTGGGCTGCACTTTCCCACGAAGTGCACATTGACCCTGGTTTCCGGACCCTGGTTTCCTTGCGCTTCCACGATGCGCGTGAGCGATGGTGGGTCGCGATTTGGTGCCCGTCGAGCGCGTTCCGAGACATCGTGAAAAAATGTGTCACGCGTCACGCGTTTGCGTTCAGGTTCTGGGCATGATGCGCGGGCAACCGGGAACCGGGGCGGTCTGATGGTGCGTTCGAGGGTTTGCTCAGCAGCGGCAGCGCTATCCGTGGCGTTGTCGCTGCTGCCGCTTGCGGTGCATGCGCAAGGTGCACCGCCGCTCTTCGGCAGCAGCTTCGAGAACGGCGAGCCGAGCGCGGTCCCGGTGGTCGCGAGCGATACCGAGGCCGCACGCTTCCTCGACCAGGCGACGTTCGGCGGGCGACTGCAAGACATCGCGCGCTTGCGCCCCCTCGGTTACCTCGGCTGGCTCAACGAGCAGTTCGCGGCGCCGATCTCGCTCGAGAAGCCCTACCTCGACTGGGTCAGCAATCTGCCAGCCGACAGCGGTGTTTACCAGCAGCAGCGGCTCGAGGCGTGGTTCATCCACACCGCGCAGTTGCGCAATCCCAGCAACCTCGCGCTGACCCACGACGACCAGCTGCGGCAGCGCGTGGCGTTCGCGCTGAGCGAGGTGATGGTGGTGTCGGACAAGAATGCCGCGCTGCTGTTCCAGCCTTGGGCGCTCGCCGACTACCAGGACACTCTCGCGCGCAACGCCTTCGGCAATTACCGCAGCTTGCTCGAGCACGTCACGCTGCATCCGGCGATGGGCCGCTTCCTCAGCATGCTCGGCAATCGCAAGAACGACCCGGTGCTGAACATCCGCCCCGACGAGAACTACGCGCGCGAGATCCTGCAGCTGTTCTCGATAGGGCTTGTGCAGCTCAACCAGGACGGCACCGAGGTACTGGTCGGCGGCAATCCCGTGCCGACCTACAACCAGAGCACGGTGCGCGGTTTCGCGCACGTGTTCACCGGCTGGAACTTCGCGGGTTGCACCGCACAGAACTACAACGACTGCGAACCCGGGAATCCATACAACGCCCCGTGGTTCACGCCGATGACGCCGGTCGAGGCGTTCCACGACAACACCACCACCAAGCAGCTGCTCGTGTATCCCGGCGTGGCGCTGGCAAACGGCGTGCTGGCGCCGGGTGGTAACGCCACGCAGGAACTCGGTGCCGCGCTCGACAACGTCTTCAACCATCCGAACGTCGGGCCGTTCATGGCGCGGCACATGATCCAGCGCCTGGTCACCAGCAATCCGTCGCCGGCCTACGTCGGGCGCGTCGCGGCGGCATTCAACAACAACGGGTCCGGTGTGCGCGGCGACATGAAATCGATGATCACCGCGATCCTGCTCGACCCCGAAGCGCGCGCAGGTTTGCTGCCGACGCCGCAGACCTTCGGCAAATTGCGCGAGCCGATCACCAAGCTGGTGCGCCTGTTCCGCATCGCGCCGGGCATCTCGACCAACGGGCGCGTGTTCCGCTACTCGCATCCGCGCGACCAGTTCGGGCAGCTGCCGTTGAGCGCGCCATCGGTATTCAACTTCTTCAAGCCCGACTTCGCGCAGCCAGGCGAGATCCGCGACGCGGTTCTCGTGTCGCCGGAATTCCAGATCGCCACGGACACGCAGCTGGTCACCGCGCCCAATGAACTTGGCTGGCGCATCTTCCTGTTCTACGTCGGCAGCCGTTACAGCAACGCCTGGGAGAACGGCGCGCCGGTGCCGCAAGAGACGTTGATGGATTACACCGCGCTCAAGGCGCTGGCCAACACCAGCGCAGCCGCGCTGGTCGATCATCTCAACCTGGTGATGATGTCGGGCGGCATGTCGAGCTTCATGCGCGATCTTCTGATCACGCGCTTGAATGGACCATTGCCGGATGCGTTGCCGGGCGAGGCCCCGGGGCTCAGCGTCGCGGAGCGACGCGCACTGTTCCGCGTGCAGCAGGCGCTGTACCTGATGGTCAATTCCCCCGAATTCAACATCCAGAAGTAGGCGGCGACGACAATGACCACTACAGGGATCTACGACCATCGCAAGTTCCTGCGCTGCTCGATCAAGTCGGCGCTCGGCGGCGTGGCGCTGTATAGCGCGCTGGGCAATCTCAGTCTCGTGGCGGCGGCGACGCACGCCGCTAACGGCGGCATCTTTGCCGACTACAAGGCGCTGGTGTGCGTATTCCTGCACGGGGGCAACGACAGTTTCAACACCATCGTTCCCCACGACCTTGCCCACTACAACGTCTACAGCGCGTCGCGTCCGGCGCTGGCGATTCCGCGCGCCTCCATCCAGGCGCTCGCATTGACGCCGCAGAGCGTGCAACCCGGAATGCCCGGCGGCCCGCCGAGCGACGGCGCGAGCTACGGCCTGCATCCGTCGATGCCGGAGCTGCGCACGCTGTTCAACAACCAGCACGCGGCGATCATCGGCAACGTCGGTCCCCTGCTCGGCCCGGTCACGCAGGAGCAGTACCAGAACGGCACCCACGCGGTGCCGCCGCAGCTGTTTTCGCACGATGACCAGGCGAACTTCTGGCAGACCTCACGGCCCGACGATGCCAACGCGAATGGCTGGGGCGGACGCATCGCCGACCTCTTGTACGACGGCAATCCGAATCAGCAATTGCCGATGACGATGTCGCTGTCGGGCCAGAGCCTGTTCCAGCGCGGCGGCACCATCGACCAGTACGTGATGGCCGCGCAGGGCGTCGAGCGGATCGACTACCTCGGCCAGTATCAGAACGAGCTCGGCACGCAGACATTCAATGGACTCATGGCCGATGGTGTGCAGGCGCACATGTTCGAACGCGCGTATGCGCGCGCCACGCGGCGTTCGATCGCCACCTACACGATGCTTGGCGACGCACTCGATCCGCTGCCGGTCTGGACCACGCCGTTCCCGAACAATTTCATCGGCGCGCAGCTGCGCCAGGTCGCGAACCTCATCAACGTGCGCGGTGCCGACGGCCTCGACATGCGCCGCCAGATCTTCTTCGTCGGCCTCGGCGGCTTCGACACGCATGATGACCAGGTCGCGACGCACACCGACATCCTCGCGCAACTGTCGCAGGCGCTGAACGCGTTTTACGCCGCGACCGAGCAGATGGGCGTCGCACCCGCGGTCACCGCGTTCACCGCATCGGATTTCGGCCGCACGATCTCGACCAACGGGGATGGCACCGATCACGGCTGGGGCGGACATCACTTCGTGGTCGGCGGCGCCGTGCGCGGTGGACGTTTTTTCGGCCAGATGCCGTCGCTCGCGCAGAACGGCAATCCGAACGATGCGGGCTACGGACAGATCATTCCCACCACCGGCGTCGAACCCTACTCCGCGACACTGGCCTCGTGGTTCGGCGTCAACGACAGCGGCCTCGCCGATATCTTTCCGAACCTCGGCCTCTATTCGAGCACGAACCTCGGCTTCATGGCCTAGCTCTGCCGGTCGCCGTTGCAATTCAGGAGATTGGGGGCGGGCGCGCTCTGCGGGGTCGCCGCCGCGCGGGCGGATAGCGCAGCCACGCGGCGAGGACCAGCAGTCCGAACGCCGTGTAGGCGACGATGAACACCCAGGGCGGCGCGTCGTAGAAGATCAGCCGCGAAAGCCAGTGCTCGATGAAGCCTCCACCATAGGTCGACTCCCCGGCCTGCGCGCGCAGCCACTGCTCGAGCGTGGTGAGTGGGCAGGTGAAACCCAGCCACGCCTCGGCGACCACGACGGCAATCGTGCCGATGTGGGCAAGGCGGAACCACAGGTGGTTGACCCACCGCCATCCGCGCAGGTTGCCGACGACGACCAGCACGAGGCCGGCGACGACGAACACCACCCACGCGACGTGCAGGGTGAGCACGACATCCGCGAGCAGTCGATAAGGCACGCTGGCGAGTCCCCGGGCCGTTGCGGTCGTCGGCCGTGTCAGCCCGCGACCGGATTCGCGGGAACTTCCGGCGCTGCGGGCGTGACGAATCCCCGCTCGCCAAGGTGCAGGGCGATGCGCGCGTGCGCGGGAGACACGCCGGGCAGCGTGTTCACTGAGTGCCGCATCCCGAGCGACGTGTCGAGCCGGGGCCTATCAAGTTGGCACCTGTCGCTCGAGGCCCGGATCGGGTCCACGCCGATACGCGGCTGGATGATGTCGGTCGCAACCACGTGGCCGGCCAGCCCTGGAGTCAGCGCCGAACACGGGCGGTTCGGCGGCGCGGCGTCAGCCACTCGACCATCTGCCGTGCGACGTCGGGGCTGCCGAGCAGCTGCATGTGGTTGGTGCGGTAGGCGATCCATCGCGAGCGCTTTGCGAACGCCAGTTCGAGGTCGGATTCCTCGTGTTCGCCGAGCGCGCTGCGCAGTGGCACGAGGCCATCACCGATCAACCGGTCCGCGGCCGGACCGCGGCGCGTCGCGGCCGTCGCCGCGACCGCGTGGCAAGCCACGCCCGCGGGCAGCGGCACCACCACGCGAGCGACCGGCGAGGGGTCGAACCGATCGCGGCCGTGCCAGTCCTCGTCCCGCACGTGCCCGTGGCGCAGGTCGGTGATGCCGGCGCTGCGCACCTTGCCGAGCAGCGCGAACGGCGCGGTCCAGGGCATGCCCGCCAGCAAGGTGTCCAGCCAGTTGCCCGCGCGCTCGAGCGGCGCGCCATGGTGCGGCGTGCCGAGGAACACGATGTGGCGCAAGTGGTTCCTCCAGGGCGATGCGTCCCGTTCCGCAGAGTGGCAGGCGCTGCGGATCACCAGGCCGCCCATGCTGTGCGCGACCACGCTCAGCTCCTCGATCGGCACGGGCCATGTGGCGACCAGCCGTTCCAGCGCGGACGAGAGGTCGCGGCCGTTGCGCGAGACGTGCAGGCCAGTGTTGTAGCGTAGGTAGACCGGCGTGTAATCAAGCGCCGCGGACAAGGTCTCGCCGTGATCGGATACGAGATCCTCGTGTCGAGTCCGCCATTGCAGGTCGTTCATGCAAAGGCCGTGCACCATCAGCAACACCTTGGCGGTGACCGGCGCCGCGACCTCGGCGGAATCGATTCCGACGCAGCGGTGTCGCAGGCTCATCGTCGTCGCGAGGGGATTGCCGGTGGCGGCGAGGTGGTCTCCCAGCACGCCATTGAGCACCGCGAGCACGGCCTCGCGCGCCGCCGATCCCGGAGCCGTCGCGTTCACGGCCGCGAAGGCGGATTCGGACTTCGCCAACAGCAGGTCCGCGCCCTTGCCGAACCAGCGAGCGGTGCCACGCACACCCCGGTAGACGAGTCCGGTGAGGCCGCCGGTCCGGCCCGGTTCTGCGCCGCCCCGCACGCCGAGCGTGTCCCACACGGACTGATGCACTCCCTCGACGATCTGCGCCACGCCACCGACCGCCTGCACGGCCAGCT
>JBBRIE010000165.1:0-6823 GCA_038221545.1 Lysobacterales bacterium
AACCGAGCATGCGAATCGCGTGGTTGAAGGAGGAATGCAACGGCAGTGGTGACGCGTCGTCGTCGCCGATCGCGAGACACGATCGCACAAGAAAAAAGGCCGGGTCGCTGGGCGACCCGGCCTCCTGGCCAGCGTATCGACGGAGGCGGGAGTGCAGCCCGCCCAGCGTCAGGCGAGGCCGGCCTGCTTCATGACTTCAGAAGCAAAATCGTCCGCCTGCTTCTCGATGCCTTCGCCGACGGCGAGACGCTGGAAGCCGACCACTTCGGCGCCTTCCTTCTTCAGCATCGCGGCAACTGTCGTGTTGGTATCGAGCGCGTACGGCTGCGCGGTCAGGCACATTTCCGACAGGGTCTTGTTGACCTTGCCTGACACCATCTTGTCCTGGATTTCCGCGGGCTTGGCCTTGTCCTTCTCGGTCAGCTGCGCCAGCGCGATTTCCTTCTCCTTCGCCGCGAAGTCCGCCGGCACGTGTTCAATGGAGACGTAGCCCGGGTTCATCGCAGCGACGTGCATCGCGATGCCGCGCGCAAGCTCGGCGCTGCCGCCCTTGAGTTCGACCAGCACGCCGATGCGACCACCGTGCACGTAGGCGCCGATATTGTTGCCGCTGTCGTTGCGCACGATGCGACGGATCTGCACGTTCTCGCCGACCTTTGCGACCAGGGTCTGGCGGATTTCGTCGATGGAGGTGCCGCCGATCGAGACCGACTTCAGGGCCTCGGCGTCGCCCGCGCCGCTGGCCAGGGCAGCCTGCGCGACCTGGTCCGCAAAAGCGGTGAAGTTGCCGTCCTTTGCGACGAAGTCGGTTTCGGAATTGATCTCCACCAGCAGCGCGCGTCCGCCGTCCTGCGCCAGCACGATCTTGCCCTCGGCCGCGATGCGCGTCGCCTTCTTGTCGGCCTTGGCGAGACCCGTCTTGCGCAGGTATTCCATGGCGAGTTCGACGTTGCCATCGGTCTCGGTCAGGGCTTTCTTGCATTCCATCATGCCGGCGCCGGAGCGCTCACGCAGCTCCTTCACCATGGTGGCGGAAATCGTCATGTGTCTACCTCGATGTCTTGGAAAGCGTGAGCGCGTCGGCATCACGGCCGTCGCGCTGAAAGAAGTGGCTGGCGGCCCGCGCAGAGGATGCGCGGGCCGCATGACGCGGGTCTTACTGCGCGGCGGGGCGCGGACCGCGGTCGTTGCGTCCGGCACCTGGACCGCCGGGCTTGCGCGGACCCCCCGGGCCACCCGGCTTGCGCGGACCCGTGGGCGGCTTGCGCGGTCCTGGGCGACGCTCGTCGCGCGCGACCGGATTGCCTTCGGCGTCGAGCTCTACGAACTCGTCGCGGCTGACGTGCGCGGCAGGCGCCGCGGCCTTGCCCTCGAGCACTGCGTCGGCGACGGCGCGTGCATACAGCTGCACGGCACGGATCGCGTCGTCGTTGCCCGGGATCGCGTAGTCGACCAGGCTCGGGTCGTAGTTGGTGTCGACTACCGCGACGACCGGAATGCCGAGCTTGCGCGCTTCCTGGATCGCGATGTCCTCATGGCCGACGTCGATCACGAACAGCGCGTCCGGCAGGCCGCCCATGTCCTTGATGCCGCCCAGCGACTTCTCGAGCTTCTCGGCTTCGCGCTTGAGCGACAGGATCTCGTGCTTGACGCGCTTCTCGAGGCTGCCGTCGGTCGCCATCTGCTCCAGTTCCTTGAGCCGGGTGATCGACTGCTTGACCGTGCGGAAGTTGGTCAGCATGCCGCCGAGCCAGCGCTGCGAGACGAACTGCATGCCGCAGCGACGCGCCTCTTCGGCGATCGACTCGCGCGCCGAACGCTTGGTACCGACGAACAGCAGCTTGCCGCGCTTCTGCGCGAGGCCCGACACGAAGTTCATCGCGTCGTTGAACAGCGGCAGCGTCTTCTCGAGGTTGATGATGTGGATCTTGCCGCGCGCGCCGAAGATGTACTGCGCCATCTTCGGGTTCCAGTAACGCGTCTGGTGGCCGAAATGGACGCCCGCTTCCAGCATTTGGCGCATGGTGACTTGAGGCATGGGAAACTCCAGCGATAGGGAGCGACGCTGCGCGCCAGGGACGGGCAGTCGGGCTCCGGGGTTAGGCCTCCACCCTTCCAGGCGACTTCGACCATCAGTTGCCGTGTGCTCCCCGCAGACCCTCAAGGGTCGTGTTGCGAGGCTGTGCAGACCGCGAACTAGTGGCACCCCGAAGTCGGTGACGAAGGGTGTGCGGATTCGGCGCACGCAGCGGGCTGTGCCCGCGACGATTGCCTTGGTTTTCTCGCTCGCGACAATGCCGCAGGCGGAAAATCAGCGGAATTCTAACCGCAATAGCCCTCTGGCCGCAATCTCGCCTTCCTCTCCCCGCCAGCGGGGGGAGGTGCCGAAGGCGGATGAGGGGCTTGCCTCATGTGGCGACGCTGCTCATCCGGCGCTGCGCGCCACCTTCTACGGCCCTACCGGGCTTTCGATTTCGCGCAACAGTCCGCCGGACTGTTGCAAGCAGCGCCGCCTCACTCCCGCGCGTGGGAAGAAGGAAAAATCAGGAGCTGGCGCCATAATACGGCACCCCCACGGAGCTGTAGATGTCGATCAAGATCAAATCGCCTGCCGAGATCGAGCGCCTGCGCGAAGCCGGTCGCCTGGGCGCCGAGGTGCTCGACATGATCACGCCGCACGTGCGGGCGGGCGTCACCACGGGTGAACTCGACCGGCTCTGCCACGACTACATCGTCAACGTGCAGAACACCGTCCCCGCCAACGTCGGCTACGGCGCGGGGGCCGGCCGCGCACCGTTCCCGGCCACGATCTGCGCATCGGTCAACAACGTCATCTGCCACGGCATACCGAGCGACGACAAGGTGTTGCGCGATGGCGACATCCTCAATATCGACGTCACGGTCATCAAGGATGGCTGGCACGGCGACACCAGCCGCATGTACACCGTCGGGCAGCCCGGGGTACTCGCCAGGCGCCTGATCGAAACAACCCACCGCGCGATGTGGGCCGGAATCCGCGCGGTGAGGCCGGGCGGCACGCTCGGCGATGTCGGTGCGGCCATCCAGAAAATGGTCGAGTCGGAGCGCTTCTCCGTCGTGCGCGAGTATTGCGGGCATGGCATCGGCCGCGTGTACCACGAGGATCCGCAGGTCCTGCATTACGGCAAGCCGAACACGGGCGTGCGGCTGCAAAAGGGCATGACCTTCACCATCGAGCCGATGGTCAATGCCGGCAAGCACGGCACGCGGCTCTGGCCCGACGGATGGACCGTCGTGACCAGCGACCGCTCGCTGTCCGCCCAGTGGGAACACATGGTCGCGGTGACCGACGATGGCTTCGACGTGCTCACGCTGTCGGCAGGCTCACCGGATCGCGATGGCGGCCCGGACTGAGCCTGCCGTCGACGCAACGCCCGTAGCCGCATGCGGAGCGCGGGTCGCTCTCGGCGCGATCGACGCTGCGCTCGCAAGCGATTTCGATGCGGGCGTCGAGGTCTCCACGCTGCTCGCGCGTCGCACGGAAGCGGTCGACACCTGGGTACTCGAGTGCTGGCAGCGACACGCTGCCGCGGCGTCGTGCGCGCTGTTCGCGACCGGTGGCTACGGGCGTGGCGAGTTGTTCCCGCATTCCGACGTGGACCTCCTGGTACTCGTCGACGACCTCTCGAGCGCGCCGTCCGCAGACATCGGCGCGTTCGTGGCCGCGCTCTGGGACGCGGGCTTGAGGCCCGGCCACGCGGTCCGCGACCTGGCCGGTTGCCGCGAGGCGGGCGCCGACCTCACCATCTTCACGAGCCTCATGGATGCCCGTCTCCTGTCCGGCCTTCCAGCCGTGGCTCTCGCGAACGCGATCGCGCCCCCGCTGTGGCCACCGGCGCAGTTCCTCGCCGCGCGCCAGCGCTCGCAGGACGAGCGGCATGCTCGATTCAACGACACCGCCTGGAACCTCGAGCCGAACGTCAAGGACGGGCCGGGCGGCCTGCGCGACCTGCACACGCTGGACTGGGTAGCGCGCCGCACGAGTGGAGCCGCTTCGCTCGACGCCGCGACCGGATCCGGTCTCGTGAAGCCCGCGGAACTCGACGCGCTGCGCGTCGCGCGCGATCACGTCGCGCGCGTGCGCTTCGCACTGCACCGCGTCGCCGGCCGCGCGGAGGAGCGGCTGCTGTTCGACCATCAGCGCGAACTCGCGCGCATGTTCGGTTTCGCCGACGAACATGCGGGAAACCTCGCGGTCGAGCAGTTCATGCAGGCCTGGTTCCGGGCGGCGCAGACCATCGACCGCCTCAACGAGCGCGTGCTGACGCGCTGCGCCGAACAGATTGCCGCCGACGCTGGTGGCGTTCGAATCCAGGCGCTGGACGAATACTGGGAGTTGCGCGACGGCGCGCTCGCCGCGGTCGACGCCGAGGCCATCGAGCGGCGGCCCGCACGCCTGCTCGAGCCGTTCGCCTGGCTCGCGCGCCGCGCCGACATAAACGGTTTCCATTCGAGTCTCATCGAACTGCTCGAGGACGCGTTGGGCAACGTCGGCGTGCGCTTCCGCGACGACGCCGGCACCGGGTCGGCGTTCATGGCGCTGCTGCGCCAGGGCGGCGATGTGGCCCGCGCGATCGCCGCCATGGGCCGGCACGGCCTGCTCGCGCAGGTGCTGCCTGCATTCGGCCGCGTCACCGGGCGCATGCAGTACGACCTGTTCCACGTCTACACGGTCGACCAGCACACGCTGTTCGTGGTGCGTAACCTGCTCGGCTTCGCGCAGCGCGACACCTCGCTCACCGCGCTCGGGCATACGCTCTGGCGGCGGCAACCCAAGCCGGAACTGGTGCTGCTCGCCGGCCTATTCCACGACATCGCGAAAGGCCGTGGCGGCGATCATTCCGAACTCGGCGAGATCGAGGTGCGCGTCGCCGCGCCGCGGCTGGGCCTGGTCGACGCGGACACCGAGTTTGTCGCCTGGCTCGTGCGCAAGCACCTGCTCATGTCGGTGACCGCGCAGAAGCAGGACATCTCGGATCCGGACGTCGTGCATCGCTTCGCGTCCGAGGTCGCCGACACCGAACGGCTGGACGCGCTGTACCTGCTCACGGTGGCGGATATCCAGGGCACCAGCCCGCGGCTCTGGAACGCATGGAAGGCGCAGTTGCTCGAGGACCTGCACGCCGCCACGCGCCATGCGCTGCGCCGCGGGCTGGCCGATCCCGTACGCGCGGCCGAGCGCGTCACCGCGATCCGCGACGAGGCGAGGCGCCTGTTGGCCGCCACGACCGTGACCGCCGCGGAGGCCCAGGCGATGTGGGGTTCGCTCCCCGACTACGCGGTCCTGCGCCTCGGGGCGGAACGCCTGGCCTGGGCCACCGGCGAATTGTTCGCGCAGCGCGGCCAGCGCGTGCAGATCGTCTCGCGCGCCGTCGGCGACGACGCGATCGACCTGATCGTGCACGCGCCGAACCGGGATGGATTGTTCGCGACGGTGACGGCGGTGCTCGACCGCCAGGGCTTCGACGTGGTGGAGGCACGCGCGACGGGGACGCGCGACGGACGCGTGCTGGACCTTTTCCGCCTGCTGCCGCGCGCCGAACTCGTGCACGAGCCGGAGCGGGCGACCGCGCTCATGATCCAGGTGCTCCGCGAGGCGCTGTCGCTCGAGACGCTGGACGTGCGGCCTGCACAGCGACGGCTGTCGCGCCAGCAGCGGCATTTCCGCGTGCCGCTGCGCGCCGAATTCCGCGATCTCGAAAATCCACAGCGCACGCAACTCTCGCTGGTGTGCGCGGATCGTCCCGGGTTGCTCGCGCGGATCGCGTCGAGCTTCCGCGAATGCGGGCTGCGCGTGCACGATGCCCGCATCGCCACGTTCGGCGAGCGCGCCGAAGATTTCTTCGAACTGACCGACAGCGACGGTCGCGTGCTCGACGCCGCGCAGCGCGGGCAACTGCTCGCTACCCTACGCATCCGTCTCGACGATGGCGACGCATGACCCTGGATGCGATGACTTCCGACACGATGCACTCCGAACTCGCAGCACGCATCGCGCAGGCGTTCGCGGCGCGCGCCGAACTCGACTCCGACGCCTTGCGCGCCCGCGCGGGCGATGCGGTGGAGCAGGCGATCGGGCTTCTCGAAAGCGGCCGCGTGCGCGTGGCAGAGCCCGATGGCGCGGGCGGCTGGCGCGTCAACCAGTGGCTGAAACAGGCGGTGCTGCTGTACTTCCGGCTCAACGACAACCGCGTGATGGCCGGCGAGCCGGCGCCATGGTTCGACAAGGTGCCGCTCCGCTTCGAGGGTTTCGACGAGGCCGCGTTCCGCGCACTCGGGGTGCGCGCGGTGCCGGGTGCGTGGGTGAGGCGCGGCGCGCACGTGGGGCGCGACGTGGTGCTGATGCCGAGCTTCGTCAACATCGGCGCGCACGTGGGCGCGGGTACGATGATCGACACGTGGGCGACCGTCGGATCCTGCGCGCAGGTCGGCGCGCGCGTGCACGTCTCCGGTGGTGCCGGTATCGGCGGCGTGCTCGAGCCGCTGCAGGCCAGCCCGACCATCATCGAGGACGACTGCTTCATCGGCGCGCGCTCGGAAGTGGTCGAGGGCGTCGTCGTCGAGCGCGGCAGCGTGATCGGCATGGGCGTGTTCCTCGGCCAGTCGACGCGCATCTACGACCGCGCGCGCGGCACGGTCTCGTACGGCCGCGTGCCGGCCGGTAGCGTGGTGGTGGCCGGCTCGCTGCCGGCTGGCGACGGTTCGCACAGCCTCTACTGCGCCGTGATCGTCAAGCAGGTGGACGAGAAGACCCGGTCCATGCCGTCGATCAACGACTTGCTGC
>JBBRIE010000166.1:0-6792 GCA_038221545.1 Lysobacterales bacterium
GGCGCGCGCTGCGTGATCCTGCGCTCCACGCTGATCCACGGTGGCGACGACGCCGGTAATTTCGGGGCGGTCGTGGCGCAGGCCCAGCGCTTCGGTTGCGTCGTGTTACCCGCGTCGGCCCGCGGCCTGCGCATGCCGATCCACGCGGACGACCTCGCGCGCTCGATGCACAGGGCGATGCAGCGTGGTGAAGCATCCGGCGCGTTCGACGTCGGTGGCGGCGAGACCCTCGCTTACGACGCGATGCTGGAGCGGGTGCTGCGTGCGCGCGGAAAATCCTCGCCGATCCTGCGTGTTCCCGATCCGGCTTTCAGCATTCTGCTCCGCTGCGCGCACGCGGTGGGGCTGCTGCGCGGACTTGGCGTCGCCATGGTGCTGCGCATGCGCGACGACCTGGTCGTCGACGACTCGCCAGCGCGAAGGACGCTCGGGCACGACCCCGGCCCGTTCCGCCCCGGAAGCGGTGCACGCCGCGTCCGCATAGCGGATTGAGATCAAGCCGTCGGGTGGGATTCGCTCAGTGCGACTACGACGATCCGGTTGGATTTGCAGGCGCCTGGCCACCCACGAACTGCTCGACGAGGTAGAGCGGGCGCTGCTTGCTCTCGGCGTACAGGCGACCGAGGTACTCGCCGATCAGCCCGAGCGCGATGAGCTGCACGCCACCCAGCATCAACACCACGGCCATGAGCGAGGGATAGCCGCGCACCGGCTCGCCCCAGAGCAGCGTCTTGGCGATGGTCCACGCGCCGTAGCCGAAGGCGAGCAGCGCGGTGAGGAAGCCGACGTACGTCGCCACGCGCAGCGGCAAGGTCGAGAACGAAGTGACGCCTTCGATCGCGAAATTCCACAGGCGCCAGTAATTGAACTTGGTTTTGCCGGCGGCCCGTGGTTCACGGTCGTATTCGACACCGACCTGGCGGAAGCCGACCCAGGTGAACAGGCCTTTCATGAAGCGGTGCCGCTCGCGCAATTGCCGTAGTGCCAGCACCGCGCGACGACTGAGCAACCTGAAATCGCCGGTATCGCGGGGCACCGGCGTCGACGACAGCCGGCCCATGAGGCGGTAGAAGCCATGCGCGGTATTGCGCTTGAGCCACGAATCGCCCGCGCGCGAACGCCGCACGCCGTACACGATGTCGTAGCCCTCGCGGAAGCGTGCAAACAACTGCGCAATGAGCTCGGGTGGATCCTGCAGATCCGCATCGATCACGACCACGGCCTCGGCGTCGGCGTGGTCGATGCCTGCGGTCAGCGCGAGTTCCTTGCCGAAGTTGCGCGCGAGTCGCATCGCGGTGACGCGCGGGTCGCTGGTCGCGAGCGTCTCCAGCATCGCGAACGTCGAGTCGCTGGAACCGTCGTCGACGTACAGGATCCGCCAGGTGACCTGCAACGCGTCGAGCGTGGCGGAGAGTCGAGGATGCAACAGCGGCAGCGCGTCCGCTTCGTTGAAGCAGGGCACCACCACGCACATCACGGGCATCGCTCCAGCATCGCCCTCGCTGCGGACGATCTTCAAGGACGTTTCGTGCTGCATCGCAACATATCGACGATTCTTAAAATCTTGTGAGGAAAGCGTTGCGGCTGCGTGACGCGTCTGCCTATGATACCGGCCTCAATACGACGCAGTACGTCCGGGGAGAACCGCACACATGTACGTCCGCAATCTTTTCGCTGCCGCCTTTTGCGCAGCGCTGATCGCAGGTTGCAGCAGCGGTGGCGACAGCCCGCGTGCCGTGCCGACACCAGTACCCAGCAACGACAATGGTTCGCCGATCACTGCGGTCATCACCGCGCGTTTCGATCCCGCGACCTCGACGATTCCGTTTCCGAACAATCTCCTGCTGGCGGGCACGCGTGATCTCACGGTCAACGCGCCGGCGGTCAATCCCGCCAACTTCGGGGATCCGACGGTGGCGCTGAATGCGCTCGACGGCTTTTCGACCGTCGCGCCGTTGAGCTTCCAGACTTCAGCCACGCCCAATGCGACCACGCTCAATTCGAGCAGCGTGCGCATTTTCGAGGTCACGCTCAGCGGTCCGGGCGGCGGCGTCACCGGTGTCGTGCGCCAGCTTGCGGCAACCGAATACGCCCTGGCACTCGCGCCCAGCGACCCGCTGCAACGAACTGTCGCGATTCTGCCGTTGACTCCGCTCAAGCAGCTGACTTCGTATCTTGTGGTTGTCACCGACGACGTGCGCGATGCCCTTGGCAACGATGCGACGCCCGATACCACGTTCTTCCTGGCGACGCGCACGTCGCCGCTTTGCGTCAACGGAGTCACCACCGATCCGCTGATCCCGACGGCCAATGCCTGCGCGCTCGAACCCATCCGCCTGCTCACGCAGTCGCAGCTTGCAGCAGCGTCCGGCGCAGGCGTGCCGCGTGCCGACGTGGTGCTGACCTGGGTATTCACCACGCAGAGCATCAGCCCGGTGCTGAGCGCGGTGCGCGCACAGAATCAGCCGGGTCTGGTACGCGTGGCACCGACGGGCCTGACCAGCGCGGTGGCTGGCCTGCCGCCGGTGGCCGATATCTTTATCGGCACGCTGGACGTTCCCTATTACCTCGATGCGCCGACGCCGACCACGCCGCAGGTGATCCTGTCGACGTTCTGGCGCGCCGCTCCCGGTGCGTACGTCGCGCCGTTCAACCAGTTCGGGCTCGATCCGACCTCGACCAACCTGACGTTCGCCAATCCGCGACCGGTAGCACGCAGCACGCAGACCATTCCGCTCATCTTGACGGTGCCGAACGCGGCGTCGGGCCGTACCCGGCCCGCGGCCGGCTGGCCGATCGTCATTTTCCAGCACGGCATCACGCGCAACCGGACCGACACCCTTGCGATTTCCGCCACCCTCGCGGGACAGGGCTTCGCGGTGGTCGGCATCGACCAGCCGCTCCACGGGCTGCCGCGCGCCAATCCGTTCAATATCGAGAACACGCCGTTCGGAGCAATCTCGAGCGAACGCACGTTCGACGTCGACCTGGTCAACGACACGACCGGCGCGCCGGGCCCGGATGGCGTCATAGATGCGTCTGGCACGCACTTCATCAACCTTGGCAGCCTGCTGACATCGCGTGACAACCTGCGCCAGTCGGTGTCGGACCTGTTCACGCTTTCCAAGTCGATCGCCTCGGTCAATTTCGACGGCGTCGCCGGCGGCGACCTCGACGCAGCCCGCATCGAGTTCGTGGGCCAGTCGCTCGGATCGATCGTCGGACTCAACTTCGTGACGCTCGATCCGACCGTCAACGTCAGCACGCTGAGCGTTCCGGGCGGTGGGATTGCCCGTCTGCTGGACGGCTCGGCCACGTTCGGACCGCGCATCCGCGCGGGCCTCGCCGCCGCCGCCGGACTGCAGCCGAACACGCCCAACTTCGACCGTTTCATGGTGGTGGCGCAGACCGTGGTCGATTCGGCCGATCCGATCAACTTCGCATTGCTCGCGGGCGCCGAACGCATCCTGCTGCACGAAGTGGTCGGCGGCGCACCGCTGTCGGGCGGCATCGTGAACCTGCCGGACCAGGTCATTCCGAACGCCGTGGCCGGCGCACCGTTGTCGGGTACCGAGCCGCTGATCCGCACGCTCGGTCTCGCCACGATCACGGCCACAACGCAGAACGCGGCGGGTATCCGCGGCGCGGTGCGCTTCATCAAGGGCGAGCACGGCTCGCTGCTCAGCCCGGCACGCAGCGCCATTCATCCGCCTGCGGATCCGATCGGTTTTCTTGACGTGACCACGGAAATGCAGGGCCAGATGGCCAGCATGACCGTGTCCAACGGGACCGTGGTGCAAGTCACCAACACGTCCGTCATCCGTACGCAGTGATCAGGGAACAGGGGACCAACATGAGCCGCAACAACTTCAACAGTCGTCGCAAGCCTTCGCTGCGCCGGCCGGCACTGGTGGCCGCGATCGCCCTGGGATTGAGCGGTCAGGCCTTCGCCATCGAGTTCACGTGGGGCGACAACCTCACCGGCACGTTCGACACCACCGTGTCGTACGGCGTGCAGGTGCGCGTGCAGGAAATCGACCCGAACCTGATCGGCAAGGGCAACCTGCTGCCGACCGCGTTCCAGTTGCCGAACGCCCAGCAGCGCCTGCTGCCGGGTCGTTTCTCGGTGAACTCAGACGACGGCAACCGCAAGTACGAAGATGGCGACGTGTTCTCGAATGCGTTCAAGGTCACCAGCGAGCTCAACCTCAACTGGGGCGACAACTGGGGCGCGTTCATGCGCGCCAGCTACTTCTACGATTTCGAGAACGCGGACCGCGACGACCTGACCAAGCTGGCGAAGGAGAAGGTCGGCGAGGACTTCAAGTTCCTCGACGCGTTCGTGTTCCACAACTTCAATTTGCTTGATCGTGACGGCACCGTCCGCCTCGGGCAGCAGGTGGTGAGCTGGGGCGAGAGCACCTTCATCCAGAACGGCATCAACGTCATCAATCCGATCGACGTGTCGAAGCTGCGCGTGGCCGGTTCGGAACTCAAGGAGGCGTTCCTGCCCGTCAACATGATCTATGGTTCGTGGAACCTCGACGAGAATGTGTCGCTCGAGGCCTTGTACATGTTCGAGTTCGAACAGACCGAACCCGAGCCCGCCGGAACGTATTTCAGCGCCAACGATTTCGCGACACTGGGCGGTACCTACGTGATGCTGGGTTTTGGAGTGGTGCCACAACCGGTCAACAATCCCGAACTCATCTATGCCACGTGTTTCAACAACGGCGCTGGCGACACAGGCTTGCCGATCCCCATCGTGCGCACGGGTTGCGGCGCGGCAGTCGTCCGGGCACCAGACCGCTATCCGAGTGACAGCGGCCAATTCGGCGGTGCCTTGCGCATCTTCGCGCCGGGATTGAACGACACCGAGTTCGCGTTTTTCTACCTCAACTACCACAGCCGCCTGCCGCTCATCAGTGGCATCACAATTACCAACTCGTCGCCGACTTCGGGCCGCTATTTCGTCGAGTATCCCGAGGATATCGACCTGTTCGGCGTCAGCTTCAACACCACCATCACCAGCGTCGGCGTGGCACTGCAGGGTGAGGTTTCCTATCGCCCCAATGCGCCGCTGCAGATCGACGACGTGGAAGTGTTGTTTGCGGCATTGTCTCCGCTCAATCCGCTACTGCCAGCGCCATCGCTGCGCTTCTCGAGCCAGCTCGGTCAGTTCGGTCCGGGCCAGGAGATCCGTGGCTGGGACCGCTTCCACGTCTCGCAGTGGCAGCTGACCGCAACCAAGCTGTTTGCAGAAGTGCTCGGAGCCGACCAGATAGCCGCAGTTGCGGAATTTGGCGGAACGTACGTCGACCTTCCCGCGCAGAGCCAGTTGCGTTTCCAGGGCGACGGCACCGATACCGGTGGCGGCGGCGACATCCTCGGTGGCTTCGCGCGCAATCCCATCACCCAGACCAACGGATTCCCGACGAGTTACTCGTGGGGCTACCGACTGGCATTCCGCGGCGACTACAACAGCGCCTTCGGCAGTGCCTTCAACCTGTCGCCGCGCCTCGCGTTCAACCACGACGTCAACGGCATCACGCCGGGACCCGGCGGAAACTTCATCGAGGACCGCAAATCGCTGACGCTGGGCTTGGAAGGCACATACCTCAATGCCTGGGCGGCCGACATCAGTTACACGAGGTTTTTTGGCGCGGCGGATCGGGATGAGCCCGGTGACGCCGCGCTCAATTTGATTCACGATCGCGATTTTGCGGCGTTCACGCTGCGCTATTCGTTCTGATTTTTCCCGTCCTGAACGCATTTTCTAGACGCAGCCGACCGAGGAACACAACGATGGCTTCGATGACTCGCACGATGATGGCCGCGGCACTGGCCCTCGGCTCAAGCTTTGCGTTGGCCGCCACCAGCGCGGACAAGGCAGCGGCCCTAGGCAAGACGCTGACACCGGTCGGCGCCGAGAAGGCCGGCAATGCCGATGGATCGATCCCTGCGTGGGATGGGGGTATCACCAAGCCGCCGGCGGGTTATCGAGCCGGCGCCTTCCACATCGATCCGTTCGCCGCGGACAAACCGGTGCTGACCATCACGCCGGCCAACTACAAGCAGCACGCCGCGCGCCTCTCGCCGGGCGTGCAGGCGATGTTCGGCCGCTACCGCACGTTCAAGATGAACGTTTATCCGACGCGTCGTTCCGCATCTTTCCCGGCGCGAACCTACGAGTACACCGCGCGTAACTCGACGCGCTGCAAGCTCGTGGCCGCGGGCGACGGCGTCGAGGGCTGCGCCGAGGGCTTCCCGTTCCCGATTGCGAACGACGCGCACGAGGCGATCTGGAACCACAAGCTCAAGTACAAAGGCGTTTCGGTTGTCAGCTATTCCAACCAGGCACCGGTCACGGCCGGCGGCGCGTTCAACCTGGTGCGCCTGAAGGAAGAGGTGCTCGGCCTTTACTACAAGCAGGGCAACACCACCGAGAACATCAATAACATCCTGCTGTACTTCAAGCAGGAAGTGCTGTCGCCGGCGCGCCTCGCAGGCCAGGTGCTGCTCGTGCACGAGACCCTCAACGCCAAGGCGGCGCCGCGACAGGCCTGGGTCTACAACCCGGGGCAGCGCCGCGTGCGTCGTGCGCCCAACGTCGCCTACGACAATCCCGGCACCGCATCGGACGGCCTGCGCACGAACGACATGACCGACATGTTCAACGGCGCGATGGACCGCTTCGACTGGAAGCTGGTCGGCAAGAAGGAGCTTCTGATTCCCTACAACACGACACTAGTGTCCGGTTAAAAGTCAAACAGAATCAATTGGTTAGCGCAG
>JBBRIE010000167.1:0-6750 GCA_038221545.1 Lysobacterales bacterium
TGCGATCATCTCGCGCACATCCCCATGCACAAGGGCGCCGAAAGCCTCAACGTATCGGTTGCCGCCGGCGTCGCGCTGTTCGAAGCCGTCCGCCAGCGCCGCACGCCGCCACGGCGCTGATCACCGCGACTGTGCGGGCTCTTTACGCACGTCCACCTCTCAAGGAATGAAATGCCGAACATCGGTGTCGCCTGGTACGACATTGTCGGGCTGGCGGGCGTCGGGCTTTTGCTGCTTGCCTATCTGCTGCTGCAGGCCGGACGCATGCAAGGCGACGACCTTCGCTACCAGCTGCTCAACCTGATCGGCGCGCTTGGCATACTGGTTTCGCTTATCTATGAGTTCAACCTCTCCGCGTTCGTGATCGAAACCGCGTGGGTTGTCATCAGCCTCTACGGCATCGCGCGCGGTCTGCGTGCACGGACACGTTCGTCGGTCTCGTAGCCTGCCCGAATCTACGCGCCATGCATCGGTCAGGCCGCCATCGAATCACTTTCGCGCCTGAGCTGCGAAGTTACGCTGACGGCGAAGGTCCGAGGCTTGCGAGCCACTCGTCGTCGGAGCCTTCGTTGATGCCTTCGAAGAGGAAGGTCGAGAGGTAGCGTTCGCCGGTATCGGGCAGCATCGCGAGGATCACCGTGCCCGCGTCCGCGCCGCGTGCGACTTCGAGCGCGGCCGCGAAGGTGCCACCTGCCGAGATGCCGCAGAAGATGCCTTCACGTTGTGCGAGGTCGCGCGCGGTGTCGCGCGCCATCACATCATCGACCGGGACGTTGCGGTCGGCGAGTTCGCGGTTGAGTACGGACGGGATGAAGTCCGGCGTCCAGCCCTGGATCTTGTGCGGCTTCCATTCGCCGCCGGCGAGCAAGGGCGCACCGGCCGGCTCGGTGACCGCGATGCGCAGGTCGGGACGGGCGAGTTTGAGCATTTCACCGGCCCCGGTGAGCGTGCCGCCGGTGCCCCAGCCCGTCACGAACCAGTCGAGGCGTTGCCCCGCGAAGTCCTGCAGGATCTCGGGGCCGGTGGTGTTGCGATGGAATGCCGGGTTTGCCGGATTGTCGAACTGCTGCGCGAGGAAGGCGCCGTGCTTCGCCGCGAACGCGGCCGCGTGGCGCACCATGCCCGATCCGCGCTCGGCTGCGGGCGTGAGGATCACCTTGCCGCCCATCGCGCGCATCAGCTTGCGGCGCTCGATGGAGAAGGTCTCGGACATGAAGGCCACGAACGGATAACCGCGTGCGGCGCACACCATTGCCAGCGCGATGCCGGTGTTGCCGGATGTCGCCTCGACCACCGTCTGGCCGGGCTTGAGCGTGCCGCGCTGCTCCGCATCGAGGATGATTGCGAGCGCGAGCCGATCCTTCACCGAGGACATCGGATTGAACGCCTCGAGCTTGACGTACATCGTCACGTTCGGCGGCGCCAGTCGATTGATGCGCACCACCGGCGTGCGTCCGACGGTGCCAAGGATGCTGTCGTGGATCATGGCGTTCCCCTTTGGCTGGGCATCCCGGGAATTGTAGGAGCGACGCCAGTCGCGAAACAGGTCGCGACCGGATCCGTGACTGCCATCACCCCTGCGGGACCGGGTAACGCATGCATTTGCTACAAATCCGGTTCGAACGCGAGCGTTTTCGCCAGGAATGCGTACACGTCCGCCCACTCCTCGATCACCTTGGTGGTCGGCTTGCCGGCGCCGTGGCCTGCGCGCGTTTCGATCCGCGTCAGCATCGGGTTCGGGCCGTGGTACGCATGCTGGAGTTCCGCGGTGAACTTGAAGCTGTGCGCGGGATACACGCGGTCGTCGTGGTCGCCGGTCAGCACCAGGGTCGGCGGATAGTCGACGCCCGACCGGATGTTGTGCAGGGGCGAGTAGGCGCGCAGTGCACGAAACTCGTCGGCATGCTTGACACTGCCGTAGTCGGATTCCCAGGCCCAGCCAATGGTGAATTCGCGGAAGCGCAGCATGTCGAGCACGCCAACCTGCGGCAGCGCCGCGCCGAACAGCTCCGGTCGCTGCAACATCGTCGCGGCCACCAGCAATCCGCCATTGGATCGGCCGCTGATCGCCAGGCGATCGGCGCGTGTCCAGCCTTCACGCGCCAGGAATTCGGCTGCCGCCGCGAAGTCTTCGAAAACGTTCTGCTTGCGCGTCTTCATGCCGGCTTCGTGCCACGCGCGACCGTATTCCGCACCGCCCCGGAGGTTCGCGGATGCAAACACGCCGCCCATCTCGAGCCATGCCAGCGTGTTGGCCGAGAACGCCGGCGTGACCGGTATGTTGAAGCCGCCGTAGCCGTAGAGGATCGCGGGATTGGCGCCGTCGAGGACGACGCCCTTGCGCGCGACGATGAACATCGGGATGCGCGTCCCGTCGCGGCTCGGGTAGAACACCTGGCGCGTTTCGTAGCGTGCCGGATCGAACGACAGCGTCGGCTGCCGGAACAGGTCGGCGGTCCGCGCCACGGGATCGAGCCGATACAGCGTCGGCGGCGCGGTGAAGCCGATGAAGGAGAAGTACAGCGCCGTGTCGCCAGCACCTACGCTGGCAGGGACGACGGTGCCGGGCCCGGGCAGTTCAACATCGGCGAGGCGCGTGCCGTCGCGGCCGAACACCACCAGTTCGCTGCGCGCGTCGCGCAGGTAGTGGGTGACGAAGCGGTCGGCGACGAAGTCCGCGCCGCGCAGCGTCGCCTTGGCGTCCTCCGCCACCAGCGTGCGCCACTCGGCGCGCGCAGGCTTGCGCAGGTCGATGGCGATCACGCGATAGCGTTCCGCGTCGTCGTCCGTGACGAAGAAGAAATCCGCGCCGTCGTTGCCGATGTACTCATACGACGCGCGGAACTCGGCAACGATTTCGATCACCGGCGAAGCGGGCTCGCGCAGGTTCTTGAGCAGCAGCAGGTTCTTCTCGGCCGTGCCGAGACTGACGCTGATCACCAGGTGGCCGCCATCGTCGCTGACGTTGCCGGAGAAACCCCAGTCGGGCTGGTCGCGACGCTCGTAGACGACGGGATCGGGCGCGGTCGAACCCAGCGCGTGGAAAAAGAGCTTCTGGAACTTGTTGACGTCCTTGAGTTGCGACGCCTCATTCGGGGCGTCGTAGCCTGAGTAGTAGAAGCCGGAAGCATCCGCCGCCCATGAGGCGCCGGAGAACTTGGACCATTTCACGCGGTCCGCGAGGTCCTTGCCGCTGGCGACGTCGCGCACGCGCCATTCGATCCAGTCGGACCCGGCGTCGGCGACCGAATAGGCGATGAACTTGCCGTCGCGGCTCGGCTCGACCGACGAGAGCGCCACGGTGCCGTCCGCCGACAGCGTGTTGGGGTCCAGCAATGCACGCGGTTCGCCTGCGTCGCGCTCCTGGACATACACCACGTACTGGTTCTGCAGTCCGTCGTTCTTCGAATAGAAGATGCGGCCACCGGCTTCGACCGGCACGATCCCGCCGCGGTCGTCGGCATAGCGCTCGAAATTCCACAACTGCGTCAGGCGCTGCTTGATCGCGGCGCGGCTGGGCACGTCCGACAGGTACTGTTCGGTGAGCGCGTTCTGCGCCGCGATCCACGCACGGGTGGCCGGAGAATCGAGCTCCTCGAGCCAGCGATAGGGATCGGGCACCGCTTCGCCGTGGTGCGCGTCGACCACGTTCCCGCGCGGCGCGGAAGGGTACTCGAAACTTCCGGCTCGCGGCGCGCTGCCGGCTTGCGCGCGCGCGTCGCGCGACTGCGGTGCACTGCAGGCTCCGAGCGTCATCATCGCCACGGTCAATAGCAGTATCGGGCCGCTGCGGGCGCATGTCTTCACGAGGAGGTTCCTGCCGGATTCGAGCGCGACATCATGCCTCAGCCGCGCTGTACTCACGAGATGGCGCGACCCGCGACATTCAGGGACGCTATTGGCGCATTCGTGATTCCGGTTCGCCGTGCACGGACGCGAGGCGACGCCGGATCGCGGTCGACGCCCGCGCCGCGCTAGTCCAGTCCGTTGATTGGCGGCGGGTCGCGCGTCAGCGTGTGCCAGCGATTGACGATGAGGCAGAACAGGTCCGCCGTGCGCTCCGCGTCGTAGATCGCGGAATGAGCCTGCGCCGAGTCCCATTCGATGCCCGCCGCCGCGAGCGCCCGGCTCAGTACCGTCTGGCCGAACGCGAGACCGCCGAGTGAGACCGTGTCGAACGTCGAGAAGGGATGGAATGGACTGCGCTTGTGCTGGGTACGCGCGATCGCCGCGTTCAATACCGCCATGTCGAACGCCGCGTTGTGTCCGACCAGGATCGCGCGCTGGCAGCCGGCGGCCTTCGCAGCGGCACGCACGGGTGTGAATACGTGGTCCAGCGCGGGCCGTTCCTCGACGGCGAAGCGCAGCGGATGATCGACGATGATGCCGGTGATCTCCAGCGACTTCGGATCGAGCAGCGCGCCGGGAAAGGGCGCGACCTGGGTCGAATGTGTCGCCCCGCGATGCAGCATTCCGTCGGCATCCATCTCGAGCACGACGGCGGCAATCTCGAGCAGCGCGTGCCGCTGCGGATCGAAGCCACCCGTCTCCACGTCCACGACTACGGGCAGGTAGCCCCGGAAACGCGTGGCGATGGACGGGGCGATCGGGTCACTCATGCCCGCAGGATAGCCGAGCCGCAAAAAGCCAGACGGAGTTGATTGATCCCCATCAACTGCCTCCTGCCCGTTTCCTGCCGTTGCGGATGCCGCCGGCGGTCAGCGCAGGATCACGCCGCGCAGCACCAGCAGGAACGCGCCGACGCCGGCGAGGACGAGGCCCGGCAACGGCAGCAGCATCGCCAATGGCAGGCCGAACGCGATCAAAACCAGGCCCCAGCCGATCATGTCGACGAAGGGCCGCGTCTCGCCGACCCGCAGCGCGCGCGAAACCAGCGCATCGAGGCTGAGCTTGCCGGCGCCGAGGAAAATGAGCGGCAGCAGCATTGCGAGGTAAATCAGCGGCAGCTTGTAGTTGCCTTGGCCCATGTCGCTGATGGCGTAGCCCTGAAGCAGCTGCGAGATGCCCATCCAGTCGTCGGGCCAGTGCACGGCCGCGGTTGCGACGACCGTCAGCACGAACAGCCCGAACGCGGCGAAACGCGTGCCTAGCCCGATCAGCAACGCGACGCCCAGCACAAGCTCCGACCACGTCGCCAGGGTCCAGCTCAGCGACGCCGGCACGATGTTGAAGGGAAACGGGAAGTCTGTCTGGATCGACGCGAACCAGTTCTCCCCGTGCAGTTTTTCGCGCCCCGCCTCGAAGAATTCCCACGCCAGGATGATGCGCAACCCGAGCGGGGCAATCCACGCGCCGATGCCCACGAGCCGCTCGTTGAGCGCATGCCAGCGCTCGATCACAACAGAACCAGCCATGAGAAATTTCCTTTCAGGGGAGTCGGGTGCCCAGCAGCGCGCCTGCTTCGCGCAGCGCGTCGAGCATGCGGGCGCCATCGCGCAAGAACGAACCGGCGTCGCCTGCGCCGGCCTCGGCGGCAAGCGCCTCGAGGTGCCTGCGCCCGCTGGCAGCGGGTTCCGCGTCGATCATCTGCAGCAGCCGGAAAGTGGCGCCGCTGAGCGACTTGAACCGCACCCGGCCGTCGGCGCCGCGCAGCACCAGCAGCAACGTCGGCTGGTCGGGTGCGGTCTCCACCGACGCGTCGCCGCCGAGCGCGTGCACCGGCCAGCGGTAGGCCAGCGGCCACGCCAGCGGATTGCGCAGGGGCGCACCATCGAAGAGGTCGCCATGCGCATCGAATGCCGGCAGCTCCGGGGTTTCGGCGATATCGAGCGCGAGTTCCACCCATTCGTAGTGGGCGAGTTCGAGCGACCATGGCGGCAAACGGGATGCCGGATCGCCGGCGCCGAGCCGCGCCTCGAGGTACTGCATGAACTCGCGTCCGATTTCCGGGAACAGCGGCGTCTGGCAACGGAAGTCGCGATAGAACGAGCGGATCGTCGCGTGCCACGAGGAATCGCCCAGCAGACGCTTGAGTACCGGGAAGTTACCCGCCAGCAGGCCTTCCAGGCTGTTGTAGAAGAGATCGCGATAAACCGCGAGTCGGCGATCCTCAATGCCCGGCGGTGGCGCCAAGTCCGGATCGCGCAGGTGCGAAGCGAGCGCGAACTGCTGTTCGCGAAGGAGGTCCGCTTCAGCCCCGCCGAGGCTCACGATGCGGACGCGGCACGCAGCGTGCCCGGCCGCGCATGCGACGCGAGGCGCGTGCGAATCTCCGCCAGTTCGTCCAGCAGTTCGCTCATTGCCGGGAAATTGAAATCGCGTTCCAGCAGCGTCGGCCGCGGCCCGCAATGCTCGTAGGCGGCTTCCAGCAGGTCCCACACCTGGCGCTTGACCGGCGCGCCATGGGTGTCGACCTTGAGGTCGTCGGCCTCGTCGTAGTGGCCGGCGACGTGGATGTAGGCGACGCGCGCCGCCGGCAGGGCGTGCAGGAATTCGAGCGCGTCGTAGCGATGGTTGATGCTGTTGACCACGATGTTGTTGACGTCGAGCAGCAGATCGCAATCGCTGCGCGCCAGAACTTCGTTGATGAAATCGGTTTCCGCAAGCGCCTGATACGGCGCCGCGTAATACGAGACGTTCTCTATTGCAATGCGTCGGCCGAGTGCCTGCTGCACCTCGTCGATGCGTCGCACCACGTGTCGAACGCACTCGGGCGTGAAGGGTAGCGGCATCAGATCGTAGAGCTGGCCGTCATCGGCGCAGTAGCTCAAGTGCTCGCTGTAGCAAAGT
>JBBRIE010000168.1:0-6742 GCA_038221545.1 Lysobacterales bacterium
GGCCCGCTGCGGGTTGATGTCGAGTCCGCCGCGTCGCGTGAAGCGCGCCGAGACCGCAAGCGCCTCCGGCCGGCAATGCGCGAGCAGGTCGACGAAGATCCGTTCGACGCACTGTTCGTGCAAGGCCGCGTGTTCGCGATACGAGACGAGGTACCGGAGCAAGGACGAGCGATCGACGCGCGGCCCGCGATAGTGGATCCACACGCTTGCGAAATCGGGCTGGCCGGTCACCGGGCAGTTGGACTTGAAAACATCCGTCGACAGCGTTTCCTCGACTGCCTGAGCGTCGAGCGTGGCGAGCAGTTCCGGCCGCGGCGGGCCGAAATCGTCGATCGCGACCGCGATCCCGTCCAGCGAGTCCACTGGCCACGTTCCCGCATGCGGCGGCGCGGCGTTCACCATGGTGTGGGCCGGCGTCAGGTCGAAACGCACCACGGCACCCGTGGCCGTCGAAAGGTCCGCGAGGACCCTCGTGCGCAGCGCGTCGGTGCCTTCCATGCGCTCGGCGTTGAAACCGTTGAAGTAGAGCTTCAACGATTTCGATTCGATCAGGAAAAGGGAGTTCGCGGGCACGCGCAATTCACCGATCGCGACCCGCGGTTTGCCGCGCGACTCAAGCCACGACAGCTCGTAAGCCGTCCACACGTCCTCGCCCGCGAACGGCAGGGCCCCGCCGGGCGGCAATCCGAGCATCTCGCGCGCGGGCGCCCGCGGGACCGCGAACAGCAGGCTGGCGTCGTATCCGGTCGACTGCGCGCCCGGTTTGCCGAGCGCCGATTGCGCGAGCAGGTCCTGCATAAGGGGTCATCCGTCCAAAAAAGGCGCCGCACCCCTGCGGGCGCGGCGCCTGTGCAACGTTCGAGACCGCGTGGAGTCAGCGGACTTCGAATTCGCTCTGACCCGCAGGCTGGCCGTCGACCATGACCTCGACCTTGTAGCGGCCGACAGGGAAGCCGTCCGGCTTGCTGATGTTGAATGTCGTCACCGCGGGGCCGGTCGGGGCGATCGCCTGGCTCGCCTCGTTGACCATCTGGCCGTCTTCGAACGACCACTTTGCACCGACGCTGACGCTGGCGGCGGTGCCATCGCTCGAAACCGCGGCGTAGATCGTGTCCGACGGCTTGAACGTGGTGGCCGGGATGCTCACGCGGTTGTCCGCACCGATCCCGGAGCCCAGCTCGATCGAGCGCACCACGAACGTCGACGCGGCGGTGGGGTCGGGCATCGGCGTCGCGATCGCCGGATCGCCGGGCATCACCTGCGGAGTGGTGCTCGAGGCAGGCGTGGACTCCGGAGCGAGCACGGGCGCCGCCTCCTCCTTCTTCTTGCAGCCGACGACAGCCAGCGCAACCACGAGGGCCGCGGTCAACAAACGATACTTGTGCATGGTGTTCTCCTGGGAATGCAAAAGGCTGGATGCGTTTCGCGGAAAAGGTAGGGCAGACCGCTCAGAGTTCGGGGACCTTGAGCACCTGGCCCGGATGGATGAGGTCGGCGTCTTCGATCTGGTCGCGATTCGCCTCGAACAGCTTGCGCCAGGCCGAGGCCTTGCCGTAAAGACGCTTGGCGATTTTCGAGAGGCTGTCCCCCTGCAGCACGGTGTAGGTCGATGGCAGGGCACGCGGCGCCGAGGCGGCGCTCGAAACGACACCGCCCACGACGTTGCCAAAAATGGACTTCTTCGGCGCGCCCGCCGTGCTGCTGGCGCCGAAACGGACGTTGCCGAACGACGAACCTGGTTTGGCGGTGGACTGGGCGGCCGGCTTCGCACCATAAATGCGCGCACTTTTCGCTGCCGATGCCGCGCGGTCGACCAGGCCCGTGGCGGATTTTCCGGACGCGGCCTTCGCAGCCGTCGATTTCACCGCCGGCCGGGCCGCGGGCGGCTTGGCACCGAGTGAAGTGCTCGGCTTGAGGGAAGGGGTGCCGGGTTTGCGGGGCGTTCCGATCATGACGTTCCTCATGTGCGAAGCGAGGTCGAATCGGAATCGAGATCGAACCGATCGCCTGCTGAACACGCAAGGTAGACCAGCGCAATCGCCAACGGCAAGCGCAACGGGCCGCGAACACGGACAGGGTTTACTGCCAATTCATCGCGCAGCGAGGCGACGCCCAACACGGAGTGCGTCCGGGCAGCGCGGGCTGGGACCTCCGTACTTGCCTCCGTGCAGGAAATCCTGCCTGGCGGTGAGCAGTGCGCGTAGTCCGAGGTCAAGCGCGGATTCGTCGAGGAAGAAGGCGGGCGAGTGGTTGCTGGGCGCGCGCGCAGGATCCTGGCCCGCGGGCGTCGCCCCGACGAAGAAGAACAACCCGGGCACTTCGAGCGCGTAGAGCGAGAAGTCCTCCGCGCCCATCGTCAGCGGAATCTCGATGACGTTCCCCGCGCCCGCGGCGCGCTCGAGGCTGGGCAGCATGCGTGCGGTCAGCGCCGGATCGTTGGCCGTGACGGGGTTACCCTCGTCCGCGGGAATCGTGCCCTCGATGGTCGCACCGTGCGCTGCCGCGACGTGCTGCGCGACGTTGAGCAGGTCGGCGTGGATGTTCTTGCGCACGTCCTCGTCGAACGTACGGATCGTGCCGACGAGTTCCACGCGGTCCGGAATGATGTTGTAGCGGATGCCGCCCTTGATCGCGCCAAACGAGACGACGGCGGGCAGGCGGCTGATATCGGTGCGGCGGCTGACGATGTGCTGTGCGCTGCCGATGATCTCGGCCGCTGCGGCGATGGGATCGACGCCGCCCCACGGCCGCGAACCGTGCGTCTGGCGGCCGACCACCGAGAATTCGAAGCGGTCCGACGCAGCCATCATCGGCCCGGTGCGGTAACCGATCTTGCCCGCGTTGAGCGTCGACATCACGTGCAGGCCGAACACCGCGTCCGGCTTGAAGTCGCGGAACACGCCTTCCTTCAGCATCAGGGCGGCGCCGCCTTCCTCGCCCGCCGGGGGACCTTCCTCCGCCGGCTGGAACAGGAACAGCACTTCGCCCGGCAGTTCGGCGCGACGCGCGGCGAGCGCTTCGGCAACCCCCATGAGGATCGCGGTATGCGAGTCGTGGCCGCAGGCGTGCATGACGCCGACCTTTTCGCCGCGGAACTCGGTGGTGGCTTTCGATGCGAAGGTCACGTCCGCGGTTTCCGTCACCGGCAACGCGTCCATGTCGGCGCGCAGCGCGAGCCGTGGACCGGGCTTGCCGCCGCGCAGGATCGCGGTGACGCCCGTATGCGCGACGCCGGTGCGGATGTCCTCGAGGCCGATGGCCTTGAGGTGCGCGGCCACCTTCGCCGCGGTGCGCGTCTCGCGATTGCCGAGCTCGGGATGCTCGTGGAAATCGCGGCGCCAGGCGAGCACTCTCGGCTGCAGCGATTTCGCGGTCGCGTCGACCGCGTTCATCGTGGCGGAATCGCCAGGCGGAGTGGTCGGCGTTTGCGCCGAGGCAGTGGCCAGTCCCGCAACCAGCAGACAGGCGCCAAGGACACGTTTCCCCACGATGCCCGGCGGCGTCGACATGCGCGATCTCCTCGATTGGCGAAGTCGCGATGCTAGCAGCGCTCCGCGCGCCGATTCAGGGGCGATGCTCGCGCGCGAGATAGTCGGTTGACTGCATTTCGATCAGGCGGCTCGCGGTGCGCTCGAACTCGCGCCGCAGCCGGTCTCCCGAGTAGAGCGCGGGCGGCTCCGCGCCAGCACTCGCGACCAGGTTCACGTTGCGATCGTAGAACTCGTCGACGAGGTGCACGAAACGTCGCGCCGGGTCGTCGTTGCCGCCGTCGAAGCGCGGCACGCCGGAGATCATCACGGTGTGGAAGTCGCGCGCAATCTCGATGTAGTCGGCGACCGCGCGCGGGCCCTCGCAAAGCGCCGTGAACGCGAACCAGATCTCGCCGCCGCTGCGCAGCCGAAACGGGATGTCGCGTCCGTTGACGTCCTCGACCCCGTCGCGCTCCACCGGACCACTCGCGACTTCGGCGAACATGGCGGCGAGCGCCGCATCGCTGCCCTCGTCCGCCGGCACCCGGTACACCGGCGAACGCGTCAGCGCACGCAGGCGGTAATCCTGCAGGCCGGCCAGTTCGTGCACCGTGCAATGGCGTTCGATCGCCGCAATAGCCGGCAGGAAGCGGGCGCGCTGCAGGCCGTCCCGGTAGAGATCGCGTGGCGCCGAGTTAGACGTCGTGACCAGCCCGACGCCGCGCGCGTGCAACTGCTTCAGCAGTTCGCCCAGGATCATCGCGTCGCCGATGTCGCTGACCACGAACTCGTCGAGCGCCAGCAGCCGCCGACCCGGCGCGAGGCCCGCAGCCACCTGAGCGAGCGGCGCGCGGGTGTTGCCCATTCGCGCAAGCTCGGCGTGCACTTCGCCCATGAGCCGATGGAAGTGCCGGCGCAGCACGAGCTCCGGCGTGAGCGACGCGCACAACAGGTCCATGAGGAAGGTCTTGCCCCGGCCAACACCACCCCAGAGGTAAAGCCCGTGCGGCGCCGGCGGCGCGCGCCCCAGCCAGCGCGCGATCGGCCCCGATTCGGGCGCGTCCGCCACCGCGACCGCCACGCGATCGAGCAGCGGCAGCACCTTTTCCTGCGCGGGATCGGACTGCCAGAGTTCGGCCGCGACTCCGGCGGCGTAGCGGGCGGACGGCGAGTCCGGCGCAGCCGCCATTAAGACGCGGCCGGGTCCGGCGGCGGGAGGTTGGCCTTGACCCCGTTCTTGATCGCGCCGCGCAGGTCCATGAGCTTGCGATGGAAGAAGTGTCCCGCGCCCGGCATCTTCACCAGCGTCGGCGCGTTGGCGAGCGTAGCGACGAAGGCGAACACCTGCGCAGGCTCGACCACGTCGTCGTCCTCGCCCTGGACCAGCAGCCACGGACACGTCGGCGGTGACGTGCTCTCGAATCCGTATTTGTCGACCGGCGGCGCGATGGTGATGAGCTGCGCGCAGGGCAGTGACAGCGACGCTCGCGCAGCGACCGCGGCGCCGAACGAGAAGCCCGCGAGCCACAACGCATCCTGAGGACGCGTCTGCCCCACCCACTGCGCGAGCAGTTCGAGGTCCGCGGTCTCGCCGGTGCCATCGTCGTGCACGCCTTCGCTCGCACCCACGCCGCGGAAATTGAAGCGCAGCGTGCGTAGCCCCAGTTCACGCAGGCTGCGCTCGACGATCGTGACGACTTTGTTGTGCAGCGTGCCGCCATGCAGCGGATGCGGATGGCAGACGATCGCGGTGCCGAGCCGCGCATCCGCCGGCGCCGGGCAGTCGACCACCGCTTCGATCGCGCCCGCGCCGCCGCGCAGGGTCAAGGGGCCGGAGGTGAGCGGAAAATCCAGTTGCTGCATCGATTCCAAGGCGATTCGCGTTCATGGCCGCGTTCATGGCGGCGAGCGCCCGGATAATAGCCGATGGCTCGGGGCACCCCGGCCCTGGCAAGCTGCGCTCCGCTCCCGCGTCGCCCCCTGTCCCGCCGCCGCTTCGCCCCGTCGTTCTGCAGGAGCGCCGCAAGGCGCGAGCACAAGCCAGCACGGAGCCCCATCATCGCGCCTTGCTACGCTCGTGCAAAGGCAGCGACACGATCATCGCGCGCAGCGGCCTGCGTGCACGCGCGCGGACCAGGGTGCCATCCTGCCGTGGGTCGCGCGGCGTTTGCATCACAAGCGCGCGGCCGCGCCCATCGAGCGCCGCTTGCCCGTGTCTTCGGAGGAAAATGCGATGGCACCCCGGGGATTCCCATGAACTACCTGGCGCACACGCTGCTGGCGGAGCAGACGCCACTCGGACTCGCCGGCAGCCTGCTCGGCGATTTCTGGCGCGGCGCGCCGGATCCGGCCTGGCCGGACGGGCTCACCCGCGGCGTGATCCTGCATCGACGGATCGATGCCGCAACTGACCGCCATCCCGCATTCACCGAGGTCCGCGACTTGCTGCCAGCGCCACTGCGCCGGTACGCGGGCATCGTGCTCGATGTCGGCTTCGACTTCGTGCTGGCGCGGCAGTGGAGTCGACACTCGACCATGCCGATGCGCCGGCATGTAGATGCCGTCAACTCCGCGCTGCGCGACGTCGCAGAAGCGCCCTGGATTCCGCCGGCGTTCGCCGAGTTCGCCCGGCACGCGCCACACGTCGACCTGCTGGCACGCTACGGAGAGGAGGAGTCCATGCATCGCGCATTCCGATCCCTCGCGCGCCGGCTGACGCGAGACAACCCGATCGCGATGGCATGGGACACGCTGGAACCACTACTGCCGGCGCTTGAGTCGGCCTTGCCGCCGTTGCTCGCGGACCTCCGGGAAGTGCGCGTGGCCTGACGGCGTCGCAAACAGGAACGCCGCCTTGCGGCGGCGTCGCGAATCGGGACCGCACATGCGAGCGCGCCTACATCCCCTCGGTCATGTAATTGACGGCCGCCTCGACCTGCTCGTCGGTCAGCGCGAGGTTGCCGCCCTTCGCGGGCATGACGCCGGCCGGGCCCGTGTATCCCTCGATCGCATGCTTTACCAGCATGTCCATGCCCTGCGCCATGCGCGGCGTCCAAATCGCCTTCTCGAGCTTCGGCGCGCCGCCCGCACCCGTGGTGTGGCAGGCGCCGCAGAGGTTGGAATAGATCACGCTGCCGTCCAGTGTGCCGCCATAGGCCACCTGGGAAGCGGCGGCAGCCCTGGCGGCATCTTCGGCCGCGAGCATCGCGGCACGACCCGTGGCCCCCGCGAACACCGCACCCGCCGGCGCGAGCCGTTGTTCCGCCGCCAGC
>JBBRIE010000169.1:0-6721 GCA_038221545.1 Lysobacterales bacterium
ATCCCGACCTCGGCTTCATGGCCCCCTGATGCTCTGATCCGTCTCCCCGTTACAACGGGGAGACGAAGAGCGTTTCCCCTTCTCCCCGCAAGTGGGGAGAAGGAAGAGCGCGTTGCCTACTCCGCCGTTGTCACTGGGAGAAGCGAGATCGGCTCGCCAGAGGATGGGAGGTTGTGGTGTGATGCGGGTCCCGTGTGACGGTGCCCGCGATGCCGGTCCTGCGTAGCCATATCGATCCCCGCAGCGAAGCGTATGCCGCGAGCCGCGCGCAGATGCAGGTCGCGCTGGACGACCTCAACGCACGCCTCAAGCGCGCGGCAATCGGCGGCGGCGACAAGGCGCGCGCGAAACACACCGAACGCGGCAAGCTGTTGCCGCGCGAACGCATCAGCGCGCTGCTCGACCCGGGCTCGCCGTTCCTCGAGTTCTCGCCGCTGGCCGCGGAAGAAATGTACGACGGCCAGGCGCCGGGCGCCGGCATCGTCACCGGCATCGGCCGAGTGCACGGGCACGAGATAGTCGTGGTCGCGAACGATGCCACCGTGAAGGGCGGCACCTACTTCCCGATCACCGTGAAAAAGCACCTGCGCGCGCAGGAAATCGCACGCGAGAACCGCCTGCCCTGCGTTTACCTGGTGGATTCCGGCGGCGCCTTCCTGCCGTTGCAGGACGAAGTGTTCCCAGACCGCGAGCACTTCGGCCGCATCTTCTACAACCAGGCCCATCTTTCCGCCGCCGGCATCCCGCAAATCGCGGTGGTGATGGGCTCGTGCACGGCGGGCGGCGCGTACGTGCCGGCGATGAGCGACGAGTCGGTGATCGTGCGCGAGCAGGGCACGATCTTCCTCGGCGGACCGCCGCTGGTGAAGGCCGCCACCGGCGAAGTGGTCGACGCCGAGTCGCTGGGCGGCGCGGATGTGCATACCGCCATCTCCGGCGTGGCCGACCACCTCGCCGAGGACGACGAGCACGCCCTTTCGATCGCGCGCGACATCCTCATGCACACCAACCGCCGCAAGGTGCTGCCGGTCGCCACCCTGCCGGTGCGCGAGCCGCTGGTCGCCGCGGACGAACTGCTCGGCATCGTGCCGGCCGATCCGCGGCGTCCGTTCGACATCCGCGAGGTGATCGCGCGCATCGTCGACGGTTCCGAGTTCCAGGAATTCAAGGCGCGCTACGGCAAAACGCTGGTCACCGGCTTCGGGCACATCTACGGCTATCCGGTCGGCATCATCGCCAACAACGGCATCCTGTTCGCGGAGTCGGCGCTCAAGGGCGCGCACTTCATCGAACTCTGCAACCAGCGCGGCATCCCGCTGGTGTTCCTGCAGAACATCACGGGGTTCATGGTCGGCCGCAAGTACGAGAACGCCGGCATCGCGAAGGACGGCGCCAAGATGGTCACCGCGGTCGCGTGCGCGAACGTGCCCAAGTTCACCGTGGTGATCGGCGGTTCGTTCGGAGCCGGCAACTACGCGATGTGCGGCCGCGCGTACGGTGGCCGCTTCCTCTGGATGTGGCCGAACGCGCGCATCTCGGTCATGGGCGGCGAGCAGGCCGCGGGCGTGCTGGCGACGGTGCGGCGCGACGGCATCGAGGCGTCGGGCAAGACGTGGAGCGCGGCAGACGAGGAAGCCTTCAAGGCGCCCATCCGCGCGCAGTACGAGCACCAGGGCAGCCCCTGGTACGCCACCGCGCGCCTCTGGGACGACGGCATCATCGATCCCGCCGACACGCGCCGCGTGCTGGGCCTCGGCCTTTCCGCGAGCCTCAACGCACCCATCGAAGACATCGCGCTCGTGCAGCGGCGCTTCGGTGTGTTCCGGATGTGACCCGGCCATGAGCGCCATCGCCAGCACGCGCAAGCACTCGACGCTTTATCTCACGCTCGACCGCGCGGGTGTGCACAACGCATTCGACGATGCGCTGATCGCGGAGCTGACCGCCGCGCTCTGCGAGGCCGACGCCGAAGACTCGGTGCGCGCCGTGGTGCTGTCGGGCGCTGGTTCGACGTTTTCGGCCGGCGCCGACCTCAACTGGATGCGGCGCATGGCGGCCGCGAGTGAAGCCGACAATCGCGAGGATTCGCTCAAGCTGGCGGAACTCATGCGCACGCTCGACTCGCTCGGCAAGCCGACGATCGCGCGGGTCAACGGCTCGGCCTACGGCGGCGGCGTGGGCCTCGTGGCCTGCTGCGACATCGCCATCAGCGTCGAAGGCGCGAAGTTTTCGTTGTCCGAGGTCAAGCTCGGGCTGGTGCCGGCGGTGATCTCGCCGTATGTGATCGCGGCGGTCGGCGCGCGTGCGGCACGCCGACTGTTCCTCACCGGCGAGGTGTTCGACGCGGCGGAGGCGCACCGCATCGGGCTCCTGCACGAGTGCGTGGCTCCCGCGGAGCTCGACGCGGCGGTCGACCGCGCGTTGCACTGGCTCGGCAAGGGCGGACCGCTGGCGCAACGCGAGGCCAAACGCCTGGTGCTGCGGGTCTCGCGGTCGAACGGTGAAGCCACGGAAGTCGACGCGACCAACGCGGCGTTGATTGCGTCGTTGCGTGTGTCCGCCGAGGGCCAGGCCGGGCTCAACGCGTTCCTCGACAAGCGCGCGCCCGCCTGGGTGCGTATGGAATCGAAGCCATGATCGATCACGCCGGCATCCCGGTTTCCGACTACGCGCCCAGCAAGCGCTTCTGCTCGACGGTGCTGCAGACGCTCGGCGCCACGCCGGTGATGGAAGTGCCGGCGGACAGGTCGGAGGAAGGCGTCGCCGCGTGCGCCTTCGGACGCGACGGCAAGCCCACGTTCTGGATCGGCGGCGCGGTGGAGATGCCGGGCACCCCACACTTCGCGTTCGTCGTGGATACGCGCGAGGCGGTAGTTGCCTTCCATCGGACAGCGCTGGCCGAAGGCGCAACCGACAACGGCGCGCCGGGACTGCGCCCGCACTATCACCCTGATTGCTACGGCGCTTTCGTGCTCGACCGGGACGGATACAACATTGATGCCGTGTGCCACAAGCCGGAGACCACGACCTGATGTTCGACCGCGTGCTCATCGCGAACCGGGGCGAGATCGCGTGCCGCGTGATCCGTACCTGCCGACGGCTCGGCGTGCGCAGCATCGCCGTGTACTCGGAAGCCGACGCCAGTGCGCTGCACGTGCGCGAGGCCGACGAGGCGTGGTTCATCGGCGCTTCGCGTCCGCAGGAAAGCTATCTGCGTCCGGAGGCGATACTGGACGCAGCTTCGCGCAGCGGCGCCCAGGCGATCCATCCCGGCTATGGCTTCCTCAGCGAGAACGCCGACTTCGCCGACGCGGTGGCGGCAGCCGGCATGGCCTTCATCGGCCCGAGCGGCGCGACGATGCGCAAGATGGGCAGCAAGGCTGGCGCCAAGGACCTGATGCACGCGGCCGGCGTGCCCGTCGTGCCGGGCTACACCGGTGCGGAGCAGTCGCCGGAGGCGCTGGTGGCCGCCGCGGCATCCGTCGGCTATCCGCTCATGATCAAGGCCGCGCACGGCGGCGGCGGCAAGGGCATGCGCATCGTGCGCACGCCAGACGAGTTCCTTGCGAGCCTTGAATCCTGCCAGCGCGAGGCGCGCAACGCCTTCGGACGCGACCGCGTGCTGCTTGAGCGCTACATCGAACAGCCGCGCCACATCGAGATCCAGATCTTCGGCGACACGCACGGCAACGTCATCCATCTCGGCGAGCGCGAATGTTCGGCGCAGCGGCGCTACCAGAAGGTGCTCGAGGAATCGCCGTCGACCTTCCTCACGCCGGAGTTGCGCGCGCGCATGGGCGCGGCTGCGGTCGCGGCCGGGCACGCGATCGACTACGTCAACGCGGGCACCGTCGAATTCATCGTCGATCCGCGCGGCGACTTCTACTTCATGGAAATCAACACGCGGCTGCAGGTCGAGCATCCGGTGACCGAAATGGTGACCGGCCTCGAACTCGTCGAGTGGCAGCTGCGGGTGGCGTCCGGCGAGCCCTTGCCGCTCGCGCAGGACGCCATCACGCAGCGCGGGCACGCGATCGAAGTCCGGCTGTACGCCGAGGATCCGGATCGTGGCTTCCTGCCGGCGTCGGGTCGCATCGAACGGCTCGAACTGCCGGCGCCATCGACCGGCGTGCGCATCGACGCGGGCGTGGCGACCGGGGACGACGTCACGATCTTCTACGACCCCATGATCGCCAAGCTCATCGTGCACGCGCCGGACCGGCGCGGCGCGCTCGCGCGCATGGCGGAGACACTGGCGGCAAGTGAAGTCGTCGGACCGAAGACCAACCTCGTGTTCCTCGAGCGCCTGATACGCCACCCGGCGATCGTCGAGGGCCGCATCGACACGAGTTACCTCGACCAGCATCTCGATGAATTCATCGGGGATGCAGACGACGACGCATCCGCGATCGACGGTGCCGCATGCATGCGCGTGCTCGCCGCGGCTGCGGCGCTCGCGCTGTTGACCGAATCCACCCCCGTGTCGGCGAGCGACGATGTCGACTCGCCGTGGGGCATCGCCGACGGCTGGCGCATCGGCCACGACGATCCACGTCGTCTGAGCCTCGACTGGCGCGAGCAGCGCTTCGATCTGTCGCTGGCGATCAACGCCAACTCCACGCGCGTGTGCACGGACGACGGGAGCGCCGTGATCGAAGGCGCGCGCATCGACGCCGGCTGGCTGAGCGCGCGCATCGACGGCAAAGCGCTGCGCTGGCGCGTGCATGCGTTCGGGGACTCGATCCTGCTGCACGACGGGAAACGGCGTCATCGCCTCCGCACAATCCCCGCGTACCAGCATGGCGTCGCCGAAGCCGCGGGCGGCGGCAACCTGGTGGCCGCGCCGATGCCGGGCCGGGTGGTGGTGCTGCGCGTGGCCGTCGGCGATGCCGTCGCGCTGGACCAGGAACTGCTGGTCATGGAGGCGATGAAAATGGAGCTTGCGCTCAAGGCGCCGCGCGCCGGTCGAGTCGAATCGATCAGTGCTGCGGTCGGCGATTTCGTCGAGGCCGATGCGGTGCTCGTGCGGCTGGCCGACGCCACTTGATTCACCCGCACTCCACACGCATCTGAAGACCATGAGCGCACTTCCTGCCAGCGTCCGCATCGTCGAGGTCGGTCCCCGCGACGGCCTCCAGAACGAGTCGACGCCTGTTTCGACGGCAGACAAGATCAAACTGATCGACCGGCTCGGCGCGTGTGGACTGCGCACCATCGAGGCTACGAGCTTCGTCAGTCCCAAGTGGGTGCCGCAGATGGCGGACGCCGCCGAGGTCTATGCGGGGCTGCGCAAGCGCCCCGGGGTGCGCTATCCGGTGCTGGTGCCGAACGAGCAGGGTTACGCACGGGCGCGCGCGGTGGGCGTGGCGGAGATCGCGGTATTCACCGCGGCGTCGGAAGCGTTCAATCAGAAGAACATCAACGCGTCGATCGCGGAATCGCTGGCGAGGTTCGAGCCGGTCATCGCGCAGGCGCGCAGGGACGGCGTCGCGGTCCGCGGCTACGTGTCGACGGTGCTGGGATGCCCTTACCAGGGCGACGTTCCCGTCGAAGACGTGGTTCGCGTCGCGAGCGCACTGCACGCCATGGGCTGTTACGAAGTCTCGCTCGGCGACACCATCGGCGTCGGCACGCCGCGCAAGGCGCGCGCGATGCTGGAATCGGTAGCTTCCCGCGTGCCCATGGGCGCGCTGGCCGTGCATTTCCATGACACGCGCGGCCAGGCGCTCGCCAACGTGCTGGCCTGCCTCGAGGCAGGCGTGGCCGTGGTCGATTCCGCGCTCTCCGGTACCGGCGGTTGCCCGTATGCGCGCGGCGCCTCCGGCAACGTCGCGACCGAAGACGTGGTGTACATGCTGGAGGGCATGGGCATCGTCACCGGGGTCGACCTGCCGGCGCTGGTCGACACCGGCGCGTGGCTGAGTGCGCTGCTCGGCCGGCGCAGCGGCAGCAAGGTCACCGCGGCGACCGCAGCGGCATGAGCGGGCTCCTGATCCGCCCCATCGAGGCGCGCGACGAGGTCGCGATGGCCGGCATCATCCGCACGGTCATGCCCGAGTTCGGCGCGATCGGCGACGGCTTCGCGATCAACGACCCCGAAGTCGACTACATGCAGCGCGCCTACGCGATCCCGCGTGCGGCCTATTTCGTGGTCGAACAGGACGGCGCAATCAAGGGCGGCGGAGGCGTGGCGCCGTTGATCGGCGGCGACGTCGACACCTGCGAACTGCGCAAGATGTACTTCCTGATGGAACTGCGAGGGCTCGGTGCCGGCCAGCAGGTAATCGAGCGCAGCCTCGATGCGGCGGGCGGCTTCGGGTTCCGCCAGTGCTACCTCGAGACGCTCGCCGGCATGGATGCAGCGATGCGGCTCTACGAACGCAACGGCTTCGCACGTATCGCGGCGCCGCTCGGCGCCACCGGCCACGGCGGCTGCAACACCTTCTACCTGCGCAAGCTCTGATCTTCCCTTCTCCCCGCGCGCGGGGAGAAGGCAACTCACGTAAAATCGCGGGTTTGGCGAAGGCGAAGCGCGATGCAACTCCAATCGGTGCGGGCGGTGATCACGGGTGGCGTGTCGGGCCTCGGGCTCGCGGTGGCCCAGCACGTGGTCGCGAACGGCGGACGCGTTGCCTTGTTCGATGTCAACGACGAGAAGGGCGCCGCCGCGGTCGCGACGCTGGGCGAAGGCAACGCGAGCTATTTCCGCACCGATGTCACC
>JBBRIE010000170.1:0-6690 GCA_038221545.1 Lysobacterales bacterium
AGTGCATTCGCCTCCGCGCATTTTCGCGATCAGCTGGCCGGGTTGCGGCCGGAACAGCCGCCCGAACCCTTGCAACGCGAGAGTTCGCGCAGGTCCGCACGGCCTTCCGCGTCGCCGCTCGAATGGATGTCCTTGCACACCCGCTCCTTGCGATTGCTGCCAATGCGCGCCTGGTAGGAACAGCGCACGGTTCGCTGGGCCGCCGTCGGCTGCAGGCTGGCGACGATGCGGGTGATCTCGTCCTCGGCCGACTCGAGTCGAAGCGCTTCCTCGCCATTCAAGTCGGACGAGGCCCGCTTGCCCTCGAGCACCGCGAAAATAGTCTCCTGCGCGCTCAGGAGCTTCGTCTTGTCCGAGGCCTTGAGCCTCGCGAACCTGCCTTCGCCCGATTCCACGGAGGAGCGCAGGCTCTGCTGGTTGGCGATGCGTTCGGCGACGGTGCTGTCCGACGCCACAGCGGAGCCCGCGAGAAACCAGGCAGCACCGACGATCATCATCAGGGAAAAAACGGAGCGCAGTTTGAACATGGAGGTACCCGTCGCTGGCCAGGAAACAGTCGTATTGAAACGCGGGGAAACGACACGGAACCGGCCGCAACGGAGACCTGCACGGGCCCGCGCCGGAAACCGGCGGGCGCCCGTACGCCAGGATCTAGGTTCAGTCCCGGTAGCGGGCGCCTCGCGATTCGCGAATGCAGTCTAGGGTGCCCGCGGCCGACGCCCGTGTGCCAGACGTCACGAAGGGTACGACGCGACGCCAAGTCCACTCAGCGGCTGCACTTGCCCCGGCACTTCTGCAGCTGGACGAACCGGTCGCGGTTCTCCACGCGCGTCGTTTCGGCGTCTGCCACGGTCCGGCACTGGTAGGTGCCAATGTGCGATCCGAGATCGCTGGTGCTGCGGCAGATACTGCGGTCATCGTCGCTTTGGGTAACGATGGCCGCCACCACGTGCTGTGCGTTGTAAAGCGCTGCCCGGTCGCGATCGTTCAGGCGCTTGACCGAAGTCTTGCCGTCAAGGATTCGGAAAATGTCGTTCTGCGCGCGAATGAGCTTGGTGCGGTCAGTTGGGGCCAGCGCCGCAAACCTGCCTTCACCACTCTCGACGGCTTCCCGGAGCGAATACTGATAGTCGAGGAAATCCTCCATCGAGGTGACCGCGAACGGCTCCGTCGCAAGTAAGGGCGCACACGCGAAAGCCAAGGTCCCGGCCAGGGCCAGCAGCCGCCATCCTCTCGAGAAAATTTTCATGAACCTGTCCCATCGTCCGAAACGAGTCTTGATGATACGCGGTCAATTGTGCAGGCGTTCAACTTTCGCTGGAGGAAGTCACCCGGGCGCAGATTCACGAATCCTGCCGGTGCGTCGCCAGCGACGAGCCGGCCGCGTCCAGCGAGCCGACCCCACCCCGCATGCACTCGGCGTGCATCGCGGCTCGCGGCAACAGGCGGGCGAAGAAGAAGTCCGCAGTCGCGTGCTTGTCGGCCTTGTCGCAGTGTTCCGCGCCTGCGTCGGTCGCCTCCAGCATCCGCAACCAGCACCATCCGAGCGCCACATAGCTGGCGAGCATCAGGAAGTCATAGGCGGCCGCCCCGACTTCGTCGGCGTTCCCGCGCGCGTCGACCGCGACATGCGAAGCTCCGGCGGCGAGCAGATCGGCGGCTGCCCGCAGCGCATTCGCGTAGCCCGATCGTGCTGGCGAGGAATTGGCGAGCGCGCAAGCAACCTCCACTTCGGCGAGCCAGCGACCGAGTTCCGCGCCCTGGTTGGCGAGCACTTTGCGCCCAAGCAGGTCGAGCGCCTGGATCCCGGTCGTGCCTTCGTAGAGGGTGGTGATGCGAGCGTCGCGCGCCAGTTGCTCCATCCCGGATTCCGCGATGTAGCCATGGCCGCCGAATACCTGCAGCGCGTGGTACGTGCACTCGACCGCCGATTCCGTCAGGTAGGCCTTGACGATCGGCGTCAGGAAGGTCGATCTCGCTTCGGCCAATGCGCGGGCAGCCGGGTCCGGATGTTTCTCCGCAAGGTCGATCTGCAGGCATGCGTCGTAAACGAGGACGCGGCCCGCCTCGACCAGGGATTTTTGCGTCAGCAGCATTCGCCGCACGTCGGGATGGACGATGATCGGATCCGCGGGCAGGCCCGGCATGCGCGCCCCGGACAACGCCCGCATCTGCAGGCGTTCCTGTGCGTAGCGCAACGAATTTTGCCACGCGCGTTCACTGAGCCCGAGGCCCTGCAGTCCCACGGCAAGACGCGCCGTGTTCATCATGGTGAACATTGCCTGCAACCCGCGGTTCGCCTCACCGATGAGGTAGCCGCTGGCGCCGTCGAAGTTCATCACGCAGGTCGACGATCCGCGCAGACCCATCTTGTGCTCGAGGGCACCGCACTGCACCGAATTGCGCGCGCCGACGGTACCGTCGCGCGCGACCCTGAACTTGGGAACGATGAAGAGCGATATTCCCTTGACTCCAGCCGGCGCGTCCGGGAGACGCGCCAGCACCAGGTGGACGATGTTGTCAGTCAAATCGTGCTCGCCCGCGGTGATGAAGATCTTGGTCCCGTGGATGTCGTAGGTGTCGTCCGCGGCAGGCTCGGCGCGCGCCCGCAGCATGCCGAGGTCGCTGCCGGCGTGCGGCTCGGTGAGGCACATCGTGCCGGTCCAGCGGCCATCGACGATCGGGCGCAGGAACACTTGGCGCTGCCATTCCTCGCCGTGGTGCTTGAGCGCTTCGGTCGCGCCGTGCGACAGCAGGGGATACGTGCCCCACGCGAGGTTGGCCGAATCGATCATTTCCTTGACCGCGGCTCCCACCACTTCCGGCAGGTGTTGCCCACCGTACGCCTCGGGCGCGGTCAGTCCGCTCCAGCCCCCTTCGACGAATTGCATGTAGGCACTGCGGAACCCGCCCGGGGTGCGCACGCTGGCGTCGCCCTTGTCGAGCACGCAACCCTCGGCGTCGCCGACCGCATTGAGCGGCGCGAGCACTTCGGCGCTGAACCGCGCCGCCTCGTCCAGCACCGCGTCGACCAGTTCGCGGGCAGGGGAGGTCCCCGTGCATTCCTGGAGCTGGTGTTCGATGCGGAGGACATCGTGCAGGACGAAGCGCATCTCGCGCACGGGTGCGTCGTAACGGTTCATGGGTTCTTCCCTATCGGAATTCGCCGGGCCGCCCGGGTACCGGGGCGAGTCGGCTGTCATAGAGGAGCGGATAACCGCCGCGGGGTTCGCTTGTCGCCACCTTGCCTTCGAGACGGTAAGCGATGCCTGTGTCGCGGACGGATGGGGCCGCAAGGACCCCACGCGCCGCATCGCTCGGCGTCAACTCGAGCTGCACGAGTTCGACCGAATCGGCTTCGACCGTCAACCCGGCACCCAGTGCGAGCTTTCCTGCACGCGCGCCTCCGATCGAGAACTCCAGATCGACGCCCGAGAATTCGGTCCGGACATTGCTGTAGTTCTGGAGTCGCAAAGTCACCATCCAGGGACCCTGCGCAGGCGCGCGCAGCTGCTGCACGCTGGCGCCCGGAGGATTGATCAACTCGCGGAATCCGTCGCCGCACCCGGCAAGCGGGGCGATGAGGAGCAGCAGCGAACTCCACCGGAACAGTCTGGACCTGGTCTGCCTGGGCATGCGGCGCCTCCATTTCGGGAAGGGTAAGTTAGCGGAAGCGTGGTTTGACAGCATTGCGGGCCTGCAATACGGTCGCCATGGAAGATCGCGCGTGTCCGCAGCCAACCCCCGACGCATGCGGATTTCGCACCACCCCTGAGTTGTCCCGCGCGACTTCGATTCACTCCGAGGCGCCGCGGCGCCTTTTTTGTTGCCGCGGCTCCCCGCGTCGAATCTGGAACAGAGAAACAAGCCGATGATCGCAATTACCCTGCCAGACGGCAGTCGCCGCGAATTCGACCAGCCGGTGACGGTGATGGAAATCGCGCAGTCGATCGGGCCTGGCCTCGCCAAGGCGACGATCGCCGGCGCCGTCGACGGCAAGCTGGTCGACGCCAGCGACCGGATCGAGCGCGACGCTTCCGTGCGCGTCGTGACGGCCAGGGACGCCGAGGGCGTCGAGATCATCCGCCATTCCACTGCCCATCTCGTCGGGCACGCCGTGAAGCAGTTGTTCCCGAACGCGAAGATGGTGATCGGCCCGGTGATCGAGGACGGTTTCTACTACGACATCTGGAGCGAACGGCCGTTCACTCCGGACGATCTCGTTGCGATCGAGCAGCGCATGTCCGAGCTCATCGCGAAGGACTACGAAGTCGTCAAGCGCATGACCCCGCGAGCGGAGGCCATCGCGACCTTTCGCGAACGCGGCGAGGACTACAAGCTGCGGCTGATCGACGACATGCCCGACGAACAGGCGATGGGGCTCTATCACCACGAGGAATACGTGGACATGTGTCGCGGCCCCCACGTGCCGAACACGCGGTTTCTCAAGGTATTCAAGTTGACAAGGGTGTCGGGCGCCTACTGGCGCGGCGACTCGAAGAATGAACAGCTGCAGCGTATCTACGGCACCGCATGGGCGGACAAGAAGCAGCTCGATGCCTACATCCACCGCATGGAAGAGGCCGACAAGCGCGACCATCGCAAAATCGGCCGCCAACTCGACTACTTCCACCAGCAGGAAGAAGCACCGGGCATGGTGTTCTGGCATCCGCGCGGCTGGCAACTGTGGCAGGCGGTGGAGCAGTACATGCGTGGCGTGTACCGCGAATCGGGCTATCAGGAAGTGCGTTGCCCGCAAATCCTCGATGTGAGCCTGTGGAAAGCCTCGGGACACTGGGACAACTACAAGGACAACATGTTCTTCACCGAATCGGAGAAGCGCACGTATGCCGTGAAACCGATGAATTGCCCGGGCCATGTGCAGGTCTACAACGCGGGCCTGCACAGTTACCGCGACCTGCCGATCCGCTACGGGGAATTCGGTGCCTGCACGCGCAACGAACCTTCCGGTGCATTGCACGGCCTCATGCGGGTTCGCGCCTTCACGCAGGACGACGGACACATCTTTTGCACCCCCGACCAGGTCGAAGGCGAGGTCACGGCCTTCCACCGGCAGGCCATGGCGGTTTACGGGAAGTTCGGGTTCACCGATATCGCGCTGAAGCTGGCGCTGCGCCCCGATTCCCGGCTGGGCGACGACGCGACGTGGGACCGCGCCGAGGGCGCGCTTCGTGCCGCCTTGTCCGCGTGCGGCGTCGAATGGGAGGAGTTGCCGGGCGAGGGTGCTTTCTACGGACCGAAAATCGAGTACCACATGCGTGATTCCATCGGCCGCAGCTGGCAGGTGGGCACGATGCAGGTCGATTTCATGATGCCCGAGCGGCTCGGCGCCGAGTACGTCGACGAAACCAGCACCCGCCGGCATCCGGTGATGCTGCACCGGGCGATCGTGGGTTCCATGGAGCGGTTCATAGGGATCCTGATCGAGCATTTCGCCGGCAACCTGCCGGTATGGCTCGCGCCGGTGCAGGCCGTGGCGATGAATATCACCGACTCCCAGGCCGAATACGTGGCCGAACAGGTGAAAATGCTGCGGAATCAAGGCTTCCGGGTCGAGTCCGATTTGCGCAACGAGAAAATCGGATATAAGATTCGCGAGCATACGTTGCAGAAAGTGCCGCTCCTGCTGGTCGCTGGCGATCGCGAACGCGATTCCGGCACCCTCGCGGTGCGCTCCCGCACCGGGGACGATCTGGGCAGCATGCTGCCGGATCAGGTACGGGAACTGCTCGGCAGTTGAACTGAGAATTCGTGGGTCGAGCCGGGGGCTCGGCCCGTTTGGCGTTAAGGCCTTTGGAGGGTGCGCGAATCGTTACAGACGACAAGAAGACCAAGAAGAACCTGGAAATCCGCGCGCTGCGCATCCGCGTCATCGACGCAGAGGGCGAACAGGCGGGCGTGATGAGCCGCGACGAAGGGCTGCAACTGGCCCAGGCCGCGGGTCTCGATCTGGTGGAAATCCAGCCCAACGGCGATCCGCCGGTGTGCCGGATCATGGATTGGGGCAAGTTCCGGTTCGAGCAGCAGAAGAAGGCAAACCTCGCCAAGAAAAAGCAGAAGCAGGTGGAGATCAAGGAACTCAAGTTCCGGCCGACCACCGACGACGGGGATTACCAGATCAAGCTGCGAAACCTGCGCCGGTTCATCGGCGAAGGCGACAAGGTCAAGATCACGATCCGCTTCCGCGGTCGCGAACTCGCCCACGCCGAACTCGGCGAGGCAATGGCCAAGAAACTGGAGGCGGATCTAATAGAGGAGGTGACGATCGAATCCCGTCCGCGCCTGGAAGGCCGGCAGATGGTGATGATGGTCGCCCCGAAGCGTAAGAGTTGAATGTCCGAACACCGTCCATCCTGGACGGGTTCGAACACGGCGAGCCAGGTCAAGGCCCGGACTCGCCTCACGCACATCAGCCGCTCGCGCGTCTGATTTGCGGCGGGCCCTCCCTGGCCCGCGACAGGAACCGGGCGGGATGCCCTGCAAAAAGCTGGTTCGAGCAGGACGGAAAGCGTGGACGAGGAGTCCACCGCTCGCGACGGCAACCAACAAACCAAATCAATGGAGCATCGACGTGCCAAAAATCAAGATCAAGACCAATCGGGCCGCTGCCAAGCGGTTCCGCAAGACCGCGAGCGGCAAGTTCAAGTGCGGCCATGCCTTCAGAAGCCA
>JBBRIE010000171.1:0-6681 GCA_038221545.1 Lysobacterales bacterium
CGAAAAGAGCGGAATGAGTTCATCGCGCCATCCGTGCACGATGGTGGTCGGGACGACCGCCGCCGACAGCGGCTGCGAATACCATTGCATCAGCGGCGGCGGTGCGATGAGGAACAGACCGGCCGTCGGCACCGACAGCGATGCCCGCGCCGAAATGAAGGCCCCGAGGCTCGAACCGGCGAGCACCAGCGGCACTTCCGGTTCCACGTGCGCGAGCAGGTGCGCAATGCGGTTCGCCACCGCGGCCTCGGAGCGGCCGCGATCGAACTCGAGGTAATCCGGTCGCACCGAACGCCAGCCCGCCGCGTCGGCTGCGCGCGCCAGCGCGGTGACCTTGCTGGCGTCCGGACCCGATTCGAGGCCATGCGAAAGGATCGCGAGCCCGTGGCTCATGCGGACTCGCACGACCTGGCGCGCGCGCATCCCGGAAAGTCCCGGCAGGCCGCGGTGAGTCCATGCGTGCGCTCGACCGATGCGGACATCGCCCGATGTTAGCATCGCGGCGCTTCCGTTCCCGCCGTGCCGCCGCCTTGAATGCCCTCGCGAAGATGCCGATTCCCCCCGAAATCAGTGAACGACCCCTGCCCTATGCGGCGCTGCTGGATGCGCGCCCCGCCCGGGACATCGATCTCGTGGTGATCCATTGCACCGAACTCCCGGATCTCGCGACCGCCCGCGAATTCGGCGAGCGGGTCCAGGACACTTCGCGCGGCACGGGTTTCTGCGGCCACTTCTACGTGGACCGCGATGGATCCATTTGCCGGTACGTGCCCGTCGAGCGGGTGGCGCACCACACACGTGGCTACAACGTGCGATCGATCGGCATCGAACTCGTGAACAACGGCCGCTATCCCGACTGGTACGACTCGCGCCGACAGGTGCTGACGGACTCCTATCCGCTCGCGCAGATCGGAGCGCTTCTCGACCTGTTGCGGGAACTCGAGGCGAACTTGCCACAACTGCGCTTCATCGCAGGCCATGAAGACCTCGACCGCGGGACCGTACCGGCAAGCGACGATCCCGCCCTCGAGGTTTACCGCAAGCGGGATCCCGGCCCGATGTTCCCCTGGGCGGAGGTGCTCGCTGCCAGCCGGCTGGAACGCCTTGACCCGGCGACTGCCTCGTGACCTCGGCCTCGCACGCGACGGTGGTGGAGGAACTGGTCGAACTCCTCGCGCTCGAGAGGATCGAGGACAAGCTCTTCCGCGGCGCCAGCCGCGACATCGGCACCAACTACGTGTTCGGCGGGCAGGTGCTCGGCCAGGCGCTCTCCGCCGCACAGCAGACGGTGGAGCCGGAGCGGAAGGTGCATTCGCTGCACGCCTATTTCCTGCGTGCGGGCGACATCAAGGCGCCGATCGTGTACCAGGTGGAAACCGCGCGCGACGGCAAGAGCTTCTCGGTTCGGCGAATCGTCGCGATCCAGCACGGCGAGCCCATCTTCGTGATGGCGGCGTCGTTCCAGATCGTGGAGCCAGGCGTCGAGCACCAGTTGTCGATGCCCGAAGTGCCGATGCCCGAAGACCTCGATCCTCCCGATGCATTGCCGCCCGAGATGCTGGCGCGTTTGCCGGCGAAGCTGCTGCGCTGGCTGACGCTCGAAGGCCCCTTCGAATTCCGCCACGTGTACCCCCGCGACGAGCTGCGGCGGCCGAAGCGGCCGCCGTTCCAGCAAGTCTGGTTCCGGCTCGTCGCGCCGATCGGCGATGCGCCGGTGCTGCACCGGGCGATGCTGGCATACGCCACGGATTTCCACCTGCTGGGAACCGCGACGTTGCCGCACGGCATCTCCTACTTCCAGCCCGACGTGCAGATGGCGAGCCTGGATCATGCAATCTGGTTCCATCGTCCGTTCCGCATCGACGAATGGCTGCTCTATTCGTGCGACAGTCCGAGCGCTCAGGGCGCACGCGGACTCGCGCGCGGCAGCCTTTACACCCGCGCCGGTGAGCTGGTCGCGTCGACGGCGCAGGAAGGCTTGATCCGACTTACTTCGCTCGGCCAGAAGGAGGCTTGAGGCATGCGCCAGATTTTCGCGTCGCCCCGCCTCGACAATGTCGATCGCGTGGTGGCTTTGCTGCGCATCGGCGGCGTCGAGCCGATCGTCAGCAACCGCAAGCGTTGGGCAGAAGGCTGGGATCGTAATCACATGCCGTACAGCGATCGCCAGACCAAGGCCCAGTGGCCGCAGGTGTGGGTCCGTCCGGACGATCTCGCGCGGGCGCGGGAAATCCTGCGCGATGCCGACGTGGTGCCGACCACGCGTTCGCCGGACTACAACTACACGCCTCCCACCGCCGCGTTCGCCCGCCCCGGCAAGCCATCGCGCCTGCGCCTGTACCTGTTGGGCGCGTGCGCGCTGGCCGTGGCCGTGTTCGCCGCGCGACTGTTCGGCCTCTTTTAGCCTCAGCATGTCCTCCGTAGCGCAGCCACGCACGGTGCGCCTGCTGAGCACGGCCGCGCACGCCTGCGGCTACTGGCCCGAACGGACGGCGCGCAACGTGTTGCTCGATGCCGCGTCCACGCCACCCGGCGCGGTGTATCCCGGATTGCTTGCGGCGGGATTCCGGCGCAGCGGCGACACGATCTACCGGCCCCGTTGCGATGCCTGCAATGCCTGCGTCCCGGTGCGCATCCCCGTGGCGGAGTTTCGCGCCGATCGCTCGCAACGACGCTGCCTGGCGCGCAACGCGGATCTCTCGGTGCAGCTCACTCCTGCGAGTCCAGACGCCGAGGTGCTCGATCTGTACCAGCGGTATCTCGAGAGCCGGCATCCCCGGAGCGGCATGTTCACGAGCGATGCGGGAGAATTCGCCGACATGTTCCTGACGGCGTGGTCGGGCACCAGGTTCCTCGTCGTCCGCGGCGGCAGCCGGTTGGTCGCGGTTGCCGTAACCGACATCACGCGGACCGGATGTTCCGCGGTATACACGTTCTTCGAACCCGCCAGGACACATGCGGCACGCGGGCTCGGCACGTTCGCGATCCTGTCGCAGATCGCGCTGACGCGGACCCTCGGACTCCCGCACCTGTATCTCGGTTACTGGCTCGATCGCCATGCCGACATGCACTACAAGGAGCGCTTCCGACCCCAGGAACGACTCGAGTCCACCGGCTGGGTCGACCGCACCGGGTGATGCGCCCGCGCCACGCCCGCCAGGGCGGCGGATCAGTCGACCGGCGCGGCCGGCAGCGAGACTTCGCTGGGGGTCGCGGCCGGCGCTTCGCCTGCGGCGGCGAGACTTTTCGGTTTCCGCACAAAGCCGAAGCGCGCGTCCTGCTGCACCGCGATCACGAGCTTGACCATGCCGACCGGAACCATGAGTTCGAGTTCGAGCACGCCGCCCTGCTCGTTGAGCCCATGGACCTTCATCTCGAACAGGGCGCCCCCGGAATCGATCTCGCTGCACAGCACGTGCCGACCGCCGGGTCCGTCCTGCAGGTAGGGGTCGAGCGCAGCACCGAGTTCCGTCAGCGCCGAGGGAAACAGGAAAACCGCGTACCGCAGGTCGTTCATGGCTCCTCTCCTGGCTCGAACCGGATATCGATCAACGTCGCGACGCGGCGGGCCTTCGCGCGCGACGCGGCAACGTCGTCGCCTCGCGCGAGTGCGACACCCACCCGCCGGTGTCCATCCACCCGTGGCTTTCCGAATAGTCGAATCGCCGTGTGCGGTTCGCGCAGCGCGTCGCGCATGCCCGAGAAATACGGCACGCCATGGCCGGTGGCGAGAATCGCGCACGACGCCGATGGGCCCCGCTGCGCGATCGACGGGATGGGCAGGCCGAGGATGGCGCGCACGTGCAGTTCGAACTGGTTCGGCTCCTGCGAGACTAGCGTTACCAGGCCGGTATCGTGGGGGCGCGGCGACACTTCGGAAAACAGCACCTTGTCGCCGGCGACGAACAGTTCCACGCCGAACATGCCCGCACCGCCGAGGGCCGCGGTGATCTCGGTCGCGATGCGCGCGCATTCCTCCGCCACTGCCGGCGTCAACGTTTCAGGCTGCCAGGATTCGCGGTAGTCCCCGTCGACCTGCAGGTGGCCGATGGGCGCGCACAGCGACGTGCCGCCGGCGTGCCGCACCGTCAGCAGGGTGATTTCGCGATCGAAGGCCACGAATCCCTCGACGATGACCCGACCAGAGCCCGCGCGTCCGCCGTCCTGCGCGTGCTGCCACGCGGAGTCGACCGCATCCGGTGTGCGCACGATGCTCTGCCCGCGGCCGGACGAACTCATGAGCGGCTTGACCACGCAGGGCAGCCCGAGTTCGGCGACGGCGCGCCGGTACGCCGCGACATCGTCGACGAATCGATAGGGTGACACCGGCAGACCGAGCTCTTCGGCCGCCAGCCTGCGGATGCCTTCGCGATCCATCGTCAGGTGCGTCGCGCGTGCGCTGGGGACCACGTGCAGACCTTCCCGCTCCATCGATACCAGGGTCGCGGTGTGGATCGCCTCGATCTCGGGCACCACCCAGGTCGGTCGTTCGCGGGAAATCAGGTCGCGCAATTCATCGCCGTCGAGCATGTCGAGTACGTGCGCGCGATGCGCCACTGCCATGGCCGGCGCGTTCGCGTAGCGATCGGCTGCAACCACCTCGATTCCGAGGCGCTGCGCCTCGATGGCGACCTCGCGGCCGAGTTCGCCTGCGCCGAGAAGCAACAGGCGTGCCGCGCGACCGGTCAACGGCGTTCCCCACTCCATCGACTGCTGCTCCGACCTGCGAAGGCCGTAGTTTAGTCGCCGCCACGCGCGCGCAGCGCCGCGGTGCTGGCAGAATGTGCGAATGCAAGGAAACCGCTTCAGCCGCGGCGCCGGACGCGCCGCCGCTTGCCTGCTGCTCGCCTGCGTCTGCGCGATGTCCGCCGCGCGCCCCGCATCCTCGATCGACGCCGTTGCGCGGGAAGAGTCGTGGATGAAGGTCACGCTCGAGGGCAGGAAGATCGGCCACCTGCATTCGGTGCGCGAAGTCACCGGACAGCGCGTGTCCACGACCGCGACCACGCGTTTCGAAATCGACCGCTCCGGAACGCCGATGACCTTCGAAAGCATCGAAGTTCACACCGAGACGGTGGCGGGCGTACCGCTGGCTTTCGAATCGCGCACGCGCATGGGCGGATCGGTCAGCGAAACCCGCGGCCGGATCGATGCGCAAGGCAAGCTGACGGTCGAGCAAAGGAACGGCGAAGTGGTCAGCACTCGCAGCATCGCCTGGCCCGCGGGCGCGGTGTTGAGCGAAGGTGCGCGGCTGCTGGAGGTACGGGCGGGTCTCGCGCCGGGCACGCGCGTCGCAATTCCGACCTTCCTCGGCGACTCCCTGTCGTCTGCGACCACGCACCTGCTCGTCATCGGACCGGAGCGCGTGACGCTCGCCGGCGACAGCGAAACCCTGGTGCGCAAGGAGCAGTCCATCGAGATCGCCAGCGCACGCATCGAAGGCATCGTGTGGGTCGACTCCGGACACCGCCCGCGGCGCATCCGCGTTCCTCTGCTTGGCGTCTGGCTCGAAATGCTGGCGTGCGACCGGGCGTGCGCCCTCGCGCCCAACCAGCCCGCCGACGTGCTCGCGAGGACGCTGGTGCCTGCTCCCCCGGCGTTGGACCATCGCGCACTCCACCGACCGATGCGCTATCGCATTCGCCTCGCCGAGAGTGCGGGCGCGACGCGGCTGATCGACACGGCGCAACAGCGCGTCCGCGAGATCGCGGGTGCGGACCGCACCTGGGAAGTCGTGGTTTCACCCGCCGCGGTCGACCGCGACGTGGCGGTGCCGACGATCGCGGATACGCGGCCGACAGCGTGGCTCCAGTCCGGCGATGCCGACGTCCAGCGTCTCGCCCGCGTGGCGGAGGGCAGCAAGTTTTCCGATCTCGAACGCATGCGGCTGCTCGAGTCGGCCGTGCGCTCGCACGTTCGTCTCAAGAACCTCAGCGTCGGATACGCCTCGGCAGCCGAAACCGCAGATTCGGGCGAAGGCGACTGTACCGAGCATGCATTGCTGCTCGCCGCAATGGCGCGCAGCATCGGCATTCCATCGCGCGTCGTGAGCGGCCTCGCATTCGCACCCGAGTACGTCGGCCGCGAACGCGTGTTCGTGCCGCATGCATGGACCCAGGCCTGGGTTGACGGTGCCTGGCGGAGTTTCGACGCTGCGTTGCGGGGTTTCGACGCGGGGCACATTGCGTTCAGCGTCGGTGACGGCGATCCGGTCGGCTTTTACCAGAGCGTAAGCCTGCTCGGCGCGACCGAGATCGTCGCGGCGTCGCCGCTGCCCGAGTCGCGGCAGGCCACGTCGGGGACCGACCGCTGATGGGTTCGGTGGCGGCTTTTCGCGGTCACGTTTCCGTCTTCGCTTTGCTCGCGCCGCTGCTCGGCGCCTGCGCATGGCACGCTGAAGCTCGCGCAGCCAGCCACGGCCTGGCGGCGCCCGAGGCAGTGGGTATCGTGGTCGACGCCGATCTGTCCGAAATCAGCGGACTCTCCGTCGCGCGGCGACACAAAAACGTGCTGTGGGCGGTCAACGACAGCGGCAACCCGGCGCGATTGTTCGCGCTCTCGACGCGCGGACGCAAGCTCGCGGGGTTCGACGTCGAGGGCGTCCGCAACATCGATTGGGAAGATCTCGCCCCGTTCACGCGCGCAGGCCGCCACTACCTGCTCATTGCCGACACGGGCGAC
>JBBRIE010000172.1:0-6594 GCA_038221545.1 Lysobacterales bacterium
ATGGTGCTGGACCTGGTACCAGGCACCCTGGTTCATCGGCTCTTCCTGGCACCACACGATGCAGCGCGGCGATCCCAGGCGTTCGAGCTCGAGGCGAACCTCCTGGCGCGGGAACGGATAGAGCTGTTCGACGCGCACCAGTCCGACATTTTCGATCCCTTCCTACTGCGCGGCCTCGAACAGGTCCCAGTAGACCTTGCCGCTGCAGAGCACCACGCGATCGACCTGCTTGCCGCCGCGTGCATTGGTGTCGCCGATCATGTTCCGGAAGCTGCCGGTCGTGAGGTCCGCCAGCACCGACACCGAGAGTTTGTGCCGCAGCATCGACTTGGGCGTCATTACCACCAGCGGCTTGCGCGTCCCGCGCACCATCTGGCGCCGGATGAGGTGGAACATCTGTGCCGGTGTGGTGGGTGCCACGACCTGCATGTTTTCCAGGGCGCACAACTGCAGGAAGCGTTCGAGCCTCGCGGAGGAATGCTCCGGTCCCTGGCCCTCGTAGCCATGCGGCAGGAAGAGGGTCAGCGTCGACAGGCGGCCCCACTTGGCTTCGCCCGACGACAGGAACTGGTCGATCACGACCTGCGCGCCATTGGCGAAATCGCCGAACTGCGCTTCCCAGATGACCAGCGTATTGGGATCGGTGGTGGCGAATCCGTACTCGAAAGCCATCACGGCTTCTTCGGACAGCAGCGAATCAATGATCTCGAGATCATCCGGGTGCGGCGCCAGCGCCGCGAGCGGCATTGCGGTGCGCCCGGTGGTCTGGTCATGCAGCACGGCGTGGCGATGGAAGAAGGTGCCGCGGCCCGTGTCCTGCCCCACCAGTCGCAACTTGAAGCTGTCGGCGAGCAGCGACGCGTACGCGAGGTTCTCGGCGAATCCCCAGTCCATGGCTTGTTCGCCCGCGGCCATCTTCAAGCGGTCGGCGTAGACCTTGGCAACACGCGATTGCAGTTTGAAATCGTCCGGCACCCGGCAGATCGTCTGCGCGAGCGTAGCCAGCCGGTCCGCCGGCACGCCGGTCTCGGCGGGACTTGCGAGCGTGCCTTCGAGGTATGCGCTCCATCCCCAGGAGGGCGGTCCGGGTTCCGCCTGCGCGAGATCCGCCACCGAATCGCCCGCAACCAGCTTGGCGCGATAGGCGTCGACCATGGTCTGCGCGGCGTCGGGCTGGATCGTGCCCTCCGCCAGCAGGCGTTCGGCGTACAACTCGCGCGTCGTCTTGCGCGCGCGGATATTTTGGTACATGAGCGGTTGCGTGGCCGCCGGTTCGTCCGCCTCGTTGTGGCCGTGGCGGCGATAGCAGACCAGGTCCACGACCACGTCGCGCTTGAACGCGTGGCGGAAGTCGTGCGCGAGTTGGGCGCAGAACAGCACGGCTTCCGGGTCGTCGCCATTCACGTGCAGCACGGGTGCGCTGATCATCTTCGCGACGTCGGTGCAGTACAGCGTTGAACGTGCGTCGTCGGGCCGGCTGATGGTGAATCCGACCTGGTTGTTGATGACGATGTGCACCGTGCCGCCGACCGTGAAGCCGCGCGCCTGCGACATCTGCAGCAGTTCCATCACCACGCCCTGGCCTGCGAACGCGGCGTCGCCATGGATCAGGATCGGGAGCACCTGGCGGCGCGCAGTGTCGCGCCGCCGGGTCTGGCGTGCGCGCACTGACCCCGTCACCACCGGATCGATGATCTCGAGATGCGAAGGATTGAAACCGAGCGCCAGATGCAGGGGGCCGCCTGCGGTGGCGATGTCGGATGAAAAACCCATGTGGTATTTCACGTCACCGGAGTGCGCCGGGTCCTCCGGGTGGTCGAACTTGCCTTCGAACTCGTTGAACACCAGGCTCGGGGCCTTGCCGAGCGTATTGATGAGCACATTGAGCCGGCCGCGATGCGCCATGCCGATGACGATTTCCTTGACGCCGTCGGCGCCGGCGCGCTGCAGCAGCATGTCCATCAGCGGGATCAGGCTCTCCCCGCCTTCCAGCGAAAAGCGCTTCTGGCCGACGTACTTGGTGTGGAGAAAGCGTTCGATGCCCTCGGCCGCCGTGAGGCGCTCGAGTGCGCGTGTTTTCTCCTCGGTCGACAGGGCGAAATTGCCCGCTGCCTTTTCAAGCCGCTGGTGCATCCACATCCGTTGGGCCGTGTCGGCAATGTGCATGAACTCGGCGCCGATGGTCGCGGAGTACGTGGCCTTGAGCAGCTCCAGGATCGCGCGCAGGCTCAGGCGGGGCGGCGCGCCCAGCGATCCGGTGTCGAATTCGCTGTCGAGATCGCTTTCAGCAAGCCCGTGGAAGGCAAGTCCGAGGTCGGCGGCAGGCGGCGGATTGGTCAGGCCGAGCGGATCGAGCCTGGCCGCGAGATGGCCCCGCGAACGGTAGGCAGTGATGAGGCGCGCGACGGCGCTCTGCTTGGCGTCGACGGCGCTTGAGGCGGGACCGCTGCTGCGCTGGCCGCTGACGCGCTCGGCGAACGCCGCCTGGATCGGGCCATGTGCAATGTCGCGCGGTCCTTCCGGCAGCGCGTCGAAGTAGCGCCGCCAGTCGACCGGCACGCTGTCGGGGTCTTCGAGGAACTGCTCGTACAGTGTTTCAGCGTAGTCGGCGTTGCCGCCCGCAAGATGCGAGGAATCGAAGAAGCGCTGGCGATTCGAACTCACGCGCGGACCTGCCTCTGTGGGCGCGTCGACGCACGCCGGGACAAAAAGATACGCGCCGCAGGGGCGCGCGATAGCCCGCAAGTATACCGTCCGTTGCCGTGCAGGCTCGAATCGAACCTGAAGCTAGAGCCCGAGCCGCCGCAGGGCGGGATCCGGCTGTGCGCGCTGCCAGTGGTGTTCGAAGCGGGTGATGAGCTCCGCCGCGCGACCGGGATCGTGCGGCGAGGCTTCCGCGTGGAAGCTGTCGGGGCGCGGCTGCCAGTACCAGCCTCCGGTGTCGTCGAGCACGAACGCATCGTTGTCGAGCCCGGACTCATCGACGTCCACCTGGCGGATTTCAATGAAGCTCGGCAGTCGCCGTGACAGTTCGAGCAGCCGGTGTCCATCGCGCGCCATGCGGCGCGTTTCGCGGAGCAGAAGGCGGACCAGCGCGCCACGGCCCGACAGCGCTATCCGCTGGACTTCCATGACAAAAGCCGGTCGAGCCAGCAGCGGCGGGTCTCCGTCAAGGCTGAAGATCGACAGGCGGTGGCGTGCCTGCGCCGCGATCCGGTCGATCCACTGCGCGGCCTCGTCCAGCGAATTGATCGAGTGTCGGTCGAATGCAACTGGGGTGCGGTCCGGCCGGTCGGGCGCGGGAATGCTCTTGCGCATGGTCTGGTGCGCGATGCCCGCCTCGAGGTACTCACTGCCCTCGGCAATGAAGCCAAAGCCACGGTAGAAGTCGATCGCGTGGGTTTGCGCATGCAGCGAGACCGACGCCATTGCGCGGGCGCGAGCCTGCTCGAGCAGTGTCCGCATCAACGCCGCTCCGACGCCCCGGCCGCGCCAGTGGTCAAGTACGGCCATGCGGCCGATCGTGCACTCCGGAGTCAGGCGACCGCATCCCACGGGCTTGCTGGTCTGGTCGTCGAGCGCGAGGACGTGTTGCGAGGTCGCATCGGTTGCGTCCCATTCCATCTCTTCGGGCACGCGCTGTTCGACGATGAAAACCGCGTGCCGCACGGCAATCAACCGCGCGCGATCGGCCTCGTTCGCCCAGTCCGCCAGTTCCACATGGAAACCCGGCTCATCCTCCCGCTTCGCGGTCACTGTGCGTCGTCCTCCGTGCCGTCGCCGAGCACCAGGTGGCCTGCTGCGAGCAACGCGTGCAAGGTCATCCAGTCGTCCGGGGTCAACGGGCCCGCATGCGCGGAGGAGTAATGCTTCCGCGACTGCAGCAAGCGCGCCATCCGCTTCGTGGCATCAAAGGGTTGACCCGCAAAATACAGCCGCGCGCCGCCTGTCCGCGACTGCCACGCGAAGCGGCTCCACGGATGGCGATGCAACGCAGCACCGCGTGCGATGGCCGCGCGAAGTTCGGGCAGGCTCGGCGTCTCGGGTGGAGGCGAGATCTCGTGAGCGGAGCGATAGCGCGTGATGAAGGTACCGAACCATTCCGAGAATTCCGCGTCGCCCAGTTGCGTGGCTTCGCGCAGTGCCGTGCGGACCTCGGCGATGACCTCGTCGGGGATCAACGCGGGATCGCGTGCGAGTTCCCGCGTCCCGTCCCGCAGGCGCAGGGACTCCGCGGTGCGGTCCGCGACGTACTCGGCCGCATCCGTCACCAGTTCGGCCAGGGAAGGCGCGCGCATGCCGATGGAACAGGTCAGGCAATCGTCCACCGCGACGCCGTGATGCGGCACATCCGGTGGCAGATACAACATGTCGCCGGGCTCGAGTATCCAGTCGTGCGTCGGCTCGAACTCGCGCAGCATCTTGAGTTCCACATCTGTCCGGAACACGCGGGAACTGCCTGGGCGGGTGTCGATCTGCCAGCGGCGCCGGCCAAGCGCCTGTAGCAGGAATACGTCGTACAGGTCCACGTGGGCGCCGACCGAACCACCAGGGGCGGCGTAACTCACCATCACATCGTCGACTCGCCAGTCGGGGAGGAACCGGAACGGCTGCAGCAACTCATCGACCTCGGCGAGGAGCTTGTCGCAGTCCTGCACCAGCAGTGTCCAGTCGCGTTCGGGCGTGTTGGCGAAGCGCTCTTCGGTGAAGGGGCCGGTCTCGACCGTCCAGCCATCCGCGGCGCGGTCGTGCGTGATGAGGCGCGCACTCGCGATCGGTTCGCAGGCGAGGCCGGCGAGATCATTGGCATCGAGTGGCGCAACAAAATCCCCGAATGCGCCGCGTACCAGCAGCGGGTGACGCTGCCAGTAATTGCGCAGGAATTTTTTCGGAGACATGCCGAGCGGCGGCGCGTCCCGCCCGTCGACCTCAATCGGCAATGCGGTAACTGGCCTGCTCATCCCGGGGACCCATTCCGGCGGGGCGGGCTAGATCCCACGAGCGAGAGTCGAGGCGAGGCCGGTGTAAGTCGCAGGACTCAACTCGAGCAGTCGGCGCTTCGCGTCGTGCGGCAGGTCGAGCGACTCGATGAATTCGCGCAATGAATCGCGCGTAATCCCGCGCCCGCGGGTGAGCGCCTTCAATTGCTCGTAGGGCTCCGGCAGCCCGTGGCGGCGCATCACGGTCTGGATCGGCTCGGCGAGCACCTCCCAGGCAGTGTCGAGGTCCGCGTCCAGACGCGCGGCATCGATGCGCAGCTTGCCGAGCCCGCGCCGCAGCGAGCCGCAGGCCACGGCGAAGTGCCCGAATGCCGTGCCGAGCGCGCGCAGTACCGTCGAGTCCGTGAGGTCGCGCTGAAATCGCGAAATCGGCAGCTTGCCGGAGAGATGCTCGAACAGGGCATTGGCGAGGCCGAAGTTGCCTTCGGCGTTCTCGAAATCGATCGGGTTGACCTTGTGTGGCATCGTGCTCGAACCGACTTCGCCGGCCTTGACCGTCTGCTGGAAATAGCCGAGCGCGATGTAACCCCAGAGATCGCGGCAAAGGTCGATGCCGATCGTGCCGATCCGGCGCGTCGTGTCGCACAGTTCCGCGATCGCGTCGTGCGGTTCGATCTGCGTGGTGTAGGCGTTGAACTCGAGGCCGAGCGACTCGACGAACGTGCGCGCGAACGCGGGCCAGTCGATCTCCGGATACGCGGCGACGTGCGCGTTGTAATTGCCCACGGCCCCATTGATCTTGCCGGGCACGGTCAAGCTCCGTAGCCTTCCCAGTTGGCGCTCGATGCGCGCCACGACATTGGCGAATTCCTTGCCGACCGTGGTGGGCGACGCCGCCTGGCCGTGGGTGCGGGAGAGGAGCGGCTGGTCTGCGTGCGCGTGGGCGAAACTGCGCAAGTCGTCGGCCAGCGCCGCGAGGAGCGGCTCGAGCACCTGATCGCGCGCCCGGTGCAGCAGCAACGCGTACGCAAGGTTGTTGATGTCCTCCGAGGTGCAGGCGAAATGCACGAACTCCCGGGCGGGAGCGAGCGCGGCGTCCTGCGCCATGCGCTCCTTCAGCCAGTACTCGACCGCCTTGACGTCATGGTTCGTGGTGGCTTCGATGGTCTTGATGCGCTGGGCGTCTTCGAGCGAAAAGTCTTCTGCCAGCTTGCGCAGCGAAGCCATGTCCGCGTCCGGGAAACTCCGCAGCTCGGTGATCGCCGGATTCGCGGCGAGCGCGAGCAGCCACTCCACCTCCACCCGGACGCGCGCCCGGATCAGTCCGAATTCCGACAGGATCGGTCGCAGCGCCTCGAGTTTCCCGGCGTAGCGCCCATCCAGCGGAGAGAGGGCAAGCAGAGGGTCGGTCATTGCGAAAGTCGTTTGGAGCGCGCAGCGAAGTGTAACGGGGCGTGGCCGCCGCGGTTCTATACTCGCCAGCCTCTCAAGGGCGAAAAGGGGATCGGTCTTCATGAGCAGCAAATTCCGCGTCGAACGCGACAGCATGGGCGACATGCAGGTGCCGGCCGACGCGCTGTACGGCGCCCAGACCCAGCGCGCCGTGCAGAACTTCCCGATCTCGGGGCTGCGCATGCCGCGCGAATTCCTGCGC
>JBBRIE010000173.1:0-6588 GCA_038221545.1 Lysobacterales bacterium
TGAGGGGGTCCACGACGATGTTTGCGGGGGCGAACCGCCTCAGTGCCGCCGCGACTTCACGTACCACCGCCGCGTCGCCGAGCATGCCGGTTTTGACCGCGCGGATATCGAAGTCGCCGAACAGGACGTCGAGCTGCGCTCGAAGCATGTCGCCCGGCACGACCCACACCGACGAGACGTGGCGCGTGTCCTGGGCAGTGAGCGCGGTGAGGGCGGACACTCCATGGCAATCGAGCGAGGCGAACGTCTTGAGATCTGCCTGGATACCAGCGCCGCCGCCGGAATCCGAACCGGCGATGGTGAGAACAACGGGCGGCGTCGCCGCGGGCCTGGCAGCACGGGTTACCGTTGTACGCGTCATCTACGAGTGCTCCCGGCGACTATTTGTTGCGGAAAGACAACACATGCGGCGTCGACAATCAGGCGGGCAACGATCTGCAATTGCTGAAAGGGCAAGGTTTTACTTCACATTAGGTTGACAGGGTGTCGCAAATTGACAATGCTTGCAGCGAATTCGCAACAGGATGGATATCCGCTTCGTGCCGACTCAATTCCGACCGCTCGTTTCTCCGATGGCAATCGCTGTCCTGGCGTCGCTTGCGAGCGTGGCGCCGGCGCGTGCCAGCGATCTCGGCGCCTGGAGCGGCTACGCGGTGTCGCGCATGTTGCCGGAGTACGACTGGGCGGAGCAGCGGCATTCGGCGCCCACGGTTTTCGACACCGGAAGTCCCGTGGCTGCGCTGGCTTCGGCGAGTCTGATCGAGACGATCCTCCCCGACCTCAGTTTCTCGCTGAGAGCAAATCGGAGAGTGCAGGGCGTGCAGGGACTCGACGCCTCGCCGTCGCTGGTTCCGCGCTTCGGTCCCGGTCTCGAGCGCAGTCTCCTCGCGCCCGGCATCACCCAGTCGTTCGGCGACGACGCAGCGCTGAGCGTGACCGCGCTGTTCGCGCGCCAGCAATATGCCAGCTGGGGATTCGGCACCGGTATCAGCGACAGCATCGTCGCGCTCAACAACAGCGAAACATCGACCGGGCAGGGCGCGTCCATCGCCTGGCGCGACGGGCTGTCGTCGACGCTTTCCTATCGCGTGGCGTACCAGTCACGCATCGACATGGATCCGCTGAAGTCGGTCCGTGGCGTCTACGCCGATGCCGCCGATTTTGACATGCCGGCAGTCGCGACCGTGGGGTTCGATTGGCAGATCGCGCCGCGCCTGCAGTTCGGGGTCGACGCATCGCGGATCGCCTACGGCGATATCCGGGCGTTCACCAGCGCCACGTTGCCGCGCGAATTCCTGTCGCTGCTGGGTGATGGGGATTCGCCGGACTTCGGCTGGCGCGACCTGACGGTTTACGGCGCGCAACTCGGTTGGCAGCCCAGCGCGGACACACTCTTCACTCTGCGCTATTCGACCCAGCAACAGCCGCGTCCGACGTCCGCCGTGCTCGACAACGCCTTGGCCAATCGCTATTCCGACGTCAACTGGAGCCTTGCCTTCGAACGACGCTCCACCGCCTGGGGCTGGTGGCAGCTCGTCGCCAGCTATTCACCGGTGCAGCTGTTCCTTGGCGCCCCTTCGTTCGCCGACGAGGACCTCGACGGTCGGCTGCTCGAGGTCGAAGCGCTGTGGACCTATCCCTTCTGATTTTTTCGTGACACAGCTACAGGGCTTTTGACGGGGCGATTCGCCCCGTTTTTTTTTGTCGCCACGGCGGCTCAGAGGTTTTCGGAAGCGAAGTCGGCGAGGCGCGAACGCTCGCCGCGGCGCAGCGTGATGTGGCCGCTGTGCGACCAGCCCTTGAACCGATCCACCGCGTAGGTCAGGCCCGAGGTGGTCTCGGTGAGGTAGGGCGTGTCGATCTGCTCCACGTTGCCGAGGCAGATCATCTTGGTGCCCGGGCCCGCGCGCGTGAGCAGGGTCTTCATCTGCTTGGGCGTCAGGTTCTGCGCCTCGTCGATGATGACGTAGCGACTGAGGAACGTGCGGCCACGCATGAAATTCATCGAACGGATCTTGATACGCGAGGCCAGCAGGTCGTTGGTCGCGGCGCGGCCCCAGGAGCCTCCTTCCTGCGGATGGGTCAGCACTTCGAGATTGTCGGTCAGCGCACCCATCCATGGCGTCATCTTCTCCTCCTCGGTGCCGGGCAGGAAACCGATGTCCTCGCCGACGCTCACGGTGGCACGCGTCATGATGATCTCGCGGTAGCGCTGCTGGTCCATGACCTGCGCGAGGCCGGCCGCAAGCGCGAGCAGCGTCTTGCCCGTGCCGGCGGTGCCGAGCAGCGTGACGAAGTCGATCTCCGGATCCATGAGCAGGTTGAGCGCGAAGTTCTGCTCGCGGTTGCGTGCGTGGATTCCCCACACGGAGTGCGTGCCGCCGCGGTAGTCGTCGAGCAGCTGCAGGGTCGCGACGCCATTGCTCAGGCGCAGCACGCGAAACTCGGGGCCATCCTCACCGTCCAGCCAGAGGCACTGGTGAGGCTGCCAGGGCTCGTCCTCGCGCATGCGTACTTCGTAGAACGTGTGGCCTTTTTCGGTCCAGCTGCGCACTTCCTCGTGCCGGTTCCAGAAGTCGTCCGGCAACTGGTCGTGGCCGACGTAGAGCAGCGAGAAATCGTCCAGAGCGCGATCGTTCTCGTAGTCCTCGGCGGCGATGCCGTAGATCGAAGCCTTGATGCGGAGGTTGATGTCCTTCGATACCAGCACGACCGGGCCCGAGCCCGAGGTTTCCCGGATCTCGACGATGGCCGCGAGGATCTGGTTGTCGGGCGCCACGCCGCCGGCCGCATGCACGCGGTTGCTCGACGTGCGCATCTGGAAGCGAAGCCTGCCCTGCGGCGCCCGTGACGACAGCTTGAGTTCCTGCGGACGCGCGAGGCTCAGCCCGTCCTGGATGCGCGAGGCGCCGTTGGACTCGATCAGCTCATTGATGAACCGGCTGACCTGGCGTGCATTGCGTGCGACCTCGGTTGCGCCCTTCTTGCCGGCGTCGAGTTCCTCGAGCACGGTCATCGGCAGGAACACATCGTGCTCTTCAAAACGGAACAGCGCAGTCGGATCGTGCATGAGCACGTTGGTGTCGAGGACGTAGGTGCGCTTGGCCGAAGTCATCACGAAGTAGATTTCTCCATTGGGGAACGGGGTGGCGAAGGGGGCGTCGACTGCATCATCGAGCGCGCGGCGGCAAGGACAGTGGCTACGTGACCGGGCACCTTGAGCCCGCGCCACGAGTGCCTCAGCTTGCCGCCATGATCGAACAGGAAGGTGCTGCGCTGGATGCCGCGGACGACGCGGCCGTACATGTTCTTCTCGCGTACGACGTCGAACAGCGCGCACAGTGTTTCGTCGGGATCGGAGATGAGATCGAACGACAATCGCTCGCGCTCGCGAAAACGCTGGTGGCTCGCCAGTCCATCGCGCGAAACGCCGATGATCCGCACGCCCGCCGCCTCGAACTTGGCCGCCATGTCCCGGAAGTCCGAGGCCTGGGTGGTGCAGCCGGGGGTCGCATCCTTCGGATAGAAGTAGAGCGCCAATCCCGCGCCAGCCAGCTGCGCGGCAGTCAGCGTGCCGCACGTCGCCGGCAGGGAAAACGCCGGCAGTCGCGCGATCCGCGCGTCGGCGGCACGATCGCGATCCGTTGCCGCGAGGGATACCACGGCGCCTGTCTTCGAACTGGATCGCGGCGTCCTAATACTTGACGGGCTCCATGACCGCGTCGAGGTTCAACGCGTCGCAGAATTCGAGGAAATCGTCGCGCAGCGCCGCGATGTGGGTCTTCGCGGGCACGCCGATGGTGATCTGCGCGGAGAACATCTCCGCGCCGGTCTGCATCGCGCGGTAGCGCGACGAGGTCAACTGCTCGAGGCTGATGCTGCGCGTGGTGAAGAACTCCGCGAGTTCATGCAGGATGCCCGGCTTGTCCGCCGCCACCACTTCGACCAGGTAGGGCAGCAATGTGTTCTGGTTGGCGCGTGCCTCGGATCGCTGCAGGGTCGCCTGCACGCCATCCTCGCGCTGCAGGCGCGGCAAGCCGGATTCCAGTTTGGCGATGGCATCCCATGAGCCGACGACCAGGCAGGCGATGACGACGTCGCGACCCAGGCAGGACAGTCGCGACTCCAGCACGTTGCAGCCGCAGTCGCGAATGCGTCGCGTCAGCGGCAGCAACAGGGGCTGGGTGTCCTTGGCAACGGCGGTGATGAGAACGTAGTTTTCGTTGTTGTTCTGGCGCGGCACGATCGTTGCGGACCCCGGCGGCTGGACGACCGCGAACCCGACGGAGCTTACTGGCCGGTTCCGGGCGCCACAAGCGCGTGGCCGCGCATGCGTTCGCGCAGTCCGGGGCGCAGGCTCAGCCTCAGTCGCTGCTTGCGGGGAATCCTGCGGTCCCGTGCGCCCCTTCCGGTCACGTTCTCGCCATGGACTTGCGGCAGCCGCCGCAATTAACCTGCCACGATCCGGAATGAGGTTCCCCGCATGCGATTCAGCGGCAGCATCTGCGCGTTGGTGACGCCATTCGACGCCGCGGGCGAAATCGACTTCGCGGGCTGGCGGCGCTTGCTGGACCTGCATCTCGACGCCGCGAGCGACGGCGTAGTCGTCGGGGGGTCAACGGGAGAGTCCGGAGCGCTGGAAGAGTCGGAACTCGCGGCGCTGCTGGCCGCCACCGTCGAGCACGTCCAGGGACGCATGCTGGTCATCGCCGGGTGCGGTGCCTCCAGCACCCGCCGGGCGTTGCGGCTGAACCGCATCGCGGCAGATGCGCGCGTGGACGGAGCGCTGGTCGTAACGCCGGCGTATGTTCGCCCCACCCAGCAGGGACTGATCGCACACTATCGGGAACTGGCCGACGAGGGCGACCTGCCGATTATCCTCTACAACGTCCCGGGCCGGACCGGCTGCGACCTGCTGTCCGAAACCGTGGCCGAGCTGGCCGGCCATCCGCGGATCGTCGGCGTCAAGGAAGCGCGCAACGAGGTCGATCGCATGCGGGCGCTGCTCGCGTTGCGGAGCCCGTCGTTCGCAGTGCTTTCCGGGGACGATCCCACCGCGTTGCGCGCGCTCGTCGACGGTGCCGATGGCGTCGTTTCCGTCGCAGCCAACGTTTGCCCACGCGCTTTCAGGACGCTGTGTGCCGCGGCCCGATCGGGCGAGATGGCGCGCGCGCGGGAACTCGACGCTGGCATGGTGCAGTTGTACGAATTCCTGGGAGTCGAGTCCAATCCGATCCCGGTCAAGTGGCTGCTGCATCGCATGGGACTGATCGGGGACGTCTTGCGCCTGCCGCTGCTGCCGTTGAGCGAGCCGCTGCGCGGGTACGCCGAGTCGATCCGGGCGCGCATCGACGGGATCGAGGCTTCATGACCGGGCACCGGGCGCCGCGCTGGTATAGTGCCGGCTTCTTTTTTGCTGGGGCTCCGGCCACGATGCGATTGTCTTTGCGCCTGCCCGCGCTCATGGTTCTGGCCTTCCTCGTCGCGGGTTGCGGGTGGATGAATGCTCGCGAAGGCGACGATTATCGCGACGCGCGCGCAGGCAAAACGCTCGCCATTCCCGAAGGGCTCGATGCGCCGCGCGACACCGCCGCGCTCACCATCCCGGAAACGTCGGGGGGCAAGAACCAGACCGACGTGTCGGATTCGCCTCCTTCTGTCGCCCTGAACAGCGAGCCGATCGTCCCCGTGCCGAGCCAGCTACCGCCCGACGAAGCGTTCGCGAAGGTCGAGTCGGCGTTGCGCGGCACCAGCGGATTCGTGGTGATCGACGTGCAGCCGGCCACGCGCACGCTCAAGGTCAGGACGACCGTCGCGCAGGCGCGCCGTACGTGGTGGTCGCGATTGACGGGACGCGAGAAGATCGACCAGGTCAGTTCGACCCGGACCCTCAGCGTGCTGGGTGCGAGCGGGGGCAGCGCGGTCACGATCCGGGACGCAGCCGGCGATGACGACGCAGCGTCGCGGCGCATCCTCGCTGCGCTGCGGCAGGCACTTCGCTGACGCGACGCCGGAACTGCCGGTCGCGGCCGCAGGTTTCAGCGTTCGAGGTGCGCGAGCTTGCCCGGCACGTTCTCCCATTCCTTGGCGTCGTCGGGACCGTCCTTGCGGACGGTGATCACGGGCCAGAGCTTGGCGAGCTCGGCATTGAGCGCGATCAGCGGTTCCTGCCCGGCGGGGACATCGTCCTCCGGGTAGATCGCGTTGATCGGGCACTCGGGTTCACACAGGGTGCAGTCGATGCATTCTTCCGGATCGATCACGAGGAAGTTCGGACCCTCGTGAAAACAGTCGACGGGGCAGACTTCCACGCAGTCGGTGTACTTGCACTTGATGCAATTTTCAGTGACGACGAAGGGCATCGTGGCAAGGGTCCGGGATGTCGTGGGGCGAGGGTGCCCGGGCCGACCCGGAAACTCGCGCGGGCTGAAGTAATGGCGCTCCCTACGAGGTTCGAACTCGTGTTCCCGCCTTGAGAGGGCAGTGTCCTGGGCCACTAGACGAAGGGAGCGGGGTGCAAGCAGGCTTGAGGCGCTAGTATATCGTTATGCGAGTCCCTCGCAGCAACCCGTACATTCCTGTGCGGAC
>JBBRIE010000174.1:0-6543 GCA_038221545.1 Lysobacterales bacterium
TCGGTGCGTGATGCGTCGACCGATGGCAGTGCGGTCCGCCACGCCATCGCGCCACTGCGCAGGGTGATCCATTGCGGGCCGCCCCCGCCGTTGAACCGACGCAGTTCCAGCCGGTAGTCACCGGGCGCCGGGAACACCCACCTGGCCGGTGCGCTCCCGGTCAGCGCATAGGCAACTTCGGACTGCCGCGTGGTTTTCAGCCGCACGTCGCCGGCCGAGCCGGTCGCTGCAAGCGTGGTCTGAGCCGCTGGCACGTCGGCTGCATAGCCTCCCGCCGCGCGGCGCGCGAGCGTGGCGGCGGTGGATTCGTCCTCTGCATCGAGCGACTCGGCCAGCTGCTGCCAGACCGACAGGTCATCCGCATGACCATCGCGGCGCAACGACCAGGCCAGGAAGCCGGTCATCAGGTCGGGCCGCTGCTGGGCTGCGGACCACTGCTCCAGCGACGCGATTGCGACGAGGTCCGCCGGCGAGATCGCGGCCGCGCGCAGGACCGCACACCTGGCCAGCACCGGATCGGAAGGAAAGGCCGCCGAGAATGCGTCGAGCGCTTGCGCCAGTCCCTCGCCGTCGGAGCTTGCGCCGGAAACGCAGGCGTCTTCACCGAATGCACGGGCGCGCGCCAGCAACAGGTTCCGCGCAGCTGCAATGGCGCGAGTGGCCGACAGGTCGTCGAACTGGTCGGTGGCTGCGGACACCGGCACCACGAGCAGCGCCGTGCGCAGGCGTTCCGGCGAGAGGGTCGACGCGGCCAACGCCTCGTCCGCGAGGCGCCGGTACGCCGGCACGCGTCGCTCGACCGCGATCCAGGCACCCTGCGTGCCCGTGTTCAGCAGTTGCACCGGATGCCTCGCATCCTCGATGACGAGCTGTGCCCGCGACGCGTCGATGATGGCATCGCCCGATGGATCGATCGCGAGCAGCGAATCCACCTCGGCGGTCGCGTCGCGGAGCGCCCGCACGACCCGCGGATCGAGTTCGAGTTCGTCCGCGCTCTGGCCGGGCTGGCTGAGACGGAGGCGGACGGGCTGCAGGTTCGCGCCGGCGTGCGCCACGGCAACGCGCAGCAGGGCCGGAGCGTGCACGGTCGGCATGTCCACATGCCATGTGGCGCCGCCGGGCAACCAGTGGAACGTAGTCGCATCGATCGTTGGCGATCCATCCGCAGGGCGGTTGGTCGCCGGGTTCCGGCGCTGCGTCCGGTCTGGAAAGCGCGCGCGCCAGATTCTGGTGTCCAGGCTGGCAGGCGCCGTCGGGCGCACGGCGACATCGCGGAAGTAAGAGAACCGGCCGAGGTAAATGTCCGATTCGCGCGACGGCATGCGCGACAGCGCGCGGTTGAACGCGGCGTCCAGCGGTTCGCCGGGGCGCTGCACGATGCGATCGAGGCCCGGGTCGCTGGCCACCGGTAGCGCGCTTTCCGGTGATCCGGGCAACGGCGCAAGCACCTTCAGCCACGTGCCGGGCTCGCCGCGCACCGTGAGTTCGCGCGCGTCATCGGGCAGGTCGATGCGCACGCGGCCCGCAACATCCACCACCTGTTCGCACTGGCCCGTCGTGGCGGCCCGCTCGCGCAGTGGCGGCGTGGGAGTGCGGCCGTCGAAGACGACGCGACCGTCGGTTTCCACATGCAGCCAGCTCGCATCCGCAGGAAGCAGGCGTGGCGCCTGTGCCCGCCAGACGTCCAGGCGAATGCTGCGACGGCCCCGCACGTCGAAATGGAGCTCGCCATCGATGCCGAACGCAGCCACGTGGTCGCTCGAGTCGGAGAAGTCGCGTGCGACCGCCGGCTCGCCGGCCCGCAGTGCAACCTGCCATGGGTCCTCGCCGCCGTGCCTGCCGTCCGAGCGGACATGCACGATCATGCGGCTGGCCGGGCCGCGAGAATCGAGGCGCAGCCAGCGGCGCCCCTGCACGCCGGTATCGATCACGGCGTGGCGTTCACCGATGCTCCGTGTGGCGCGACGCACGAACAGCGCGCCACCTTCGCTGGACCACGCTGACGGCATGTCGCCGTCGAGAAGCTGGATGTCCGCGACTGCGCCGCCGTCGGTGGGAAGCAGCGCACTGGTGCCAGGGTCGAGGGAGACCACGTCGCGGTCGCGCCACGCATCGTGGTGGACGCGGCCATGCAGCGCCGTCTCAAGGTTGTCGCGGTGGGGCAGCGTCTGCGCATGCGCGCCAGTGAAGATGCCCAGCAATACGGCCGCGAGCGGGCTCAGGCGTGGCGTCACAGGCATGCGGCTAGTGACTGCAGGCGTGACGGTTCTCGGACCAGCGAGGCGCGCAGCGAGGCGCCCATTTCCAGGTGCATGAAACGCGCCTCGGGGGATTGCCGGACGAGCCGGGCGACGGCGTTGCGGGTGCCGCCGGGATAGGCGGCCTCCTCGGGGAACAGGCGCACGTCGATGCCTGCATCGCGAGCGCAGGCGGCGAAGGCGCGCAGCGCCGGATCGGGTTTGCGCGTTGCGTTGCTCGCCACCATCGTATCCCCCGTGAGTCCGTACTTGCGCGCCGTCGCCTCGCCGAAACCGTGTAGCTGCACCACGAGGGTATCGGGCTCGGCGCGAAGGGCCTGTTGGGTGAACAGCAGGAAGGGCGTGCCGGCCGCACCCGCCTGGTCGGCATCCGGCAGCGATCGGTGGGCCGAATTCAACGCAACGGCCCGGCCTCGAGCAAGCGCGTAGAGACCCAGGCCGATCGGCGCGGTGCCGATGTCGCTCTCCGAATGCGGCGCCTGCACCACCAGGCGCCGAGCGTCCCCGGGGCGGAAGGCATAGGCGCCCCAGCCGCGGAACGCCGGCGTCGCTTCATGCAGCGCCAGGCTGCCGTCGATCTGCGCCCCGACATAGCCCAACTGGCGCCACGGCGCCGCATCCTGCACCGCGAAGCCACTCGCAAACCCGCTTGCGAATCCCTCGGCCAGGCGTGTCCGCTCCTCCTCGACCGGCACACGGTAGGACTCGCTGTATCCGCGGCGCATCCAGCGTTCAAGGTCGGAGCCGCGGTCGGTGGCGCAGCCGGCGATGATCAGCATGACGGCGCTTGCGACGGCAAGAAAATGGAATCGTGCATGTCGATCATTCATCGCGTTCGAGTTCGGCGCGTTCGGGGCGCAAGCGCAGTATGGGACGACGCGGGGCTGCGCGCCGCTGCGTTGAGGGGCCGGAGACGTCCACCGCGCCGCCGACGATGGACGCCGCAGGCGCAGCGCGCGAGCCCCTCGGCTGCTGGACGATCACCACGCCTTGTGACAGCGGGCTGCGCGGGTCGATCGTCGGGAAGAACGAGAACCAGCGCTGGTGCGGCCCGACCGGCAATCCGGAGGCCTCAGGCAGTGTGGTTGACGCAGTCACGAGCAAGGCGCCGTCCGAGGACACCCGTAACTCGCGCGCGCCCGGCGGTGGCTGCAGGACGAAGCGCTGCGCTTCGGCAGCCGGGCGGTCCAGCGCGTCGGCGCGTCGATCGAACGCGGACGCAATCCACGGGACAACGATGGTGCGCGATCCGAGCGCGGCGCCTTGGGCGTCGGTGAAGGTGAGCGTCGCCGCACTCGAATCCACCTGTGCACGCAGCGATAGCTGGACGGCTGGCACCTGGCCCGCTACCGCGTACAGGGGATAACGCAGGGCGCTGGACGGCCCCGCGACGTGGGAGCGCGGCCGCAGCCCGTCAGGCACGAGCGGATCGCCGGATTCAGCGTCGCGCACGTCAACCGTGCCTTGGGCCGCGCTGGTCAGCTCGTACAGCCCGGCAGGCAGTTCGCCCTCCCATCGGGCGTCGATGACACGCGTCGACCCCGTCGCGCGGGCGAGGAGGTCGGCACGCATCGGTTCTCCTGCGGCAGTGCGGGCATCGATCTGCACCTGGCGCGCGGCGTCGAGTTCGAAGCTCACCCGCATCGAGGGCGAAAGCGCAATCGCAGCGTAGCGTGACCGATACGTGCGTACCGCGGCCACCGCGGGCGTGCGCAGGACGCTACGGGCGACGAAGTCGCGCTGTGGCTGCCCGAGGGGGGCGATGCGATCGAGGCGGTAGCGCACGAGTTCGCGCTTGACCTCCGGTGCGATCAGGCTTTCAGGCGTGATCCAGTCCGCTGTCAGCGCCTCGCGTGCTGCGCCGCCGAGGCGGCGGTAGCGAAGGTTGGTCTGTGCATCGCTCAGGCGCGAGTCGATCGCGCCGCGCCACAGGACGCGTCGCACCTCCGGATCGCGGTCGACCACGCGCACCGCGACGGCGCGAGTGCGGGGCCACGGCGCGAGGTCGATCCATTCCGTGGCCAGGATCCACACCGGCGCGCCCTCCCGCCCGTCAAGCAGGCCGTAAGGCTGCGCCTGCTCCACCCGGTGCAGGCCCACATAGCGACGCTCGCGATGCAGTACGTCCCGAGCCGAGCTTTCCAGGGTGATCTCCACGCTGAGCCCGAGCCCGCGACGACGTGCCTGCACGGGCGCCACGACGAAACCTTGCAGCGCGAACCAGCCGTGGTTCGTCGCAGCGTTGAAGCGCATCGTCCGGCCGCCGATCCCCTCGAACAAGACGCGCTCGTCGAGTCTCGCGTTGCGAACGGGCTGCAGGTTTCGCCAGGCCTGCCAACGATGAAGGGCGACGACCGCCGAGATGCCGACTACCAGCAGGATCGTGAGCAGCAGGAGCAGGTGGCCGAGCCTTCTCACGGCGTGCTCCCCACCAGCCATGCATCGCCCTGCGCGATGAATGCCGCCGGGTCCGTCGGCGAACGCGCGATGCGTGTCGCGCCATTGCCACTGGCGTGTTCAAGATCGCGCAGCGCAAGCAGCCGCCCATCGGGGCCTGTGAGTTCGAGGTAGTCACGACCACTGTCCAGGTCGATGAGGCGACGCAGGGCGATGTCCGTCTCCTGGACCGATGCCAGCGCGACGACGTTCCGGGTCCGCACGTAGTCGTCGACCTGCCGGCGGACGTCGATGTCCGGCGCGGCAGCGAAACGTGCAGACCCGAGGTGCGTGTCGAGGTCCAGGGCGACGGTCGGTATACCGAGGGCGGCATAGCGTCCGCGTTGGCCATCGCGGCCCAGGGCGTCGCGATAGCTGCGGCGCGCCTGTGCCGAGACACGCAGCGTCATGAAGCGTGGACCGGACAGCCGGCGCACGAAATCAGCCTGGGCATCGGCGCCGGGGTCCTGGCTACGCGCGATAGAGCTGCTGCCCTCCAGCGCGACGGTATCGGCATCACCCCGCAGCGCCAGAAGCACCGCATCCAGTCGGCTGCGCTCCGAGCGCAAGGCGGGCTTGCCGACGAAGCCGGCGATCACGTCGGGCGCGGGTGCCGAACCCTCGTCGCGCCGACCGCGAATCTGAAGCACCCACGGCGCCGGCGAGATCGCCGGGACCAGCACCTGGTTGGCCAGGTTGAAGACCGTGCCCGGGTTGAGCGGTTCGAGTACATCGCCGGCGCCGTCGGCGCGGACTGCGAAATGCGCACCCGTCACCAGCAGGGCACGCGCATGCAGCCGGGTGAACAGGCGCGTGCCGTACTTGAAAGTCTGTCGCTCGGCGAGCGGTCGCGGAATCTCGATGATGTAAGGCGAGGCCTCACCCATGCGCAGCACGTAGGTACCCCAATGACGGGTGCCGCCCGCCTGCTCGGTAAGGATCACGTGCTCCTCGCCGGTACCGACGTGCCGGTGTAGAACGAGCCGGTAGCCGAGTGTCGACGCGGCAGCGTTGATGGCCTCCAGCAGGTCGTCGTCGCGTCGCACCTGCCACGTCGACGCCAGTGACTGCAGTGGTTCGAGCACTTCGGCCTGCAGGTAGAGCAGGTCGCCCAGCGCCGGTGGCTCGTAGCGCCCACTGTCGGCCGAGGCGATCGCGTCGCGGCGTTGCACCAGCCACGCGTACAGGAAGCCGTCGACGCGCTGGAACTGGTCGATGCGCGTCGCAGGGGTGGATTGGAGCGCGCGCGCGATCAGGCGAAGCCGAGCGGGGCGACCCAGCAACAGCTCCGCGAGGGGCGCGGTCGATGCGTCACGCAGCGGGTTGATGCTCGGCCGCCGCCCGAAACGGGTAGTGATTGGCCCGGTGAGGCGCTCGAGCTGTGCCGGGTCGAGGCCCGCCGGCATCTCACGCTGGACCCAGAGCTGCGCCGGCGGGTCTTCGCCCAAAGTGCTGTTCTGGCCGCGGACCTGCAGCACGCCCTCCGATGCGGCGGCTGCGTGGAAGATGGCGAAGGGCAGGTCGGCATTGCGCAGCACGTTCGAGTGGCCGTCAGGCTGCAGGTCACGGCGCGTGCCGGCGCTGGCGAACGTGGCGTGGCCATCGGCCTGCACGAGCTGAGCGGCGGCTTCGAATACGCCCGGCTCGTCGAGCGGTGCGGGCACCTCCACGGCGAGCCTGTCCCGAGGCTGCAGGTTGATCGCGTACACGCCCGAGCCGCGACGGGCGTCGCGGTCCCGGATAACGAGCCAGTCCGCCACGCGCTCGATCACGAAGCCGCTGCGGTCCAGAGATTGTGTGGCACTGTCGAGCAGGGTAGGGCGGGGGTCGTCGCGATAGCGCAGCAGCG
>JBBRIE010000175.1:0-6543 GCA_038221545.1 Lysobacterales bacterium
TCACTGCCAGATCGACATTGGCGTAGTACCGGGTGCGCGCTTCGTCGCTGTCGAAGAACTCGCGCGCGATCGCGGCCTGCTCGTTGTACAGCAGCGTGCCGACACCCACGCCGAAGAACAGCAACATCGACAACGCCCGCAGCAGCGGCTGTTGCCAGACCAGGCGCAGGCCGGCGAGCATCGAGCCGCCCATCGCCGTGTCGCCGCTGAGCTCGCCGCGCTCGGCTTCGCGCAGCAGGGCCCAGCGACGCAACCGCAGGATGCAGATCACGCACAGCACCAGGAAGCCAGCCGAGACCAGCAGCAGGTTGCCGACGCCGACGTTGTCGACCAGGGATCGGGTAATGAGCGGCCCCGTGAACGCGCCGACCGTTCCCGCGGCGCCGATGTAGCCATACACCTCGCGCGCGCTTGCGTTGTCGAACACGTCGGCCATGTAGCTCCAGAACACGCTGACCGCGAACATGTTGAACACCGCGGTCCACACGAAGAACAACGCGCCGCGGCCGCTGGTGCCGGCGTGGAAGGCCGCGTAGAAGCCCAGCAGGCACGCGACGAAGAGGATGTACACCGCCGGCAGGAACACGCGCCGCGGGAAGCGCGACACGAGCGCGCCATAAAGGGGCTGCAACAGGACCATCGCCACGAAAGTGGCGGTGAAAAGCAGTTGCAAGGTGAAATCCTGGAGGGCGATACCGCGCGACCGTGCCCAGTCGATCATCCCTTGCGGAAACACGGCCGTCGCGTCGTCCGACGCGCCCATCGCGTCGCGCACCGGGCGCAGCACCATGTAGCCGGTCAGCAGGAAGAAGAAATACAGCATCGACCACCACAGCGGCGGCGAGGCGCGCAACGCGGATGCGAGCCGATGCAGCGCGGGAACGCGGTACGCGGCATTCACGGGCGGCGCACTTGCGGTCGGCAGACGTCGAGCTCGGGATTCAATTGACGATTCGCACCGCTGCGCCAGGACAGCGTCGCGCGCACCTTACCAGCCCGCTACCCGAACCTGTCCGGGTTGGATCGCGATCCGGAGCGTCGAATCGTCGCGCGCAGCGAGTCGTCTGGTCGTGCCCTGTGCAATCTGCTCGGAGTGTCGAGACCCGACCCTATCCGGCAAAATGCGCAGAGCACTTGCTCTACCCGCGCTGCCTAGCCTGCCGCACCGCTCGCGACATTCCGCTTGCCCGCGCCCGCCCGCTCCTGCCTGAAGGAAACGCGTCACTTTGCCAGCCCCCCGACCTTCCTACGACTACGTGGTCATCGGTGCGGGTTCCGCGGGATGCGTGCTTGCAAACCGCCTGTCGTCCGACCCGTCCGTGCGCGTGCTGCTGATCGAGGCAGGCGGCCGGGACTGGCATCCCTTCATCCACATGCCGGCCGGCATCGCCAAGCTGGTGGGCCGGCAGAACATCAACTGGAACTACGAAACCCAGCCGCAGGAGCGCCTGGGCGCGCGTCGACTGTGGTGGCCACGCGGCCGCGTGCTCGGCGGTTCGAGTTCGATCAACGCGATGTGCTACATCCGTGGCGATCGCCGCGACTACGACGAATGGGACGCGCTCGGCGCGAAAGGCTGGGCCTGGTCCGACGTGCATCCTTACTTCCTGCGCAGCGAATGCAACACGCGCGGCACCGGCGAATGGCACGGCGATCGCGGCCCCCTGTCGGTGTCCGATCTCAGGCATCGCAATCCGCTGAGCGAGGCCTTCGTCGCCGCCGCGCAGCAACAGGGGGCGTTGCACAACGCCGATTTCAACGGCGAGGCGCAGGCCGGGTTTGGCTTCTACCAGGTGACGCAGCGCAACGGCGCGCGTTGCTCCGCCGCTACGGCGTACCTGGCGCCGGCACGGGACCGGGACAACCTCGACGTGGTGACGGGCGCGCTCGCCGAGAAAATCGTCATCGACCGCGGCCGCGCAGTCGGCGTCCGCTACCGTCGGGAATCAAGCTCGGTGGTGGTGCAAGCCGAGCGTGAGGTCCTGCTCTGCGGGGGCGCGATCAATTCGCCGCAACTGCTGATGTTGTCGGGTGTCGGCTCCGCCGACGGATTGAGGGTCATGGGCATTCCCGTCCACGCGGATCTCGCGGAAGTCGGCGCCAACCTGCAGGACCATCTCGACGTGTGCGTCCTCAATGCCAGCGAATCGCGGGCGACTTACGATCGCACCAGCGACCTGCTGGTCGGGCTCCAGTACCTCATGTTCCGCAGCGGCATCGGCACCAGCAATGTCGCCGAAGCCGGCGGTTTCGCGCGCTCATCGCTCGCGGAGGACGCGCGCTGCGACCTGCAGTTCCATTTCGTGCCGGCGCTGCTGGACGATCACGGGCGCAACCGTTTGCCCGGTCGCGGAATCACGCTGCACGCGTGCGGCTTGCGTCCGCGCAGCCGCGGGCGCATTTCGCTGGCAAGCGCGGACCCTTTGCACAAGGCGAGGATCCAGCCGAACTACCTTGGCGACGACGAGGGATTCGACCTGCGCACGCTGCTCGAGGCGCTGCGCATGTCGCGCGCGATCCTGCGGCAGCCGGCGCTGGACGGCCTGCGCGGCGCGGAACTCATGCCGGGCAGCGACGCCGACGACGACGCAGCGTTGACGGACTACATCCGCCGCAAGTCCGAAACTATCTATCACCCGGTCGGCACCTGCCGCATGGGCAGCGACGACCAGGCGGTGGTCGACACCGAACTCCGCGTGCGCGGCGTCGAGGCGCTGCGCGTGGTGGATGCGTCCGTCATGCCCCGCCTGATCGGCGGCAACACCAACGGACCGACCATCATGATCGCCGAGCGCGCGGCCGATCTCATCCGGAATGGACCGCGATAGTCGGGCATTCGATGGCCCCTGCGCTTATTGGCCCTCGTGCTTGCCTTGTTCCCTGGCACCCAGTCGGCGGTGCTGGCGCCTGGGGTCGAAAGGTCCGATATGTTCGCGGCCGTCGAATCGGCACTCCGCATACTCGCCCTGCGCGCTGACATAGTGCAGAAACGCCTGCACCCAAAGCTCGCCGTCGAACTGATCGCGCCAGTGCGGGAGGTCGGCGCCGCGGTACGCCAGCATGTCGCCGGGCCGGAGGTCGAGGGCAACTGCTCCCTGGCGCGCGCCAACCCACAACGGCCAGCGCGCAGTTCCACTGAACCCCAACGTGATTGAAGTACTGATCTCGCAGGATGGCCGATCCAGATGCGCCGCCAACTCGGCGCCACGACGATAGATACGCAGGTAGGAGTAACAAGGCAGCAGGGGCGCTCCGTGCACCCGCTCCATCATGGGCTGCAGTCGAACCAGCAGGGCTTCGGTCAGTGCGTCGGCGTAGCGGCCGTGCGCGGTCAGGGACGGCTCTTCGTTGAAGTACTCGGGATCGGTCGACTGCAGAAGTGCGTAGTCGGTGCATAGGGCAGCCTCCGCCGGCGCCAGCACGCCGCGCAGCACGGCATAACCCTCAAGACTGAAGTAGGCGCGGGCTGCAGTGAGCGGGTCGGCGGGCGTGGGTGACAAAGTCATTGTGAATAGCCGGTTGACATAATTCAGGCGGCGGCAAGGAGCGGCGGTAGCGGGCAATGCAGCGACGCACACACCGCGCGCAGCAGTTCACCTTCCTCGACGCTCAATTTCCCGTCTTCGCTGACCGTTCGCACCAGCGCCGCCACCAGCATCTGCTTGCCGATGGCATCGAGCCGATTGATCCGCGTCAGGCTTTCGTCGAGTCCCGCGACCCATTCCGGGGGCGGCGCGTAGGCAAACGCCTCCTGCGGCCACAGCTCCCGCAAGCCTGCCTGGAACGCGCGCTGCGCGGACTCGGGACTGTCGCTGCCCTGCTGGGCGAGGATGGCAAGCACGCGGATCGCGTGATCGCGAACGCTGGCAAGCTTGGAGGAGCCGATTACGCGCGCATGCGACGGATCCAGTGCGTCGGTGACCTGCACCCGCAGCATCCTGGCAAGGCAGTACTCGAACAGCGCGATCCGGCCGTCCGCGCCGATCAGGGCGTCGAGGGTGCCCACCATCTTCGTCAGCAATGGCCGGGCCAGCCTGTGCAGCTGCGGAAACGCAATCGACGCCAGCGGCAGCCGCTCGCGTGGTGGCAGTTCGAAGGTGGCCTCGAACAGCGCCGCGGCGCGGCTCGCGATCTCCGCGTCGTGGTGCTCCCGCACCGTCGCCAACTGGCGCTCGCGCAGTCCCGGTTCGACATCGAGCGTCAACGCGAACAACAACGGCATCGCATCGGACGAACTGCGCGCCGCGTCTCGCAACACGACGGGAATGCCTTCGCGCAATGCGGTCGCCACGCGGTAATCGTCATCGGCCGGATTTCCGACCTGGCCGATGACCTGCGCGGGCGCGATGCGTTCCGACTGCCCGGCCGGGGCCTGCGCCGCGCGGACCGCACTCGCGCCTGCGAGCATGGATACCGACTGCTCCTCGGCCAGCGCGAGCGAATCGGCATGCGCCTCCGCCGGCATGGCGGCGGCGAGCGCCTTGAGCTCCTCGGGCTTGAACTGCGGATCGAGCCTGAGGATGCGCTCCGCCAGCGGCGGATGCGTCGACATCAGGCGCGAGTAACCTACGCCGTCGCCGAACAGCATGTGGCTCACTTCTTCGGTGCGCGCGGCCGCGAGCTTCGAGCCCTGCGGGAGTCCGCCGATCTTCTTCAGCGCGCCGGCGATGCCGATGTTCTGGCGCGTGAACTGCACCGCGGACGCGTCCGCGAGGAACTCGCGCTGGCGCGACACGCCCGACTTGATGAGTCGCCCGAAGAACAGTCCGATGTAACCGATGAGCATGATGAAAAACGCCGCGGCGATCAGCGCCCCGATCTTGCTGTCACGCGACCCGCGCGCGTGCTGGAGCACGAACCGCGCCGCGAGGCCGATCACCAGGATGCCGAACAGCACGCCCATCAGGCGGATGTTGAGGCGCATGTCGCCGTTGACGACGTGGCTGAACTCGTGCGCAATGACGCCCTGCAACTCGTCCCGCGACAACCGCTCCAGCGCACCCTGCGTGACCGTGATGGCGGCGTCGCTCGCGGTGAAGCCGGCCGCGAACGCGTTGATGCCTGACTCCTGCTCGAGAACGTAGATCTCGGGCACCGGCACCCCGGAAGCGATCGCGATCTCCTCGACCACGTTGCGCAGGCGGCGCAGGGAGGGGCTGCGCGTCTCCGCGCTGACGAGGGTGGCGCCGAGCTGGCGGGCGACCACTCCCCCGCCACTGCGCAGCATGCCGATCCGGACCATGCTCGAGATGCCGATCACGGCAAGGGTGCCGAGGGACGCGAACAGCAGCAGCCCGGGGTGGGCGGTCAGGCTGTTCAAGAAACCTGCAGGAGCGGCCTCGTCGCCGGGCAGCAGCATGCCGGCGACCACCACGGCGACCAGGTCGACGGCGATCACGATGAGCGCCACCGCGAGCGCGAACAACATGACCAACCGACGCGATTGCGTGCGGGCGAGTTGCTGGTGCTCGAAGAAATTCATGGGCGCCTGCGCCTCGGACGAGGAGCCAGCGCCGGTCGGGACGGCGCTGCTCCCACATCCTCAACCGGCTCAGCCGAACGAGACTTTCGGCGCGACGCGGGCCTCGGCGCTCTCGACCTCGAGCAGCTGCGCCGGTGTGAAATTGAACACTCCGGCAATCATGCTGCTCGGGAATACTTCGCGCCGGTTGTTGTAGGACATGACGGAGTCGTTGAACGCCTGCCGGGCAAACGCGACCTTGTTCTCGGTCGACGTCAGCTCTTCGGTCAACTGCATCATGTTCTGGTTCGCCTTGAGATCCGGGTACGCCTCGACGATCGCCATGAAACGCGTCATGACCTGGCCCAGCATGCCATCGGCCCGGGACAGTTGCGCCATGGCGGCGGGGTCGCCCGGATTCGCCTGCGCCTGCTTGAGGCTGCTCGCCGCCGTGTTGCGCGCCGCTACCACCGCTTCCAGCGTTTCGCGCTCGTGCTTGAGGTAGGCCTTCGCGGTCTCGACCAGGTTCGGGATGAGGTCGTAGCGCCGCTGCAGTTGCACGTCGATCTGGGCGAACGCATTCTTGAACGCATTGCGCGCCGCGATGAGGCCGTTGTAAATGCCGACGCCCCAGAACAGGACCACGGCGATCAGTCCGAGAACCACCAGAGTTGCGATCATGCGCGCCTGCTCCTCATTCCGCGTTCACTACAATGTCGGCCATGACGATTAGGGCGACCGACATTTCGAGAATAGCATGCTGAATTCGACCGTTCCGCGCCGCACTCCCCGACGATGTCTCGACACGTGGCTGATTGGAATGCTGCTGGCAGCGCTCGCGCCAGTGCCGTTCGATGCGAGTGCGCAGGAGAGCGTCGCTGCGCCTGCCGCGACGACATCCGACGCGATCGCGACGCCGTCCATCCTGTTACCGCGCTCGCCGCGTCCGCTGCCTCCGCAGCGGCCATGGGTGCCGGGCGACCGGCCCGAAAACGTCAAGGCGATGACCGCCGACTTCGAGCGCTTGTGCGATCGCGTGCTGGCCGCCGCACGCATTCCGGGCCTCGGCGTCGCGGTGGTCA
>JBBRIE010000176.1:0-6507 GCA_038221545.1 Lysobacterales bacterium
GACGGTGCACGGCAGCCATGGGGTTTCATGTTGGACGCGGCGCGCGCGCATCGCAACTCTCCGGAAAATTGCGAGGCCTTTCCCTCGCCCCAATGAGGACTTCCTGTGGGGGTAACCAGCTTCGCTGCATTCCGGGTGTGCGCCGGGGAATGACGCGCAGCCGGGAATCCGTTTAGAGTGAGGGAGCGGCGCCCTCGACCGAGCGGGCATCGCAGCCGGACGCAATCTTTCGTGCGCACCGGATTCCCCCGCCGCGCGTCGGAGGTTGTGTGCAGCCAACGGATATCCGCAACCCGGATTATTTCCACAAGGTGGTGGATTGCCAGTGGGCGTGCCCTGCGCACACCCCGGTGCCCGAATACATCCGCCTGATCGCCGATGGCCGTTACGCCGACGCGTACATGGTGAACTGGCAGTCAAACGTGTTCCCGGGAATCCTCGGCCGCACCTGCGACCGTCCGTGCGAACCGGCCTGTCGGCGAGGACGCGTCGAGGAAAACAACGAGCCGGAAGGTGGCAACGGCAAGGCCGAGCCGGTCGCGATCTGCCGGCTCAAGCGCGTCGCCGCCGACCACAAGGGCGACGTGCGTGCGCGCATGCCGGCGCGTGCCGGCCGCTCGAACGGCCGGCGCATCGCCTGCGTCGGTGCGGGCCCCGCGTCGCTGACCGTCGCGCGAGACCTCGCGCCGCTTGGCTACGACGTCACGATCTTCGAGGCCGACGCCAAGGCCGGCGGCTTCATGCGCACGCAGGTACCGCGCTTTCGTTTGCCGGAGGAAGTCATCGACGAGGAGACGGGTTACATCCTCGATCTCGGCGTGAACTTCGTCGGCGGGCAGCGCATCGAATCGATGAAGTCGCTGCTCGCGCAGGAGTACGACGCGGTGTTTGTCGGCAGCGGCGCGCCGCGCGGGCGCGACCTCGACCTGCCCGGGCGCCAGGAAGCGGCATCGCAGATCCACGTCGGCCTCGACTGGCTGGCGTCGGTCTACTTCGGGCACATCACCCGTGTCGGCAAGCGCGTGCTGGTGCTGGGCGGCGGCAACACCGCGATGGACTGCTGCCGCAGCGCGCGGCGCATGGGCGGCAGCGACGTCAAGGTGGTCGTGCGCTCGGGGTTCGACGAGATGAAGGCGAGCCCGTGGGAAAAAGAGGACGCGATGCACGAGGGCATCCCGATCCTCGACTACCGCGTGCCGAAGGCGTTCGTGCTGGCGAGCGGCCGCATGACCGGCATGACATTCGAGAAAGTGCGCGCCGAGATGGACGAGCGCGGCCGCCGCAAGCTGGTGCCCACCGGCGAGCCGGACGAATTCATCCCCTGCGACGAGGTACTGATCGCGGTCGGACAGGAGAACGCGTTTCCCTGGATCGAGCAGGACTGCGGCATCGCATTCGACGAATGGCACATGCCGGTGGTCGACAGGACCACGCACCAGTCGTCGTTGCCGAACGTGCTGTTTGGCGGCGACGCGGCGTTCGGCCCGAAGAACATCATCTGGGCGGTCGCGCACGGCCACGAGGCGGCGGTGTCGATCGACAAGCTGCTCAGTGGCGAGGACACGCGCCTGCGGCCGATGCCTGCGGTCGAAATGCTCGCGCAGAAGATGGGCATCCACGAGTGGAGCTACGACAACGGCATTTCCGACGACGAACGCTACGCGGTGCCGTGGTCGGAAGCCGCGAAAAAACTCGACAGCATCAAGGTCGAGGTAGAGCTTGGATTCGATCTCGCGACCGCGCTCAAGGAAACGCAGCGCTGCCTCAACTGCGACGTGCAGACGGTCTTCATGCGCGACAAGTGCATCGAGTGCGACGCCTGCGTCGACATCTGTCCCATGGACTGCATCACCTTCACGGCGAATGGCGAAGAGGGTGAGTTGCGCACGCGGCTGACGGCGCCTGCGCTCAATCTCGAACAGGATCTCTATGTTTCGGGGCCTCTGAAAACGGCGCGGGTCATGGTCAAGGACGAGGACGTTTGCCTCCACTGCTCGCTCTGCGCCGAACGCTGCCCGACCGGCGCTTGGGACATGCAGAAGTTCCTCCTCAACACCACCAAGGCCGGCGGCGGCTGTCGCACCGCACCCACTCCGGCGGTACCCGCATGAAAGCGCTCGCGGCAGTCAACGATTTCGTCGTCAAGTTCGCCAACGTCAACGGCTCGGGCTCCGCCTCCGCGAACGAGCTGTTCGCGAAGGCCATCCTGCGCATGGGCGTGCCGGTCAGCCCGCGCAACATTTTCCCGTCCAACATCCAGGGACTGCCGACCTGGTACGAGGTGCGCGTCAGCGCAGCCGGATGGCTCGGACGTCGCGGCGGTGTCGATCTGATGGTCGCCATGAATCCTCAGACCTGGGACGGCGACGTCGCCGAACTCGAGGCGCGCGGGTATCTTTTCTACGACAGCTCCAAGCCACTGCCGAGATCAAAGTTCCGGGACGACGTGCACGTCATCGGCGTGCCGCTGACCTTGCTCTGCAACCAGGCGTGGACCGATCCGCGTCAGCGCCAGCTGTTCAAGAACATCATGTACGTCGGCGCGCTGGCCGCGCTCCTCGGCATCGACACCGATGTCATCGAGACGCTCATCGGCGAGCAGTACAAGGGCAAGGAGAAATTGCTCGAGCCGAATTTCAGGGCGCTGCACATCGGCGGCGAATACGTGCGAGAGCATCATCCCGAGGCTATTGGCCTGCGCATCGAGCGCGCCGACAACGTCGGCGACCGCATCTTCGTCGACGGCAACGACGCCGCCGCGCTCGGCTGCGTCTACGGCGGCGCCACCGTGTGCGCGTGGTATCCGATCACGCCGTCGTCGTCGCTGGCCGAGGCCTTCCAGTCGTATTGCCAGAAGCTCCGCGTCGATCCGGAAACGAAGCAGAACCGCTACGCGATCATCCAGGCCGAGGACGAGATCGCCTCGATCGGCATGGTGGTCGGCGCCGGCTGGAACGGCGCGCGCGCCTTCACTACCACGTCGGGACCCGGCATTTCGCTCATGAACGAATTCATCGGGCTCGCGTACTTCGCCGAGATCCCGGTGACGATCATCGACGTGCAGCGGGGCGGGCCGTCGACCGGAATGCCGACGCGCACGCAGCAGTCGGACCTGCTTGCCTGCGCCTACGCATCGCACGGCGATACCAAGCATGTGCTGCTGCTGCCAGAGGATCCGCACGAGTGCTTCGAGTTCTCGGCGAAGGCGCTTGATCTCGCGGATCGCCTGCAGACCCCGATCTTCGTCATGACCGACCTTGACATCGGCATGAACCAGCGATTGTGCGCGCCGTTCGCATGGGACGAGGCGCAGGCCTACGACCGCGGCAAGGTGATGACCGCGGAAGAACTCGAAGCTGGCCGCGATTTCGGTCGCTCCAAGGACGTCGACGGCGACGGCATTCCCTACCGCACGTATCCAGGTACGCACCCGTCCAAGGGCGCGTACTTCACGCGTGGCACGTCGCGCGATCCGTACGCGCGCTATTCCGAGCGCGGCCCCGACTACGTCTACAACATGCAGCGCCTGCTGAAGAAATTCGACACCGCGAAGATGCTGGTGCCGCAGCCCGTCATCGATCAGTCGGCGGTTCCGTCGCGCTGCGGCGCGATCTATTTCGGTTCGACCAGCCCCGCGATGCACGAGGCGATCGGTGGGCTCCAGGCAAATGGCATCGGCCTCGATACGCTGCGGCTGCGGGCGTTCCCGTTCCCCGACAGCGTCCGCGCCTTCATCGAAGCGCGCGAGCAGGTGTTCGTCATCGAGCAGAACCGCGACGCCCAGATGCATTCGCTGCTGGTCAACGAGTTCGGCATCGATCCCGCGCGCCTGATCAAGGTGCTGCACTACGACGGCACGCCCATCACGGCGCGCTTCATCGTCGACGCCATCACCGCGCACCTCCGTGCCGCCGCGCGCCGTACCCACGCCGCATGAACGCCCACGCGCAGCGCGCGCCATCTCCCTGCAGGAGCGCCGCAAGGCGCGATTGCACGTCGCCGGCAACCTCCATCGCGCCATGCGGCGCTCCTGCAGACGCGTCTCCGGCAAGCCCATGACCTATCTCGCCAAGCCCGCACTCCATCACCCGACGCTCGCCTGCAACAAGATCGGATTCACGCGGCGCGACTACGAAGGCCGCGTCTCGACCCTCTGCGCCGGCTGTGGGCACGACTCGATCTCGGCCGCGATCATCCAGGCCTGCTGGGAACTCGACATCGAGCCGCATCGCCTCGCCAAGCTCTCCGGCATCGGCTGCAGCAGCAAGACGCCGGACTATTTCCTCGGCCAGTCGCACGGCTTCAACACCGTGCATGGCCGCATGCCGAGCGTGCTCACCGGCGCCAACCTCGCCAACCGCGGGCTGCTCTATCTTGGCGTCTCCGGCGACGGCGACTCCGCCTCGATCGGCATCGGCCAATTCGTGCACGCGATCCGGCGCGGCGTGAACATGACCTACATCGTCGAGAACAACGGCGTGTACGGGCTCACCAAAGGCCAGTTCTCCGCGACCGCAGACCAGGGCTCGATGTCGAAAAAGGGCGTCGCCAACGCCGACTCGCCGCTCGACCTCGTCGGCCTCGCGCTGCAGCTGGGCGCCACCCTCGTCGCGCGCGGGTTCTCCGGTGACAAGCCGCAGCTCGTGCCGCTGATCAAGGCCGCAATGACGCACCGCGGCGCCGCCTTCATCGATGTCATCAGTCCTTGCGTCGCGTTCAACAACCACGCCGGCAGCACCAAGAGCTACGAGTACGTGCGCGAGCACAACGATGCCGTCAACCGACTCGACGTAATCCCCACTCGCGCGGAGATCGTCGTCGACTACGCGCCAGGCGAAGTCATCGAAGTCGACCAGCACGATGGCACCACGCTGCGCCTGCGCAAGCTCGATCCCGCCTACGATCCGCGCGACCGGCTCGCCGCCGTGAACCTCATCGCGCAGCGCCAGGCGCAGGGCGAAGTGGTCACTGGCCTGCTCTACATCGACCCCGAGGCCGGCGACCTGCACGGCCACCTCAACACCATCGACACGCCGCTCAACGCCCTCGACGCCCGCACGCTCAATCCCGGCGCCGAAGCGCTCTCGCGCATCAACGCGCGCCTGCGCTAGTCGTTCAACGCGATCGAGTCGAGGCCGGCTCCGACGCGCCAGCGCGCAATCTCGGCGGGGCTACTCCCGGAGGAGTGCGCGGAGCGCGGCGTAGTCGTTCGGAAGTCGTTCGGCGCTGGCGGACCGCGCGAGGCAGGCGGCGAGCGGCGGGGGTGGCGTGACGGCGTGGCCCACGAGCGGTTCGACGACTTTGTCGAACTTGGCGGGATGCGCAGTGGCGACGACCGCCCAGGGGCGCGCGTCGCCTTGCGCGCGCAGCCGCTCAAGCACGCGCAAGCCGGTTGCGGTGTGCGGGCAGGGCACCACGCCGTGGCGTTGCGGCGCGCGGCGGATAACGTCGCGTATCGCCTCGTCGCCTACCGGCTCCGCACGAAACGCAGTGCGCAGTTCCGCGTCGTCGCGATGCCAGTGCCGGAGGCGTTCGAAGTTGCTCGGCGCGGCCACGTCCATGGCATTCGCGAGCGTGGCGCGGGTTGCCTCCGGTGCGAAATCCCCGCCGTCGAAAAATCGCGGCAGCACGTCGTTGGCGTTGGTTGCGAGAAAAATCTCGCCAATCGGTAATCCCATGCGCCTGGCGACGAACGCCGCGGATGCATTGCCGAGGTTGCCGGTCGGCACTATGAAGTTCAGCGCGCAGCCGTGGGCCGCGTGGAACTTAAGCGCCGCGTGCGCGTAGTACGCGGTTTGCGGCAGCAATCGCCCGAGGCTGATGCTGTTGGCGGAGCCCAGCGCTCTTTCGCGACGCAACTCGGCATCGGACAACGCCTGCTTCGCGAGTCGCTGGCAATCATCGAAGCTGCCGTCGACGCGGAACGCGCGGACGTTGTCTCCCCAGCAGCCGAGTCCATGCGCCTGGCGCGGCGACACGCGTCCGTCGGGATAGAGGATCACCACGTCGAATCCGGCGCGACCGTGGAACGCTGCGGCCACCGCGGCGCCGGTGTCGCCCGACGTCGCGACCATGATGGTTGTGGAGGGCGCTTCGGCGTCGCGCAGCCTCGACAACGACTCCGCGAGGAAGCACGCGGCGTAGTCCTTGAAGGCCGCGGTCGGGCCATGGAACAGCTCGAACAACCAATCGCCGCTGCCGGCCATCGGCAGCAGTGGCGCCGGGAAAGAAAACGCGTGTTGGCAAACTTCGCCCAGTTGTCCGCGTAGCGACGAGCCGTCGAAGTACGGAGCCAGTACAAAGCGCGCCGTCTGCGCGAGATTGTCGAAAGGTTGATCGACATCGAGCACGGGCAGGAGCTCCGGAACGTACAGTCCGCCGTCCGGTGCAAGCCCGGCGACCAGCGCGGCATCAATCGATGCGGGCGGAGCCACCCCGCGCGTACTGACGAAGTTCATGCCTTCTCCCCGCCGCAACGGGGAGAAGGTGCCCCGCAGGGGCGGATGA
>JBBRIE010000177.1:0-6389 GCA_038221545.1 Lysobacterales bacterium
CACAGCCGCTGCCTGCAAGGCAGTGAAAGCGATCAGCAGAACGGTGCCGGAAATGCGCATGACGCCAGATTCAGCCTCGGGTCTGGACACGAGAGATGGACACCGGTTTCGAACGAAAGTTTAACGGAAATTTCGGGTCAATGCGCGGTCGCTGCGGGAGGGTCGATCCAGGCGGGAGTCAGGAACAGGCGGGTCATGTCGATGCGGTCGAAGACCCACAGCCGGTTGCAGAATTCGCAGCGGGCATCGGCCCGATCCTCCACCAGCGCCGCGAAGGCTTCTTCGCGCCCCAGCGCCTCGAACATCCGGCCGACCCGTTCGCGCGAGCAGCTGCACGCGAACTCGAGCTGGAGGCCGGCCTCGAGCCGCTTGTCATGTTCGGCGAACAGCCGTCGGAGCAGGGTTTCCGAGGGAAGTGCGAGCAGCTCCTCGCGCCTGACGGTGGAGCCCAGCAGGACCGCTTCCGCAAAGCCCTCCCCGGACTGTCCGGCCACGCCGGCGATCTGCTGCAGCAGCAGCCCCGCACTTCGCGACGCATCCGACGCCAGCCAGATCCGGGTCGGCAACTGCTCGGACTGTGCGAAATACGCGTCGAGGATCTTGGCGAGCGACGCGTCCTTCACTTCGATCAAGCCCTGGCAGCGTTCCTGTTCGGGCCGTTCCAGCGTGATGCCGAGGATTGGCTCGGGCAATGCCGACAGGTCGATGTCGTCGCCGGGCGCGTAGTCTTCCGCGAGGCGCGCGATGCCCCGCACGTGGCCCTCGTGGTCGCACTCGGCGAACAGCGTTCGCACGCCGCCGGCGGATTTCAGCTGCAGCGAAAGTCGACCGGGCGACTTGAGGTTGCCGGCGAGCAAGGCGGTCGCGGCGAGCGCCTCGCCGAGCAGGGACTGCACGGCCGGTGGATACGCATGCTGCGCGCATACCGCGCTCCACGAAGTGTCGAGGTGCGCCCACACGCCACGCGTGTCGAGCGCCGGCACGTGGAAGCGCCTCGATCGATCCAATGCTTCACTGCCCAAGGCTTGCTCCAGGGAAATCCCGAACCCGACAGATGCAGGTGCCGCGGGAGAAAACAAGCCTTTGCAGCGCGTGGGCCGCATCGAGACCGCCGACTGGCTTCAGGTGTCGGACCACATGCGGAACAGGTTGTGGCGCAGCGACTCGAGCAGCAGCAACGAGCGTTCGCGCTGCCCCGGATCGGCAACCAGGCCGCGCAATTCGTCGATCTGCACCAGCAGGTCGCGCTGCTGCGCGTCGGGGACGTAGCTCTGCAACCAGGCGATCGCGACGAGCCGCGTGCCACTCGCCACGGGCGCCACGCGATGGATGGTCGTCGACGGATAGAGGATGGCATCGCCGGCGGCCAGCTTGTGGCTGCGAACCTCGCCGCCCCACTGGAACTCAAGTTCGCCGCCCGAGTAGTCCTCCGGGGCGGAAATGAAGACCGTGCAGGAGAGATCGGAACGCATCGGTGGTTGCGAGGGGAACATCGCGGCGTCGACATGCCATCCGTAGGTCATGCCGGGCCGGTAGCGGGCGAGCGTCGGGCGCGACAGCTGGCGCGGGAACGCCAGCGCGCTCACCTGCGGATGCGCGATCAATGCGTCGCGGAGGAGCAACCCGACCTCGGCCGCGCGCTGGTCGCCGTGCGAGATCTGTTCGTTGTGCTTGATCGTGGAGGCGGCGTTGGTGAGCCGGCCGTCGGCGAAATCGAGTGTCTCGGCGAGACCCCGCACGCGGGCCAGCGCCTGGCTCCCAAGTACCCCGGTAAGCACATGGATCATGTCGCCGGTGATGATAGCGATGCGCGAACCCCGCAGGCACTCGCGGGAATCCACTTTCATCTCCGATCCGTGGCTGGCGCCCGCGCGCGTGCCGCGGTGCCGCCCTTCGCGTTGGAGCAGGGTTACAATGCGCTCCGCTGACGCGAGGCGAGGCAATCATGTCCACGGTCAAGGATCTGCTGGGCGAGAAGGGCGGGGCGGTCTTCGCCGTGACGCCCGACCAGCCCGTGCTGGAAGCGCTTCGCGTGATGGCGGACGCCGGCATCGGTTCGGTGATGGTGATGCAGGATGGCGAGCTGCTCGGCATCCTCTCGGAGCGGGACTACGCGCGCAAGGTCGTGCTGCTCGGCCGCGCATCGCACGACACACCGGTGACGCACATCATGAGTTCCCCGGTGGTGACGGTGCAGCCCTCGACCGGCATCCACACCTGCATGCGGCTCATGACCGACCAGCGCATCCGCCACCTCGCGGTGGTTGCGGATGGCGCGATCCTTGGCGTGGTGTCCATCGGCGACCTGGTCAAGCGCATGCTCGCCGACCAGGCGGTCGAGATCGACCAGCTCAAGCAGTACATCTCGAGTTGACGCAGGGGTGACCGGCCCCCGCGCGGTGGACGACGCGCTGGAGGTCCTGCTGCGCCGCCACACCATCCGCCTGCGTGCGGTCATCGAGCGGCATTGCCGCCGCAGCGCGAACCTCGACCCCGACGATATAGCCCAGGAAGTGCGGATCCGGCTGTGGCGAGCGCTGCAACGTGACCGGAATGCGGACTTTTCTGCGTCTTACATCCAGAGAACGGTATTGAGCGCCGTGGTGGACGCGGTGCGAAGGGCTCCGCCCAGGGCTGATTCGGTCGAGGAGTTTGGTACGTCCGGGCCTGAAGCCTGGCCGGAAGGGCTGGTCGAACGCGGTGGCCCGGAGGGGGACGCACGGTCGCAGGCGGTCGCGAGGGCGATGACTGCAGCGCTGGAAACGCTGCCGCGGCAACGGCGGCTTGCGGTGTCCTTCACGTTGCAGGGTTTCGGCGCGAAGGAATGCGGGGAGTTGATGGGAATCAGCGGCGAGGCCGCACGCAAGCTCGCGGAACGCGGTATGGCGCTGGTTCGGGAACATTTGCGGGAGCGGGGATTTGGAGAATTCGATGAGTGAGCGCAGCTTGTCCGCCTTGTACCGGGCCGAAGTACGTCGTGGCGCCGCCGCAGGCGTTGGCGTGGACGACCTGCTTGCGCTGGACGGATGCGTCGCCGGGGAACCCGCTGGCGAGGCGCTCGATCGCCTCGCGGCCACGCCGGACGCGTTGGCCGTGTACGGCATCGCGCGCGCGTCATCGGCGTGGTCGACCAGTATCGCGGAGGATATGCGGCGCACGCGTGCCGCCGGACCGGTCCGCACGGCGCGCCAGCGTGCTGTCGCGTGGGTTTCACTGGCTGCCGCAGCCGGGCTTGCCCTCTTCGCGCTGGGACTGCGCCAGCCCGCTGGCACCGGGGCGCCGCTGCACGGCAACGATCAGGCCAGCACGGCGGCACCGCAGTCGGGCGACGGAGATACCCTCTTTGCCGATCCTGACAGCGCGATGGTCGCAGCGACTTCACGTCCGGCCGCCGACTCTATTTTTACCGACAGCCTCGACGACCCGTCGACGCCCCGCGATTCCTGAGGCACCCGCAACGCCGTTTGCGCATGCGCGTGCCGCGGCCGGAAGTTCGCGTTCCCGGCGATCTGTTCGGCGGATCGGCCCAGATCCGCGCCTGGATCATCCGGCTTGCAGCGCATGCGCGTGTTCGCGCGTCGCCGCGAATTCAAGTTGCGGCCATCGTTCCTGAATCAATTGCAGGTTGACCCGCGTCGGTGCGAGGTAGACGAGTTCACCCGCGGCATCCAGCGACAGGTTCATCGCCGCCTTCTCGCGGAACTCCGCCAGTTTCTTCGCGTCGGTGCCCCGCACCCAGCGGGCGGTGTTGACCGCGACCGCCTCGAACGACGCTTCGACGCCGTACTCGTCGCGCAGTCGATACGCGACCACCTCGAATTGCAGCGTACCGACCGCGCCCAGGATCAGGTCGTTCGACATCAGCGGGCGGAAGAACTGCGTCGCGCCCTCCTCGCTCAATTGCGCGAGGCCCTTCTGCAACTGCTTGAGCCGCAGCGGGTCGCGCAGGCGCGCGCGCCGGAACAACTCGGGTGCAAAGTTCGGTATGCCCGTGAACGCGAGCTTCTCGCCTGCGGTGAAGGTATCGCCGATGGAGATCGTGCCGTGGTTGTGCAAGCCGATGACGTCCCCGGGAAACGCGCGATCGACGATCTCGCGGTCGCTGGCCATGAACGTCAGCGCGTTGGCGAGCTTGACCTCCTTGTCCGCGCGCACGTGCAGCGCCTTCATGCCGGACTCGTATCGGCCGGAACACACCCGCAGGAAGGCCACACGGTCGCGGTGCTGGGGGTCCATGTTCGCCTGGATCTTGAACACGAACCCGGTGAACGACTCCTCGCGCGGCTCGACCACGCGCGATGTGGTCTCGCGCGGCCGCGGGCTCGGGGCGTGTTGCACGAAGAAATCGAGCAGCAACTGCACGCCGAAGTTGTTGACCGCCGAACCGAAGAACACGGGGCTCTGGCGACCGGCGAGATAGGCAGCTTCATCGAAAGGATGCGAGGCGCCTTCGACCAGTTCGAGTTCCTCGCGCAACTCGCGCATGAGCTCGGGCCCGACCCTGGCTTGCAGCTCGGCATCGTCGATCGAGGCGTAGATCGTCGAATCCTGCCGCGTGAAGTTGCGGCCGGGCTCGAACAAATGCACCTCGCCTGTCACCAGGTGCACCACGCCCTTGAGGCGCTGGCCCATGCCGATCGGCCAGGTCACGGGCGCGCACTTTATGCCCAGCACCTGTTCGATTTCGTCCAGCAGTTCGATGGGCGGACGGCCCTCGCGGTCCAGCTTGTTGATGAAGGTCATGATCGGCGTGTCACGCAGCCGGCAGACCTCCATCAGCTTGATCGTGCGGTCCTCGACGCCCTTGGCCACGTCGATGACCATGAGCGCCGAATCGACGGCCGTCAGCACGCGATAGGTGTCTTCGGAGAAGTCGGCGTGGCCCGGCGTATCCACCAGGTTGACGATGCTGCCCTCGTAGGGAAACTGCATCACCGAGGCCGTCACCGAAATGCCGCGCTCCTTCTCGAGCGCCATCCAGTCGGACGTGGCGTGCCGCGCGGCCTTGCGTGACTTGACGCTGCCCGCCATCTGGATCGCGCCGCCGAACAGCAGCAGCTTCTCGGTCAGCGTGGTCTTGCCGGCGTCCGGGTGCGACACGATCGCGAAGGTGCGTCGGCGGCCGGTCTCGGTGAGGTGTTCGGACATGTACTCGGGCAACTGAAGGCGAACGGGCGCGCATCATAACGGCGCCATCCGCCCAATCCGGGAATCGGCCCGCCACAAAAGACAACGCCCGCGCGAGGCGGGCGTTGTTGCGTGACCGGGAGCGGCGCTTTGCGCGCCGCTCCCCATGGCGGCAGGCTTACGCCTGGCGCTGGCGCATCGCCAGCATGCCGATGACCGAAACGAGGCCGAGCAGCACCAGCACCATGTTGCGATCGAGTGCCGGGACCGGCGTCTGGGCGATGCCACCGCCAGTCGGGCCGATCTGCTGCGACGTGGTGTTGTTGCCCGGAGTCGGATCCGTCGGAGCGGAAGCGGTGATCGACGCGGTGTTGACGATCGTGCCGCTGTTCGCGATGCGCACCGTCAGGACGCAGTTGTTGACCGCACCGTTGGCCAGCGTCGGGATCGTGTACGTCACGACCTGACCGGCCGCCGTGGCGCCGCAGGTGCTGCTGACGAACGCGAGCTGCGAAGGCAGCGTGTCGGACACCGTGATGCCGGTGGCGGCCGATGGCCCATTGTTGGTGACGGTCAGCGTCTTCTGGAACGTGCTGCCGAGCAGGAACGCGTTACCGCCGGCGTTGTTGCTCTGGGTCAGTGCCAGCTCGGCGCCCGGAGGCGGACCTGCGGGTGCGACCGTGATCGGGACGCCCGCGTTGTCGTAGACATAACGGACGATGGTCGCCGGGAAACCAAGGTTTGCGCCGCTACCCGTGGTGTTCGTGATTTGCACGTATCCGTAGTTGATGACGCCAGTCGCCTCATTGGTGAAACGCAACCCCACCGTACGCGTGCCGTCGGTGCGGAAGTTGGTGCCCCGCGTGCCGCCCGTCGCGTAGGTATTGGTCGGTCCGACCGTGTCGCCATTCACCAGCACGGTGCAGGGAGTGGCCGCCGCAGGCACTACGCAACCGCCGGTCGCGGGATAGAACATCTCGAAACCCGTGCCGCTGTTGTAGAAATTGAAGTCCCAGCCTGCCGCGGCGCCGCCCGACGTACCTGAGGCCCCGGTCACGATATTGAAATAGATGCCGTCGAAGTTGTTCGGCACCGAAATGCTGATGGCGCCAGTGTCGACGATCGCCGCCAGTGAAACGGAAGAGGCTACGGACAATGCCGTGACGCCGATCAGAGCGGAGATGCGACGGCCGAGACCGCTGGCAGACAACGTGTTCACTGACTTCATTGCGATAGCCCCCAAGGCTGGTGTTAGTGCGCCG
>JBBRIE010000178.1:0-6349 GCA_038221545.1 Lysobacterales bacterium
ACCGGCGCCTGCTGGGCGACAATTTCGGCATCGTCTTCAATCGCCTGTTCGCGCTGGCCAACATGCCGATCCAGCGCTATGGCTCGTGGCTGCTTTCCAAGGGAAAGTTCGCGAGCTACATGGAGACGCTGCGCGCTGCGCACCAGGACGCCAACCTCGAGGGCGTGAAGTGCCGCTCGACGCTCAGCGTCGACTACAACGGCAATCTCTACGACTGCGACTTCAACCAGATGCTCAAGTTGCCGCTCGGCGGGCGGGAGCACGCCACCCACCTGCGCGACCTGCTGCACGATGCGCTTCCACGCCGCATTGGCGTCGCCGGCCACTGCTTCGGCTGCACCGCGGGGCAGGGGTCGAGCTGTGGCGGGGCGTTGAACTGAGGACAAAGCGATGAGCTGGGACGTGCGCCCGAAGAATTGCCAACACCTGCTCGATGCTCGCCTCCGGCAAGCGTCGCGTGTGCTGCTTCGATGGCTCCGACATCTACAGCGAGGCACTCCGGGCACCCGGGCCGGCGGGGTAGGGAACGCGACCGTCGCTGGAGCGTTGGCGGCCAGGCGACGACCGAGTGGGCGCCGAGCGGATTGCGGTGAAAGGTCCGCAGCAGTGTTGCTGGAGGGGTTCGTCGACTAGCGGGTGGCGGAAGGCCATGCGTCGGCTGGAAAGTCGGATGCGGGCCTCAAACCGGGTCAGCGCTCGAGCATTGAGCGGCTTTCGCGGGATTCCTCGATCTGCTGCAATGGAGCGAGAGCCGCGCTGCGGCCGACGGCGGGGCGACCAGGGAAAGGAGTGATGATGAAGTTGGCGAGTTATGGATGGGTGGTGCTGCTCGCTCTGTTCGGTTCCGAGGCCGACGCACAGCGACGAATCGCACCCGGAAGTCCAGTCGATCTCAAGCCGGGCGAAGGACTTGTCGTCACCGTCGTCGATACGAACACCATCGTCGCTAGCGTACGTTTCCGCAAGGTCGGCAACGCGCTCAGCGCGCCGCCCTTGAAACCGGGTGGGACGTCGCGATCGTTCGAGTTGTTCGCCGCGCCGGCCGGGGACTACGGCTGGGAGCGGATCGAGTTGCACTTCTATGGCGGATCGCGCGTTCATTACGATTTTTTCGACGATGCCAGCTATCGATTCAAAGTCTCGGCCAACCGAATCAACTATGCCGGAGACCTCATGTTCCGCGCGGTCGGTGCGAGAAGCGCGAGTGTCCGTATGGTCAATCGTTCGCTCGCCGTGTGGGACTGGTTGCGCGTCACGCACCCCGGCGCGTTCGCGAAGTTCGACGTGGCCTACAGCGGCGAGTTTCCGGATCCTTTTCCTGCGGTGTACCAGCAGGCGCTACGGACCGCGAAGACTCTCTCGCAGGATCTAGATAATGGACGCGTCCCTCCGGAACCCTCTGCGCTGCCGATTGCCCCCAAACTCATGTGGACCCCGGCAAAGGTCCTCGACGTATCGCTGAATGCGGATGGCACGCTAGTCGTCATCGAGAAGTCGACTGCGTCGGGAGGCTCCGCGCTCGAACTGGTCGATATGCAGAGCGGCACGAGCCAGATGCTCGCGAGTTCCCCCGGCGGATTTGGAACCCTTGAGTGGAAAGACGGACTGTCGCTTCTGGCGACTTCGTATGCGTCGGGGATCGGAACGCTGCGCGTGTTCCGGATCGGTGCGGCGGAGGCCGGGCGCCGTCGGATCATCAAGCTCGATGGCCCGAGTGGCGGCAGCGTGGTGGATCTGCTTCCGCAGTCGAAGGATCGGATTCTCTATCAGGCCTTCAACCCCGACGGCGCTCTGGTCGTGCATACGCTCGGAATCGCGAACCAACGGGAGATCGGCGCTTTCCGCAAGAGAGCCAACCGGGACCGGCTGAATCGCGGCGTCGAGGGCGACCGGGCGTGGCTGGCCGACGGGAGCGGAGAGTTGCGCACCGCGCTCGCGCTGAAGGATCAGGAAGTCGTGCTGTATCACGGCGCCGATGGTGTGTTCCGACCGGTGATGCGTTTCGACCACTCCAGCCGTTTCACGCCGCTGCAACTGTCCGCCGATGGCGAACGGTTGTTCGGACTTGACGACTCGGGCCGTGCGCAACGCGACCTGGTGGAGTTGGACCTGTCGAGCGGCCGCATCACACGCACCTTGTTCACCAAGCCGGGCGTGGACGTCACGGCTGCCGCATTCGATGCGCGCAGAGAGCCCATCGGCGCGACGTACTATGAGGATGGGCGCCCGGTCAGCGAATACTTCGACGCGGCCGAGTCGTCGTCTCTCGCACTGATCGCGCGTTCGCTACGCGGTCGTTCCGTCGTTCCGATTCGCCGCAGCCGCGACGGCCGGCGGTCGGTGCTCTGGGTTGACTCGAGCGACAAGCCGCCGGAGCTCTACTACCTCGATCTGGACAAGGGACAGGCGGAGCGCCTGGACTCCCTGTTTCCGCACCTTGGGCAGCTGCAGTTCGTGCCCAGTCGCCTCGTGCAGGTAGCTCGAGGGCAGCAACATTCGATCCAGGCGTTCCTGACTTTGCCACCGGGCGAGGGGCGTCGACCCCTGGTCGTCATGCCGCACGGAGGACCCATCGGCATTGCCGATCGACTGCACTTCGATCGCGAGGTGCAGTTCATCGCGTCGCTCGGGTTCGCGGTGCTGCAGGTGAATTTCCGCGGCTCCGAAGGATACGGGCGTGCATTCCGCGAGGCGGGTGAGCGGCAGTTCGGCACCGGCATCGAGGAGGACATCGACGCGGCGATCGAAACGGTATTGGCGAGCGAACCGCTTGACCGCGCACGCATGTGCATCATGGGCACGAGCTACGGGGGATACTCCGCGCTGATTTCCGCCATCCGCTGGCCGACGCGCTTCCGGTGCGCGATTTCGATCGCCGGCGTCACCGATCGGCTGCTGTTGTTCACCGCCAGCGACACGGCGGACTCGGCCGCCGGTCGCACCGAGCTGATCCGCCGCATGGGCGATCCTCGAAGCGAGGGTGACGCGCTGCGCGCGCTGTCTCCGCTTTACCAGTACGAAGAGCTGCAGACACCGACCATGGTGGTGCACGGTCGGCTGGACGCCCGAGTCGACTTCGAACATGCCAGGCGCCTCGTGCGCATGCTGGCGCTGGACGGACGCAAGCCGGTCGTCATGGCGTTTCCCGACGAGGCCCACGGCATCGTCGATCCCGCAGCGCAGGCAGTGCTGTGGACCGGCATCGCAGGATTCCTGCAGGAGAACCTTCGTTCCGGCAGCACACTCAATACAAAGAAACCTCTCGCGCGGTGTTGTGCCTCCACGGGTTCTCGGCCAACCTTCGCGGAAGGCTTCGGCGACCTCGCGCGGTGAGCCGCGCCACGACCGCGCGCGGGGAGAATCCCTGCACCATCGACGCTGTTGTCGACTCCCCGCCAAAAAGTGGCTGCCATGAAGTGCTAAGTTCCCGGACTGCTGCTCGCCACGCTCGCAGGCCTGATTGGCTCGGGGTGCGCCACACAACCCGTGACTCCGGTGGCCAGCGGCGCGCAGGCGAAGCGGCCAGAGCTCTCGACGACGAACTCCCGGAACATACGGCCGTGACCGACCGCAGGAAACCACTTCATCTCTCCATCTCGCCGCCACCTTCCGTATCGATCACGGGCGTGATCGCTGCGGCCGATGCGGCGTTGACCGTCACGTTCGCCGATCGATCGAAGGAGCGGGCGATGGTGAAGTTCCAGAAGTCCGACCGGCTTCCTGCGCTCGAGGTGGATCTCTACTTCTCGCCTGACAGGGAGGAATGGCACTACACCTCATCCTGCCCCATCAACGTAAGCGTTCAGGAGATGTGGCCGCATCCCGTGCCGTACCTCGCGGTCGCGAACGAGCGTCGGGCGGCATTTTCGGAGGAGATGCTCTGTGACTAAGCTGGATCCTTGGTGATGCGCCGCATTTGCGGGTCGAGGGTGCGTGCAGGGATCCACTCTGGCCGCGCTCGTTTTGTGCTCTGGGACAACAAGGAAGAAAAAACATGCCGCTTCGCTTGATTTGCGCTGCCGTTTTCGCCGCCCTGCTGATCGCCGCGACCCCGGCACCTGCCCAAGCCGCCACGCCCAGCGTCGAAGAATCCGCGGCGATCGCAAAATTCGACGGGTTTCTGACCGCCTTCCGCAAGCAGAACAGCATCCCTGCGCTTTCGGTCGCGATCGTGCGCGATGGCTCGATCCTGTGGGAAAAGGCGTATGGCTGGTCGGACGACGAAGGCGAAATCGCGGCGACGATCGACACGACCTTTTCGATCGCATCGGTGACCAAGCCGATCGCGGCGATCGCGATGATTGCGGAGGCCGAGGCAGGCGCGCTCGACCTGGCCACGCCAATGAGTGCGGATCCCAAGTGGGGCAAGACCTGCGAATGGCTGGCGGGCAGCCGGATACCGTTCGGCAGTGGCGACAAGGAGGCGGATGGCACGCTGGTGCCCGCGATGGATTGCTCGCGAAAGGTGACCCTGCGCGACATGCTCAACATGCGCGTGAATGGCGACGGGTCGCGCTTCGTCTACAACCCGATCAGCTACGCGCGCATCGATCGGGTGATCACGGGTGCGGGCGGTCGCGACCTGCGCGACATCGTGCGCGAGCGCGTGATGGACAGGGCCGGCATACACGACGTGGCGCTGGGTTGGCGCGATCCCCAGGGAGGCTCTGCGCTGCGGCTGCTCGCGCCGCCTTTCGTCGTCAAGGACGGCGAGCCGACCAAGAACTCCATTTCGGACGACGATTTCCGCGCAGCCGCTGGTATCAAGGCCAGCGTGCGCCAGCTGGCGCAGTTCGACATTGCGCTCGACGCGGGCAAGCTGCTCACCGCCGAATGGCACGCGCGCATATTCGACGCTCCGGTGAAGCAGAAAACCGGCGACTATCGCTGGGGCTGGTTCGCACAGGACTGGAGGGGTCACCGGCTGGTCTGGCATTCGGGATGGGATCCGGAACGCTACTCGGCGATGTACCTGAAGGTGCCCGACAGCGACATCTCGCTGATCGTGCTGACCAACACCGAGGCACTCTGGTGGGGCAATTCGCTGGTGCGTGCCGAGATCGGCAACAGCCCGGTGGCGGCGGCATTCCTTGCGGGCTTCGTCGAGTAGCGGGGTTGGAAGGGCCGTGCAGAAAAGGTGTGAGCGACAATTGCCCTGGCATCGTGGGCGGGATAGTCATCCCGGCAATGGTCGACCGGTAGCCCGGCCGGACATTCCTGCGGCTAACCCCACGGTCGCATCTCGACGCGAAGCTTGCCCTTGAAGCCCGGGGTCGTGTTCTGTTCGAGCGCGATCGAGAACGACTCGACTCCGTCCTTCGCCGTCACCACGGCGTCAAGGTTCGCGACGTTGGGGCTGCGCGTCTGGAAGCCGTACTTGATCCTGCGCGGGTCGGTCGGCAGCTTGCGCGGGAAGGCCTCGACCAGGATCAGCTCGCGGAGGAGGTAGCCGCCTTCGTAGTGGCGCCGCAGCACGAGCGCGCCGTCGACCTCGTAGTCCGGCACCAGGATCTTGATGTCGCAGGCGAAGCTGACGGAACCGCTGGGCGCCATGCTCTTCGATGGATCGAGGAATACCGAGAACAGGTGCGGGCTTTGGCGCGGATCGGGCTTGCGTACGCCGTCGACTTTCGGGAAGAGCTCGTCGTAGGTCCTGAAGATCGCCGAGTTCTCGCGCACTTCGCGTCGCGTCATCTGCCACTGGCAACCGCGGGCGCTGACCGACACTTCGGTCTGGTAGGACGCCTTGACCCTCGAATTCTTCTTCTCCGCAAGCATCGCAAGCTCCGCCGGCAGCGTCACCGACTCGAACTCGAGAAAGCCATCGATGCGCACGCGGCCAAACAGGAAACGCACCAGGTTCTGGTAGCCCTCTTCGGAATTGACGATGCCGTAGTGCCCCGAGTGGCTGCGATGCACGTAAGCCCGCGGCGAGCACACGTCATGGCCGTCGGCGCCGGGGCCGTGCGTGATCGCGTTCTCCATGCGCACGAGGCCGTCGCTCGCCTCGCCCGCCGCCCACGCGGAAAGCCCGCGCATGACCGTGTAGTCCTTGGAGTTGGTGCCGACCAGATTGAAGATGCGCTCGGGCGGGAATCCCCTGACGAGCGACACGTCGTCCGCCCTCGGCAGTGCGAGGAAGCTCGCCATCCGCTCGCGGTTGAAGTTGCTGACGTCGCCGAAGGAGAGCCAGCCGGGCACGTTGCGCACGACCTTGAGGTCGATGCCGTTGTGCGGCGTGGCGTACGTGAACACCTTGTCCACTGCCTTGCGTGCCTCGGCCGATCCCAGCTTCGGGTTCTGCAGGAAGGCGCGGCACACAAGGCCGCCCATCGAATGCGCCACGAGG
>JBBRIE010000179.1:0-6346 GCA_038221545.1 Lysobacterales bacterium
CATTCGACATCCATCTTGCGCTGGACTGCGTTGATCGCCATCGCGACGGGCGGCAGCGCGTCAGTCGCGCAGGAGCCGGTCTTCGTGACGGCGGAGTCGCAGCAGATGCGCGTCGCGGAGCTGCGCGACGATGCGGCGACGAAGCTGAGCGGCGGCGAGATGCGCCCTTCCCCCATCCTCATGGAAACGCGTGGCCACCAGCACGCCGACGGATCGCTGACCACGACGTGCGCGGCGATTCCGTCATCCACACCACACTCGATGCCGGCTTCCCGCCCCATCACCAAGCAGCAGGAGCGCTGACATGCCGCGATTCCACCGCCTGCTCATCGCAGCGCTCGCGCTCGCCGGCAGCGCCGCCGCACTGGCCGCGCCGACCAACCCCCTCACCCCGGGAACGCCTTCCACGTTCAACCTTCCCGGCAGCGCATTTACCAACAGTTTCTACGTCGACGTGCCCGCCTCCTCGCAGCGCCTCACGCTGCAGCTGACCGGCGGCGCCGGGGCCGGCGACATCGACCTGCTGCTCAGCAGCGCAGCGCCGTTCCCTGACCTGGTCGGTGGGCAGCCGCCCAGCGCCAATGATCTTTTCGATGCCGCGCAGTACCGATCGGCCAGTGTCGAGGCCAACGAGAAGTTGTCGATCAGCCGCGCCAACGTTTTCCCGGTGCGCGCGGGGCGCTGGTATGTATCGATACTCAACTTCGCCACGACGCCTGCCAATCCGACGCTCACGGCGACGCTCAGCGATGCCGTGCCGGGCCCGCTTGCCATCGAAGTCGTGTTCAACGACGCCACGTCGTCGGATCCCGAGAGCCCTTGCCGCATCGCGGAATGGACCGATACGGCTCCGCGTACGCCGGTGGCAGGCAACAGCGGAACGACCCTCGGGGCGCAACGGCAGAATGCGATGCGCGAAGCGCTGCGCCTCATCAGCAACGAGATCAGGAGCGATGTCCCGATCCGACTGCAGGCTTGTTGGGACGACCTCGGCACAGGCTCGACGTTCACGCTTGCGCAGGCAGGACCGCGGACATTGCTGGTGGGCGAGCCATGGATGCCGAGGGCGAACACCTGGTTCGCGATCGGACCGGCGACGAAACTCGGCGGCGCGACGCAGTGCGGGCTGGTGGGTGGCAGTTGCACCAGCTACGACATCCGCGCGACCTTCAACAACCAGGTCGACACCGCCGCGATCGCGAGCGACTACTTCTACGGTTTCGCCGGACCGTTGCCGTCCGGCAACTCCGATTTCATTTCGGTGGCGATGCACGAAATCGCGCACGGGCTCGGCTTCATCAGCACCGTCAACACGCGCGCCGCCGAGGGCCCGATTGGGCAACGACTGCGGGCCACCAACGGTGTTTTCTACGACGACGCCTTCGGGCACAACCTGGTCGGCATCAGCGCGGTCGATGCCTCGGTCAAGCGCTTCATGGACATGACCGACGGCGAACGCGCCGCGGCCATCACGAGCACTTTCCTCCTGCGCTGGGACGAGCCTCGCGCCGTCAACTCGGTACACAACAGCTTCGCGGGGTCGGTGACGCCGGATAATCTCATCTGGATGCACACGCCAAGCCCTGTTGTCCCGGGGTCGTCGCTGTCGCACGTCGGCGTGCGGCACAACGGCGAACTGATGCGGGCGCAGGCCGCAGGCATCCCGCGCAACCTGACGCTGGCCGGACCCATGCTCGAAGCGGTGGGCTGGTCGACCACGCCGCAGAGCGCCCTGACGGCGCCACTACCCGCGTCGAACAACCTCTTCGACGTGCGGCGCGATGGCCATGGCATCGACTTCACGCGCGTGCGCGACAACATTTACGGATTGACCTTCTATACCTACGGAGCCAATGGCCAGCCCGAGTGGTACCAGGCCGTCGGCACGGTCACCAACGGCGTGTTTACCGCGATAGCGGACGCCAACGGCAAGTCGCTGCTCCGCTATCGATACAACGCGGCGGCGTTACCGCCGCAGACGCCGGTCTCGGCAGAGTCGGGCACTGTGTCGCTCGACTTCAACAACGTGGCGAGTCAGGCGCCCTGCAACGACGGGCGCCCCAACGCGAATGCAGTGGCGATCATGACGTTCTCGCTCGGCACGGACCAGAACGTTCGCTGGTGCATGGACGCGATCGTCGCCGCCACGGCCAGGCCGGCGATCAATTTCAGCGGGCTCTGGTTCGCCGGCAGCGCGGACGATGGATGGGGCTGGTCGGTGCTCAACTTCACCGTCGGCGCCACGGTCAGTACATACGGTCTGCTCTTCTACTACGACGCACTCGGCAACCCTGTCTGGAGTTACGCCCTGCACAACGGCGTGTCGGCCAACACCGCCACACCGATCGTGCACCGGCGCGGCTATTGCCGCAGTTGCACCGCTACCGCTTTCGCCGATACCACGGCGGGCACCGTGACCTTCGGGTTCACGCAGCCCAGCGAGTCGCCGGCGGCCAACAATCGCGTCAATTATTCGTCGACCCCGCAGAACACGGTGGGCGGCGTATTTGCGCGCACCAACAGTCCGTTCATCCTGTTGACCACGCCGCAGTAGCGCGGCGTCCATCGCGAAAACGAGCAGCGCCGTCCTGGCCGGCGCCTTGCTTGTCCGACATGCGCGCGCGAAGTGGGATCAGCCGGCGAGGATGCGCTCGCGCAGCGAGGCGGCCAAGCCCATGGTAGAACCCGTGCCGCCCAGGTCGGGCGTCACCCGATCACCCGCCGCGAGCGTCGAGCGGATCGCTGCATGCAGCCGCGCGGCGTCGTCGTTGCGGCCGACGTGTTGCAGCATCTGCGCGGCGGCGAGCAGCAACGCGCAGGGATTCGCGATGCCCTTGCCCGCTATGTCGGGCGCCGAACCGTGCACGGCCTCGAAGATCGCGGCATCGGTGCCGATGTTCGCGCCCGGCGCCAGCCCGAGGCCGCCGACGAGGCCGGCACAGAGGTCGGAAATGATGTCGCCGAACAGGTTGGTGGTGACGATCACGTCGAACTTCTCGGGGCGCATCACCAGTTGCATGCAGGTGTTGTCGACGATGAGCTCGGAGGTTTCGATGTCCGGGAATTCACGCGCCACTTCGCGCGCGACATTCAGAAACAGCCCCGACGTCGTCTTCATGATGTTGGCCTTGTGCACGATCGCCATGCTGCGGCGACCTGCCCGGCGCGCGTATTCGTACGCGTAGCGCACGATGCGCTCGGACCCGCGGCGCGTCACCTGGATCATCGACTGGGCGGTGTCGCCGTCCGCGGACAGGGTCTGTCCCTCGCTGCGGTACGCGCCCTCGGTGTTCTCGCGCACCGTGACGATGTCGATATTCTCGTAGCGGGAGCGCGTACCCGGGAACGACAACGCCGGCCGCAGGTTGGCGTACAGGTCGAAGCGCCGGCGCAGCTCAACGTTTATGGACGCGAAGCCCTCACCGATCGGGGTGGCCAGCGGCCCCTTGAGGGCGATGCGATGGCGGTGGATGGCGTCCAGGGTTGCCTGCGGCAGGAGTTCGCCCGTGGCCTCGTACGCGGTGACGCCCGCCAGCGCGAACTCGTAGTCGAAGCCGCCCAGTGCATCCAGTACATGCAGGGTGGCGTCCATGACTTCCGGGCCGATGCCGTCGCCGCGGATCACGCAAATCTTCGTATTCATCGACTTCAAGGCCCGGCGCAAAGCCGCGCATTATCCCGCAACTTCGCCATCGTCCGGGGACCGGGGCTCACGATCCTGCGCCGGATTCGCGCGCGTCGAGCTGCTCCAGGTAGTCGACGGCGCGCCGCAGGTGCGGGATGACGATCGAACCGCCCACGACCAGCGCCACGCCGAAGGTCTCGAAGAATTCCGCGCGATTGACGCCGGCCGCCCGCGACTGGCCCACGTGGTATGCGATGCAGTCGTCGCAGCGCAGCACCATCGACGCCACCAGGCCCAGCAGTTCCTTGGTCCGCGCATCGAGCGCGCCGGCCTTGTAGGTTTGCGTGTCGAGCGCGAAGAAACGGCGCACCACCTGGTTGTCCTCCGCGAGGATGGTCTCGTTCAGTCTCGCGCGAAACGACTCGAACTCGTCGACGCGATCGCTCACGTGCCGGTCGCCAGCAGTTCGGCCAGGCGACCGCTGCGATCGGCGGTCACCAGGTCGTCGTATCCGCCCACATGCTCGCCGTTGACGAAAATCTGCGGGACGGTGCGGCGCTGCTGGCTGCGCGCCAGCATCTCGTCGCGCTTGCCGAGATCCTGGTCGATGCGGATCTCGGTGAACTCGAGGCCGCGCTGCTTCAACAGGTTCTTGGCCGCGACGCAGTAAGGGCAGATAGCGGTCGAGTAGATTTCGACGTTGGCCATGCAACGGATCTCCGGATTTCAGGCGCGTGGATTGTCACATGCGGGGTGCGGCGAGACCGCACCGCAGGTGAACGAACCCCGGCGCGCGCCCCGGGCAACGGCCGAATTGCGGGTCCCGGCGGCTGGGCGGCCCGCAATCCCGAATTCACGTCAGGGAACCGCGGCTCCGGTACCGTGTCGAATCCATTCATTCGTCGCCGCGAGTCGCCGTGAAAATGCTTGTCTGCGTGGCCTTGTTGACGTTCCTCGCGGGATCGGGGCAGGCGGCGGACGTGCGCCTGCCCGACTTCGGCAGTTCCGCGGACGTGATGCTGACGCCGGACATCGAACGACGCTATGGCGAGCAGATGTTGCGCGAGATGCGCGCCGCGAACCTCATCTTCGACGATCCGCAGATCGGCGACTACATCGATGGCCTCGGCTTCCGTCTGGTCGCGCAGAGCGAGCGTCCCGATCGCGACTACACCTTCTTCGTCCTGCGCGACAACTCCCTCAACGCCTTCGCCATGCCGGGAGGCTACATCGGCGTGCACGCCGGGCTGATCGCCACGACCGAAACCGAGAGCGAGCTCGCCGGGGTCATTGCCCACGAGGTCGCGCACATCAGCCAGCGGCACCTTGCGCGTGCGTTCGAGTCGGCTTCCAAGTCGCAGTTGCCCATCGCCCTCGCCATGCTCGGCGCCATAGTCGCCGCGCAGGCCGCCGGCAATTCTTCGGGCGATCTTGCGCAGGCTGCGGTCGTGAGCGGCACCGCGCTCATGCAGCAGCAGATGATCAACTTCACGCGTGGCAACGAGTACGAGGCCGACCGCATCGGCATCCAGACGCTCGGGCGCGCGGGCTTCGATGTGAATGGCATGCCGGACTTCTTCGCGCGGATGCATCGTGCCAATCGTGCGAACGGTTCCGAGATCCCGGAGTTCCTGCGTACGCATCCCGTCGACACCACGCGCATCGCCGAGGCCAAGTCGCGCGCGGCGCAGATGTCGAAGGAGTCCGCCGCGCCCGCGTCGACCGGGCGTGGCGAAATTGATTTGCCGCTCACGGTGCCGAGGCTGCCCGCAGCCACACCCGCGCTCGCGTCCCAGGTGGCGGACCCCTCCAGCGGCGGCCTGCCCGCGTTCCTCGTGTTTCGCGAGCGGGTGCGCGTGCTCGCAAGTCCGACGCCGTCGCTGCTGGTACAGGACTATCGACGCCACCTTGAAAACGCCACCGGTGAGGGCGACGGGGATGCCAGCGCACTCGCCAATGCGAGGCGTTACGGGCTGGGCCTCGCCCTGACCCGCGCCGGCAAGCCCGAGGACGCCTTGCCCGTGCTGATTGCGCTGGCGCGGGATAATCCGGACTCGATTCCTGCGCAGCTCGCACTGGCCGAGGCGGAGAGCCGCGCGGGTCGCCACGCCGCGGCCGTCGAACGGGTCAACCAGCTGGACCGCAAGCGACCTGGCGAGCGGGCGATCACGCAGGCACTGGCCACCGTGCTGCTCGCGCAGTCGCGCAAGGAGGACGGGCTGCAGGCCTCCCGCCGACTGAAACCCGTCCTCGAGAAGCTTGATGCGGACGCCTCCCTGATCGAGACATACGCACGCGCCAGCCAGCTCGCGGGTGACGAGGTGCGCGCGGGCGAGATGTACGCGGAGCTCACACTGCTCAACGGTCGTCCGGACGACGCCATGGGCCAGCTGCGCGGGTTGCTCGATCGCGCCGATGTCGACCACTACCAGCGCGCGCGAATCGAGGCGCGCATCGCGCAGATCACGCCGTGGGCGCTGTTCGTGCAGGAAGAGCGGCGCCAGCGGCGGCTCGAATAGCGCTGTCACGGCACCGCAACAAAAATGCAGTCAAATCGCGGCTGGATGACAGTTGCAGGACACGGCCCCCGGTGCAAAAACACATTCTGATCGTCGAGGACGAAGCCGCGATCCGCGACATGGTCGCTTTCGCCGTGACCCGCTCCGGCATGCAACCGGTGCACGCGCCGGATGCACGGGCCGCGCAGGACGCCATCATGCA
>JBBRIE010000180.1:0-6297 GCA_038221545.1 Lysobacterales bacterium
TCTTCCGCCTGCAGCGCCCGGTAGCGGCGGTTCTCGCAGACATGCAGGTAATCGCGACCGTCGAGCTCGCCGGCGGCGAGGAAGCCAACGCGCTGGGCCCAGTTGAATCGCAGGCAGCGCAATGCGTCGAGCACGTCGAGCGGCGCGACGGGAGAGGAGATCCGCAGCAGGCGCGAACCATCCTCGTTCTCGAGATCGGCGAGGAACACGCCCTGGCTGCGGCCGCCTTCGAGTGCGACGTCGATCGCGATCAGGTACGGCTCGCTGTTGACGATGCCCGGATGATTGCCGAGATGGGCGCGCAAGTCCTCGAAGCTCTGCATGTCGGGTGACCGTGATCGGGATCCAGCACGTATGCTAGCGGCTTCAACCGAAAGTCAGCGAGAGATGGCGGATTCCGCAGCAAGGGTACACACGCGCATCATCGAGGCGATCAGGGCGGTGCCGATCGGCTGCACGGCCAGTTATGGAGGTGTCGCGCGCGCCGCCGGGGTGCCGGGGCGGGCGCGCCTCGTCGGATGGATCCTGCGCAACGCCGACGTCGAACTGCCCTGGCACCGCATCGTCCGCGCGGATGGCCGCAGCGCGTTTCCCGTCGACTCGACCGAATGGCGGAAGCAACGCAAGCTGCTGGCTGCGGAAGGCGTGAGGCCCGGCAATCTCGGCGCGTACCCGCTGGCCACCGCGGCGGCTACCGACATGGACATGCTGTTGTGGAGGCCCGCCATCACGGGCACGCCGGTCGACCGCGAACCACGCCAACCGCCGCGCCGCGCGCAGCATGCCGCCACCGCCAGGATCGAACGACGTAAATGCCACCACTGACGCCGGTTACCCGCGCCTTGCTCGTCGCGATGGTGCTCGGCTTCGCGCTGCAGCAGTGGCGGGGCGAGACGATGCTTGCGTGGTTCGCGCTCTGGCCCATCGATCTCGACCGGACGATCCTCGTCGATGGGGAGCCTTTCCGGCTGCAGTTCCACGCCTGGCAAATGCTGTCCTACGCATTCCTGCACGGCGGCTTTCCCCACCTGCTCTTCAACGGCATCGCGCTCTGGAGCTTCGGCGGCGCCGTGGAGCACCGGTTGGGCGCCCGGCGATTCCTGCTGTACTTCGTGCTGTGCACGTTGGGTTCCGCGGTCGCGCAGCTGATGACCCTGCCCCATGCCGGCGCAGGCCAGCCACTCACGCCCACCGTGGGCGCCTCGGGCGGCATCTATGGCGTGCTGATCGCGTTCGCGATGTTCTTTCCACGGGCGCGGATGATGCTGGTGTTCCCGCCCATCCCGATGCCGGCCTGGCTGCTGGTGCTGCTCTTCATCGTCGCCGACCTGGCACTGGGCCTCGGTCGCGTCTCCACCGGCATCGCGCATTTCGCGCATCTCGGCGGCGCACTCACGGGCGTCCTGCTGCTGCTCGCGTGGCGGCGTCCGTCGCCACCCGAACGGCCCGCCAGGCCGATGTAACACCTGCGCAGGGAAATCCCCTCCCGCAACGGGAGGGGAGTGTGCGAGTTACCAGATGACCACGCGCTTGTCTGCGGGCGTTGCCATCGCATCGCCGTCCTTGCAGCCGAATGCCGCGGCGAACGCCGGCAGGTTCGAGGGCGCGCCGATCGCGCGGAAGTTCGCGGGTGCGTGGGAATCGGTGGCGATGCGAACCTTCAGTTCGTCCGCGGTGAAGTTGCGACGCCATACGGTCGCCCAGTTCGCGAAGAAGCGCTGGTCGCGCGACAGTCCGTCGACCTTGGGATCCGGGGTGTCGCCGGCCGCGCGCTGCATGGCGTCGTACGCGACCGCCAGGCCACCGAGGTCGGCGATGTTCTCGCCGAGCGTCAGGTTGCCGTTGACCTTGAGCTCAGGCGTCGCCTGGTAAGCACCGAACTGGCCCACGAGCTGGTCGGTGCGTCCCTTGAAGCCCTTGGAGTCCGCATCCGTCCACCAGTTCTCGAAGTTGCCCGACGGCCCGAAGCGGCTGCCCTGGTCGTCGTAGCCGTGGATCATCTCGTGGCCGATGACCGCACCGATGCCGCCATAGTTGAGCGCATCGTCCGCTGCCGCATCGAAGAACGGGGGCTGCAGGATCGCGGCCGGGAACACGATCTCGTTCTGCTGCGGGTTGTAGTACGCGTTGACCGTCTGCGGGCTCATGCCCCACTCGGTCTTGTCGACCGGCTTGCCGATCTTGTCGAGCTGGTACTGGTAGTTGAACGCGATGGCGTTGAGCACGTTGCCGACGTAGCTGTCGCGGCCGGTCTCGAGTCCATCCCACGAGCGCCACTTGTCCGGGTAGCCGATCTTGGGCGTGAAGCTTGCCCACTTCGCCATCGCCTTGGACTTGGTCTCGTCGCTCATCCAGTCGAGCTTCTCGATGCGCCCCTTGAGCGCGTCACGAAGGTTCTGCACGAGTTCCTGCATGCGCGCCTTCGATTCGGGCGAGAACGCGACTTTCACGTACATCTGGCCGAGCGCCTCGCCGCTGAGCCCCTCGACGGTGTCGAGCACGCGCTTCCAGCGTGGCTTGTCTTCCTTCTGGCCGCGCAGCGCGAGCCGGTAGAAATTGAAATTCTCCTCGACGAACGCATCGCTCAGGAACGGCGAGGCCTGGTCGACAGTGTGGAACCTGAGGTAGGCCTTCCATTCGTTGACCGGGACGTTCACCAGCATCTTGTCGACTTCCTTGTGGAAGTCGGGCATCGCGAACGAGAACATCGGCGGCACGGCGACGCCCTGCGACTCGATGAAACGTGTCCAGGAGAAATTCGGCGTCAACGTATCGGCGTCGGCCGGGCTCACCGGGTTGTAGTAGAGCGACACGTCGCGCGAGAGCTGCTCGGAGGTCTTGGACACCTTGGCGAGGCGCTTCTCGAAATCCACCACCTTGCCAGCCTGTGTTGCGGCGTCCGCAGCGGGAACGCCAGACAACTCGAGAACCTTCGCGACGTGCGTCTGGTAGGCCGCGAGCTTGTCCTTCTTGTCCGCGTCCGAGTAGTAGCCCGGATCCGGGAGGCCGAGACCGCCCTGGCTTGCGTACGCGATGTTGAGGTTCGAATCCTTGAAGTCCGGGCTAGGGCCGAATCCGAACAGGAAGTTCTCGCCGCGCTTCGCGGTGGCGCGCAGGTGCTCGGCGATCGCCGCGCCATCGGCCAGCGCGTCGATCGCGGCCAGGCGGCCTTCGATCGGCTTGATGCCCTGCGCATTGATCGCGGCCTCGTCCATGCCGCTGGCCCAGAGGTCGCCGACGATCTTTTCGACGCCGGTGGCGTCAGTCATTGCCGCAGCCTGTTCGGCGAGCTGGCGTTGCACGCCGGTCGAGCGCTCGTCGAGCATCTCGAACGAGCCCCACGAGGTGCGATCGGGCGGAATCGCATTGCCGGCAAGCCACTTGCCGTTGACGTAGCCGCCGAAGTCCGTGCAGGCATTCTTGGTGGTGTCGAGGTCCGCGAGTGCCAGGCGGTTGACCGGCGGCAGCTTGGATTCGTCGAGGGTGAGGGCGGCGGCTACCGGCGCGGAGGGGGTTGCCGGGGCCGGGGCTGGCGCTTCATCGCGCTTGCAGGCGGCGAGGGCCGTAACGATGGCGAGGCTCAACAACAGGGTGCGGGGAGAGGTGTTTTTCACGAGGGACTCCGGGCCCGTGGCGGGCCGAGTGGTTGCTTGCAGGAGCGCCCGCCGGATCGGCAGGCGAAGGAACGAAATCGGGGACCGCGACCGAGGCGCCTCTTGCGTACCCGGCCGGCGCCGCGCCGGGGAGCAGGGCCGCTGCGCAATCTACGCCGGGACCCCGGCCACCGCGGGTGTCAAAGGTCACGGGTGCGACGGGTCCTGCCCGGCCGGTGCGATTGCAGTCGCGGCAGGCATCGGCACGCAACGCGCCGAAACATCAAGGGCCCGGGGAGGCGCCCGTCGGCACTGCGGCGGCGATGGCCTTCTCGATCGCCGCGACGAGCTCGGCGTCATCCGGCTTGGTCTTGCTGCCGAAACTGCCGAGCACTTCGCCGTTGCGTCCGATCAGGTACTTGTGGAAGTTCCAGCCCGGCTCGTCGCCGGTCTTCGCCTCGAGCGCCTTGTAGAGCGGCGTCGCGTCGTCGCCCTTGACGTGCACCTTCTCGAACATCGGGAACTTGACGCCGTAGGTGAGCGCGCAGAATTCCTTGATCTGCTTCTCGGTGCCCGGTTCCTGCCCCATGAAGTCGTTCGATGGAAAGCCCAGTACCGCGAAACCGCGCTCCGCGTATTTCGCGTGCAGCGCCTCGAGGCCTTCGTACTGCGGCGTGAATCCGCACTTGCTCGCGGTGTTGACGACCAGCAGCACGTCGCCCGCGTACTCCGCGGCAAGGTTCAACTTTTCCGTGCCGGCGAGACGCCGGTACTCGAGGTCGAGCAACGCGGTCTCCGTTGCGAAGACGGGCGCAAACACGAGGGCCAGGCCCGCCAACACCATCCGGATCGACATGCAGGAACTCCGCGATTGAGGGGCGCCAGTTTACGTCGGTGCGCGTGATGTCGGCATGAGTCGCGCGAGGCGGCCGCTGCGCGGATCTCCCGCGATCAGGGTTGCTTGCCTTCGACCAGGCGTCGCAGGCATTCGGGATGTTCTGATTTTGGTGGGCAGTGCGGGCCGCCGATGGCGCCGGTTGCGGCAAGTAAAACCCCCACCAGCGGCACCGTGCGCGCGATGCGGCCCTTGAGGTTCTCGCCTTCGGGTACTGCCCAGTACGACTGCAACATCGAGGGACGATCGGGTAGCCGTATCGTGGATTGCGGCAGATTGGACGTGAATCGGGGCGCCGCCGGAAAAGGCTTGTATGTCGGGCCGGATGCGAACGCGTCGCTGGCCGGGGTGGAAGGCGTGGCAGGCGCGACGAGCGCATCTTCGCCCGGCGCCGAGTCGATCAGCACCGCCGTGGTCGATGCGGCATCACGCGTCGACCGCAGGCGCGTCGACCGCAGGCGCCTCGGTGGCGCTGCACGTGCTGGAGGAGGGCGGGGGGCGGCGCTCACCGGTGGCGCGTCGGCGATTTCCACGGGCAGGAATTCGAGCGTCACTACGGAGCCGCTTAATGGGGGTGCAACCGGCTCGGGCATCTGCATCGCCGCCTGCAGGCACACCAGCAATGCGACATGGCCCGCGAGCACCAGCGACGCCACGGCGATGCGAGGGCGGTCGAGGTTGCGCCAGGCCGCGGGGACTCTCTCGTTCAATCGCATCGGGTCTATCGACTGCGGCGGTCGACCGGAAGTTCAACACCTGCCTTCCGGCCACTCGGCGTCGCACACCCGGGCCGCGTGCGCAGGAATCGACCGACCGCGACGTCCGTCGCGGCGGCCAGGGCACGTTTCAGCCGCCGCGCGTCGCCGCGATCCAGCGGTCGATCTTGCCCTCGAGCACATCGAGGGGAACCGAGCCGTCGCGCAGCACCTCGGCGTGGAATTCGCGGATGTCGAAGCGCGGCCCAAGCTCGCGCTCCGCGCGCGCGCGCAGTTGCTTGATCCTGAGTTCGCCGATCTTGTACACGAGCGCCTGGCCCGGGATCGCCATGTAGCGTTCGGCCTCGGCGGTGGACTGCGTCTCGCTCTCGGCCGAGTTGTCGAGCATGTATGCGATGACCTGCTCGCGGGTCCAGTGCTTGCTGTGCAGGCCGGTGTCGACGACCAGCCGGATCGCGCGCCAGAGCTCGTTCTGCAGGTAGCCGAAATAGTTGTACGGATCGGTGTAGACGCCGAGGTCGCGCCCGAGCGACTCCGCGTACAGGCCCCAGCCTTCGGCGAACGCGGTCTCGCCGCCGAAGCGGCGGAACTTCGGCAGCCCGGTCAGTTCCTGCTGCAGCGCGAGCTGGAAATGATGGCCCGGGATCGCCTCGTGCAGGTAGAGGTCTTCGGCATCCCACGTCTTGCGCGTGGGCAGGTCGTAGGTGTTGACATAGAAGACACCCGGCCGCGTGCCGTCTTCGCTCGGGGTCTGGTACGAACCGCCCGCGGCCGACTGCGCGCGGAAGGCCTCGACCGGGCGGATCTCGAACCCGGATTTGGGAATCAGCGAGAACTGCTCGGGGACCCTGGCGTTGATCTTCGCCTCGAGACCCCGGTAGTGCGCGAGCAGCGTCGGCTCGTCCTTGAACGAGAAGCGCGGGTCGGTCTGCATGAAGACGAAGAACTCCTCGAGCGAACCCTTGAAGCCGACCTCCTTCATCACGCCGCGGATCTCGCCGTGGATGCGCGCGACCTCATCGAGGCCGAGCTGGTGGATCTCCGCGGGCGACATGTCCGTCGTGGTCGAGTTGCGTGCGTTGAATGCATACCA
>JBBRIE010000181.1:0-6249 GCA_038221545.1 Lysobacterales bacterium
CCAAGGGCGTGCGCCTTTTTTATCAGCAGGTGTTCCGCGACAATTTCTTCCACGCCGATGCGCACGCAGGCAACATCTGGGTCGACATCGACCCTGAGCGGCGCGCCAACCCACGGTTCATCGCGCTCGACTTCGGCATCATGGGACAGCTGTCGAGCGAGGATCAGTACTACCTCGCCGAGAACTTCATGGCGCTTTTCAACCGGGACTACCGGCGCGTTGCCGAGTTGCACGTCGAGGCGGGGTGGATGCCGTCGCACGTGCGCATCGACGAGCTGGAAGCGGCCGCGCGCTCGGTCAGCGAACCGTACTTCACGCGCCCGCTCTCGGAGATCTCGCTGGCGGAAGTGCTGATCAAACTGTTCCGCACCGCGCAGCGCTACGAGCTGACCGTCCAGCCGCAGTTGATCCTGCTGCAGAAGACGCTGCTCAACATCGAGGGTGTCGGCCGGCTGCTCGATCCGAAACTGGACATCTGGGGCGTCGCCCGGCCGGTGCTCGAGTCGATCCTGGTCGAGCGCTACAGCCCGCAGCGGCTCATCAACGAATTCCGCAAACGACTGCCGGAACTGATCACGCATGCGCCGGACATGCCGCGGCTGCTGCATGCGTGGCTGACGCAACAGGTCCAGGGCCAGCATGCGGTGCAGATGCGTTCGCGCGAACTCGATGCGCTGGTGCGGATTTCCCGCGATGGCCAGCGCAAGGCGGTTTATGCGATCGTCGGCGCGGCGCTGCTGGTAGCCGCGGTTGTGCTGTTCGCCTTTCCGGTGCCCGGACCCGTCGTGTTCGGCATGTCGCTGCCGGCGTGGCTCGCGAGCCTGGGTGCGCTCGCGGCCTTCGTCAGCGCCTGGCCGCGCCGCGAGTTGTAGCAGCCGAGCCGTGATCGGCTGTGCGGAGCGCAGCTCCGCACCTACAATTCGCCCATGCTGGAAATCACGCCCGACGTTTCAATCGCGGACGACGAACTGGTCGAGAAGTTCGTGCGTGCCTCCGGGCCGGGCGGGCAGAACGTCAACAAGGTGTCGACCGCAGTCGAGCTGCGTTTCGATGCGGCGCGCTCGCCGTCGCTGCCGGAGCCACTTCGCGCGCGACTCCTCGCGCGCCGCGACCGGCGCATCACGGACGAGGGCGTGATCGTCATTTCCGCCTCGCGCTTCCGCTCGCAGGACCGCAATCGCGAGGACGCCCGCGCGCGGCTCGCCGCACTGATCGCCGCGGCCGACGCGGTCGCCAAGCCGCGTGTCGCGACCCGCCCGACGCGCGCCGCGCGTCAGCGCCGGCTCGACGCCAAGAAGGTACGCTCGACCGTCAAGAAGGGTCGCGGAGTGCAGTCGCGGGACTTCGACGCATGAGTGGCGACGACTGGGTCGACGCGGTGGTGCCGCCGCGTACGCCGCGCACGCATGGACCGCTCGTGCGTTGGCTGGGCCGTGCGGTGCTGCGGCTCGGCGGCTGGAAGGTGACGGGTCGCTTCGCGGATGTCGACAAGGTGATCATGCTGGTCGCACCGCATTCCTCCTGGTGGGACGGCATCTGGGGCATGGCGGCGAAACTCGCGATGGGCTTGCGCGTGGAGGTCATGGCCAAGCGCGAACTGTTCAATCCGTTGCTCGGGCCGCTGCTGCGCGCGCTGGGCGCGGTGCCGATCGATCGCGGTAACGCGCACGGCGTGGTGCCGGCGATGGCGGCGCGTTTCCGCGATGTCGAGCAATTGTGGCTCGTGATCGCGCCGGAGGGTACGCGTCGGCGGGTGGAGAGCTGGAAGAGCGGTTTCTGGCATATCGCACGTGCCGCGCAGGTCCCGGTCGTGTGCGTGTACTTCCATTATCCCGAGCGCACGATCGGCATCGGACCGGCGTTCGACATGAGCGGGGACCTGGCCGCGGACATGGCGCGCGTGCGCGAGTTCTATCGCCCGTGGCTGGGCAAGAACCGGGGCACCCTCTAGACCGAACGCCTGCAGCGGCGGGCCCATGCTCAGACGGCGCGATCCGGAGCGCCGGCTCAACGCTCCGAGTGCCCGGCCTGGTCGTATTCGCGTGCACCGAACAGGCTCGGCTTCAGCAGGTCGAGGAACGCGCGAGCCTCGCTGCCGAGGAACTTGCCCTTGCGGACCACTGCGCCGTAACTGCGCTGAGGAAAATAGCGATTGAGGTTGTGGCGCGCGACGCGATCCTCTGCCGTGAGGCAGATGGCGGTGACGATCGAGATGCCGAGCCCCATCGCAACGTACTGCTTGATGAGTTCCCATCCACCCACTTCGAGCGCCACCTGGTACGGCACGCCGGCCTGCTGGAACACGAGGTCGACCATGCGGTAGGTGGTCAGGCGGCGCGGCGGCAGGATCAGCCCGTACGGTGCGATGTCCGCCAGTGTCACGTCGGCCTTCGATGCGAGCGGATGGTCGAGTGGCGTGATCAGCACCGGATCGAAACGGTAGACGGGCTCGTAGGAAATGTCGTTCGGTACATCCAGCATCGATCCGATCGCGAAGTCGACCGAATCGCCGCGCAGCATGCCGAGCCCGTCCTGCCCGGTGACATTGTGCAGCGTCAGGCGCACGTCCGGATGGCGCTCGCGAAACGCGCGCACCAGCGGCGGCAACAGGTACTGGATGGTCGAGGCGCCGGCCGCGATGTTGAGCTCGATCGGACCGAGTCCGCGGCGCTGCGCGGAGAAATCCGAATCGAGGCGGTCCAGCCCCTCGATCAGCGGTCGCGCCATCTCGTGCAGCATCACGCCTTCGCGCGTGAGCGTGAGCCCGCGGCCGGAGCGGTCGAACAGCGCGACGCCGAGTTCGCGCTCAAGCGCGGACACCTGCAGGCTCAGGGTCGAAGCCGATAGGAACAGGGCCTCGGCCGCGCGTCCAAGGTGGCCCAGGCGCGCCACGTGGCAAAAGGCCCGCAACTGCTTGGTGCGATTGCCCTTGTAGTAGAAACGGGGGGCTGCGGTCTCGGCATTGGTTTTCGCCTTGGCCTTGCTGCGGCGCCGCACCAACGTGCGCGCCAGTTCAGCTTGATGACTCTCAGGTTTCTTTTGCGTTGCCATGGCGTTACGGTATGTTTGACATAGTCAAACATTATGCTTGACACGTACGGTTTGTCAAAGACGTGTCGAAAAGCGTAGCGTCTACCGTCCGTACCACACAGTACTGACGAACCCATGTCGGCGATTCTTCGCGATATAGAGCCCCGCAAGTCCGACCCATCGGGTTTCGAAGTAGTCGCCGAGGGCGATGCTGCCCACGATCTGTTCGATGTCGCGGCGCAACAAATCCTTGTGGACCTCCACCGGCAATTCGACCCCGAGCGTCGCGCTCGACTGGACGCGCGTGGCCGGCGGCAAGCGTGCTTCGACGCTGGCGAGTTGCCCGACTGGCGCGCCGACACCCGCGCGATCCGCGAGGGTGATTGGCGAGTCGCGCCGATTCCCGCGCCGTTGCTCGATCGGCGCGTGGAAATCACCGGGCCGACCGATCCGAAGATGATCCTCAACGCGCTCAATTCCGGCGCGCGCGTGTACATGGCGGATTTCGAGGACTCGACTTCGCCCACGTGGTCGAACCTGTTGCTGGGCCAACGATCCTTGCGTGCCGCGGTGGCAGGCACGCTCGAATTCACCGCGCCGGACACCGGCAAGCGCTATGCGCTGCGTACGGATCGCGACAACCTCGCGACCCTGATGGTGCGCCCACGCGGTTGGCACCTGGTCGAGGCGCATGCCTGCGTCGACGGCGCCTCGATGTCCGCGAGCCTGTTCGACCTCGGCGTGTTCCTGTTCCACAACGCGTGCGCACTCGCCGAACAGGGCCGCGGGCCCTACGTTTACCTGCCCAAGCTCGAAGCCATGGAAGAGGCCGCGCTGTGGGAGTCGGTGCTGGCGCATTGCGAGGAGCGGCTCGGCCTCGCGCACGGCACCATCAAGGTGACCGTGCTGATCGAGACGCTGCCCGCGGCATTCGAGATGCACGAAATCCTGCATGCGCTGCGTCAACGCATCGTGGGACTCAACTGCGGCCGCTGGGACTACATATTTTCCTACCTGAAGACGTTCCGCGCGCACCCTGACCGCATCCTGCCTTCGCGTGCGCAAGTGACGATGACGCAGCCCTTCCTGCGCGCTTACTCGGAATTGCTCATCCAGACCTGCCACAGGCGCGGCGCGCATGCGATGGGCGGCATGGCCGCGCAGATTCCGATCGCCCACGACGCCGAGGCGAACGCAGCGGCACTCGCGCGGGTGCGCGCGGACAAGGAGCGCGAAGTCGCCGCGGGCCACGATGGCACCTGGGTGGCACACCCGGGGCTCATTCCGCTGGCGCGCGAAATTTTCGATCGCGGCATGCCGACACCGAACCAGCAGCAGGTGGCGCGCCTCGATGTCGCGGTCACGCGCGATGAATTGATCGCCCCGTGCGCCGGCACGATCACGCGCGCGGGCTTCGAAGGCAACATCGAGGTCTGCGTGCGCTATCTCGCCGCATGGCTCGCGGGGCAGGGCTGCGTGCCCATCCACCACCTGATGGAGGACGCGGCCACCGCCGAGATCGCGCGCGCGCAGATCTGGCAGTGGCTCGCCCACGGCGGCCTTTCGCTCGACGACGGCAACGCGATCGACTTTGCGTTGTTCGATGCGACGTTGCATGAAGTCGCGCAACGACTCGCCGCGCATGCCGACCTGCCGGGAAGTGAACACCTCGAAGTCGCCGTGCACCGCCTCGACGACCTCACACACGACGAACAGCTCGCCGATTTCCTGACGCTCGCCGCCTATCCCTGCATCGTCGAACGCCGCTGATTTCCATGGGCACGACCCATCTCGACCCCCAGAACAACCACGGAGCCCACGCCATGAAGAACCCTCTGCCGACCACCGATGCGCTCAACCTCGAGTGGAGCAACAACGCGCGCTGGAAAGGCATCACGCGTCCGTATCCGGCCGAGGAAGTGGTGCGCCTGCGCGGGACTGTCGCGGTCGAACACTCGATCGCCCGCCGTGGCGCCGAACGCCTGTGGCGCGACCTGCACAACGAGCCCTTCGTCAATGCGCTGGGCGCGATGACCGGCAACCAGGCCATGCAGCAGGTCAAGGCCGGGCTCAAGGCGATCTATCTCTCGGGCTGGCAGGTGGCTGCCGACGCCAACACGGCGGGCGAGATGTATCCCGACCAGTCGCTGTATCCGGTCGACTCGGTGCCGAACGTGGTCAAGAAGATCAACAACACGCTGTTGCGCGCGGACCAGATCCATCACGCCGAAGGCGACGACAGCATCGACTGGCTGGTGCCGATCGTGGCGGACGCGGAAGCGGGCTTCGGCGGCGTGCTCAATGCCTACGAACTCATGCGCCACATGATCGAGGCCGGTGCCGCCGCAGTGCATTTCGAAGACCAGCTCGCCAGCGCCAAGAAGTGCGGCCACATGGGCGGCAAGGTGCTGGTGACGACGACCGAAGCAGTGCAAAAACTGGTAGCGGCACGCCTCGCGGCCGATGTGTCCGGCGTGCCGACGCTCATCGTCGCGCGCACCGACGCAATGGGCGCAGGCCTGCTCACCTCCGACATCGACGACAACGACAAGCCGCACTGCACCGGTGGCCGCACCGTCGAGGGCTTCTTCGAATGCAAGGCCGGCATCGAGCAGGCGATCTCGCGCGGTCTCGCGTACGCGCCGTACGCGGACCTCGTCTGGTGCGAGACAGGACACCCCGACCTCGCCGAGGCCAGGCAATTCGCCGAGGCGATCCACGCGAAATTCCCGGGCAAGCTGCTCGCCTACAACTGCTCGCCGTCGTTCAACTGGAAGAAGAATCTTGACGAGGCGACCATCGCCAAGTTCCAGAAGGAAATCGCGAGCTACGGCTACAAGTTCCAGTTCATCACGCTGGCCGGTTTCCACGCGCTCAACTTCGCGATGTGGAAACTCGCGTCGGGCTACAAGGATCGTCAGATGGCCGCGTACGTCGAACTGCAGGAAGCCGAGTTCGCCGCCGAGAAGCAGGGCTACACCGGCGCCAAGCATCAGCGCGAAGTCGGCACGGGTTATTTCGACCAGCTCAACACGCTGATCGCGGGCGGCTCCTCGTCGCTGGCGGCACTGTCGGGTTCGACCGAGGAAGAGCAGTTCCACGCGCCGGCTCCCGCTCCCGAGCCGCGCATTTCCGCCGTCGCGTAAAGACCTGTTGGCACCTTTCGACGCGCTATTGCGTATCCAACTGTTGCCGGGCCACCGCACGGCCTGGTGAGGG
>JBBRIE010000182.1:0-6249 GCA_038221545.1 Lysobacterales bacterium
GTAGCCTACAACAGCACCAAAGGCGGTATCTACCGCCCGGCGACCAAACAAGTCACCTGCCCACACTGACAAAGAACGCGTGCCGCGATCGCCGAAGCGCATCACCGCACCACCCTCAAAAGGGGCCCACAGCTCGTGGGAGCCGCGCAGTATATCCCCTGACAGGAACATGTCAACGAGAAGTCACCACGCCAGCCCGGGGGGTGACGTGTCAGAAATGCTCAAGCATCGAGAAGCCCTTGGACAGGGCCTCCCTGCGCACTCATCCCTGCCAATAGTGCATCCTGATGCGACCGGCTCCGACGCCGGCTGGAACTATCTGGAGGCGTGGCTCGCCTCGTATTCCGCGATGGTCATGAGGCCATCGGCATCCGTATCGGCTGCGTCGAAGTCGACGTCGGCCATGCCCGACGTGACGGCTTCGTCGCGACTGACTTTGCCGTCGAAGTTTGTATCGATCGCAGCCGAGCTGGGCGCGGGTGCCTGGGTACCCGCTGCGGCGGCGGACTGGTTCGCGTTGGGCTGCGCATTGACCTTTGGATCTGCTGCTCCGCTCTGTGCGAAAGCAAACGGCATGGCGGCAAGGGCAGCGATCGCCGCGATGAGCGACGTGCGATTGAAAGTACGCATGGAAAACTCCAGTTGCTTCGAACCGGCGGGATCGCCGCGTCCGGGGTGTGCAGAGACTGGAACTCTGTCGCTGTACCGAAACTTACCCACCGCGATTCCTTGAGGGAACCTTCGGCACGCGAGCCTGCACGTTTTCATCGCGCCCGACGGTGACAATGGAACCCAGTGCGGAAATGTCCCGTGCCTCGGATCTGGACCGGAGCCCACGTCATGAATGCAGGGATCATCGTTTTCGCGTGCGCCACGGCTCTGTTGTCGGCGTGCAATTCAACCCACGCGCCGGCTGCTGCTGCCGCGCCGACCGTCGCTCAGGCCATCAAGGCAGCAGACGTCGAGGCGATGCCTGCCGATGGCAAACCCTTTTCCACCGCGGTGGTTGCGAAATTTGCAGAGCCTTGGGCGATGACGTTTCTGCCTGACGGCCGCGCGCTTGTCACCGAGAAGAAGGGTGCGCTCAGGATCCTGGGCGCAGATGGACGCATCGGGAACGTGTCTGGCGTCCCTGCCGTCGACTACGGTGGCCAGGGAGGACTGGGTGACGTGGTGCTGCACCCGGATTTCGCGAGTAATGGCTGGATCTACCTGACCTTCGCGGAAAGCGGTGAGAACGACACGCGGGGCGCGGCCCTCGCGCGTGGCAAGCTCACGCTCGATGAGGCTGGCGGCGCCTTGTCGGAAGTCGCGGTGATCTGGCGTCAGGTTCCGAAGTTCGGAGGGCGTGGCCACTACGGCCATCGTGTCGCGTTCGCGCCGGACGGCATGATGTTCATCGCGTCGGGCGAGCGCCAGGAATTCGATCCCGCGCAAGACATGCGGTCCAACGCCGGGAAGATCCTGCGGCTGCGCGATGACGGATCCATTCCCGACGACAACCCCTTCGTGGACCGGGAAGGCGTGGCTGCGGAAATCTGGACGCTGGGTCACCGCAACCCGCTCGGGCTCGCGTTCGACGGCGCGGGCCGGCTCTGGAACGCGGAAATGGGTCCCAAGGGCGGCGATGAACTCAACCGCGTCGAGCGGGGATCCAACTACGGCTATCCGGTGGTTTCGAACGGCGATCACTATGACGGTCGAGATATCCCGGATCACGACACGCGGCCCGAATTCAACGCACCGGAAGTGACCTGGAATCCGGTGATTTCGCCTTCGAGCCTCATCTTCTACAGCGGCTCGCGGTTCCCGGCCTGGCAGGGGAACGCGTTGATCGGAGCCTTATCCGGCCAGTCGCTGGTGCGCGTGGAGTTCGACGGTGACGAAGCGCGCGAAGTGGCGCGCTATCAGATGGGCGCGCGGATCCGCGAAGTGGAGCAGGGTCCCGACGGGTCGCTGTACCTGCTCGAGGACGAAAAGGGCGGCTCCGGCGGTCGCCTGCTCAAGCTCGGCCCCGTGCGCTGATGCAGCCCGGCGCTGGCGTTGCTGAATCCGGAGACCCAAGATGAAGACGCGACTGGTTTTTGTCACCCCCGACCTCGCTTCCGCGCGGGTCGCGATGGACGCTGCCCGCCGAGCGGGCATCGACGACGTCGATGTGCTTCTGATCGCACGATCGGACATTGAACTCGAGGTCATTCCAGACCATCGCAAGGAAGCGGACACGGATTTCATGCCCGCAGCCGCGCGAGGAGCTGCGTTGGGCGGAGTCCTCGGTGCGGTCGGTGGCTTGATCGCCGTCGTGACTCCGCTCGGGGTGACGCTGCTCGGTGCCGCGGCTATCGCCGCGGCGGGCGCCGCCGTCGGGGGATGGGCCTCCGCACTGGTGGGCGCCGGCTTGCCCGACCCGATCCGCCAGAAGTTCGAGGCCGAAATCGAAGCGGGACGGATTCTCCTGGTCATCGACGGGGAGGGAGAGGCGCTGGAGCGAGCCCGCATGGACTTACCGGCGGCCGGGGCGCAAGCGCTTCCTTTCGAAGCTGCCTCCGCACTTCGTTGAGACCTGGCGACTCAGCTTCCGTCTGACGGGCGGTCGCTTCCTGCACTCTCGGTACGCGTGCGGCTTCGCAAAGTCCAGGCTTCGAACTCCCGCCTGTATCGCGCGAGCGCCTCGTCGTAAGTATCAAACACGCAGCGCGCACAACCGCCGCCGCAGCAGTCCCCTGGCTCTGGCTCGGCCGGCGGCAGCGGTCGTGGATCGATCATGGCCTCGGGCATGCGTGCAGTCTGGAGCATTGCGGGGAGCGAGCCAACGTCCGCCAGTTGCAGAATTCTCGTCGGGTCAGCGGCTTGTGCGACGCGTGGATGCCGCCCGTTCCGGATCTCAAGTGCACCTGGCTCCCCTGATGGGGTAGCCGCGTGCATGCTAAGGTCCCAGCGCATCCTCGGTGCTGACGTCGGGAAGATGGAAACGGAACGGACGTCGGTCGGTCGAATGCAGGGGGAAGGATGATCGAGGGAGTTTTGGTTCGCGGCATCGACGTGCAACTCGATGAGCGCGGATCGTTCGCGGAGGTGTTCAGCGACCGGTGGGATCTCCCTATCGAACCCCGGCAATGGTCGCTCGTTCGGTCGGTGGCAGGGACGTTGCGCGGGATGCACCTGCATATCCGCCATGACGAGTACCTGCTTCCGATCATCGGGCGTTGCACGGTCGGACTCCACGACTTGCGGCCGGGTTCAGCAACTCTCGGTGAATCGATGCTTGTCGACGTCGACGCGTCCGATCCGAAGTTGATCTGCTTTCCGCGCGGCGTGGTTCATGGGTGGTATTTCCCGATTGACACGCTGCACCTGCAGGCAGTTTCCGAGCCATTCAGCGAGTACGGCGGCGACGATAATCTGGGTTGTCACTTTGCCGATCCCGCGCTCGGGATCGGGTGGCCTGCGCATCCACACGTCGTGAGCGAACGTGCGCAGTCGTTCTCGAGCCTGACCGACCTCAAGATACGGGCGGAAGCGCTCTGGCCGCGCTAGTCCGCACATCGCTGGAGGCGGAGAATGCGCACGGACGGATCGCCTTGGTCTCATTGCAACTTCCTCGACACCTGCAGGATCGCCTCCGGGCGACGTTGGCCGCCGCCGGTTTCCGCGTGGTCGAGCCGCGCCATGCCGACGCGGTCGATGCATCGATGCGGCATGCGGAGATCGCCCTTCTCGCTGGCAATGCGAACTCCGGTTGCCTTGATGCGGGGAATCTTCGCTGGATCCACTGCGGACACGCGGGACTCGATGGCTACCTGCCACGAGCACTCCTGTCCGGTTCGGCCGTCGTGACTGCAAACCGCCAGGCACTTGACCACTCTCGGCAAACAAACTGAACACCTTCGCCAGCGAAGCTGCCCGCACCCGGCGAGAATCTGACCGGCGGAAATCGGCAAAGAGCGGACATTCGATTCACTGCACTGCGTTGCCGTGGCGACAGCTTGGCGATCGCCTGGAATACAAGGTTTGCCTCACGGTTGGCAGGCCACGCCCACGGACTCGATGACGCGCCCCGGCGCCGAGACTTGCAGCCAGCAACTCGTGTCGGCTGGCTGATATTCCAGGAACGCTCCGTAACTCCTCTGGAAAGGTTTCATCGGGCCATACAGACGAGTTGCCGCGGAGGCTGCCATGCCGGGGCAAAGGCCTCTAGGTGTGCAGGCTTTGCGACCGGTGCCCTGCAGCGCGAACACCCCCCGTTGCCGCTCCCGCGCTTGCGACTCGAACCAACCGACTGTGACCACAAGTCCTGGATAGTGAAGTTCGGTGCCATCGCCAGTTTCCACACGTCGCGAGGGCTCGCCGAGGTGCTCGACCACGCGGGCTTCGGTGGCATCAATCGAAACGCCGCCAACGCTCAGCTCAGACGCCAGCAGCTGCTCGGACGACACGGAGGCGGCCGTATCGCTTTCCGTGGCGACGGTGCGCGCCGACAGGAACAGCAAGGCCAGAGCTGTCAGGACCAGTGCTACTCGGGCTTCCACAGGACCTCCGCTCTGTTTCGTTCGCCGGGCAACAGTTCAACCGACTTGGATCCCTTTCCATCCAGTCCGTGGACGACCAGAAGAACCATGTCATCTGCGCAACCCGCAAGGTGCAACACGGCGCGGCCTGGCCCGTTGCGCACGGAGTAGGGACGAAAGTCTCGGACCACCTCGCTCGAGGCATCCGAGTGGGATGCGCGATCGAGCGCGTCAAGAGCTTCCACGAGCTTTGCTAACTTCTGCTGTGATTTGCCGGGACCCATGGCCGCAGGTTCCTCGTTCGAGCCGCAGACGCCGCACCCAACGAGCATCAATGTCAGCGTGCAGGGAGCGAACTTGACGAGAATCATGATGAGCTACCTGGCGCCGGACTCAAGCCGAGCCACGAGACGGGTTCGGCTTGATTGCATCGTTGAGGTTTCAGCGCCGTACTCCGCGGGCGCGACTTCAAGGTAGGTCCGCCGCTTTGAATCCCAGCGGATCGAAATCGCATGGCCGCATTCCATGCAGTCGTTCCATTCAAGGTGATTTCCGTCCAGGTACAACACGGAGAAACCGTTCCCGCGAAAGTAAAACACTTGATGTTCTCGGGGATCCTGCCGACTTGAAATGATGAGAGCACTCACTAGAGCGCCATCTTCGAGCTGAGCCACGGCTGTTTCGGCGATCTCCTGCCTTCCATCGCCGTTGAAGTCTCCCGATACGCGGAACCGCATCTTGTTGGCGCGCACCTCCTGGCATTGGGAGGCGCTGAACTGGTCGCTCTCCCTATGACATGAGAGGGGAGACAGTCGCTTCATTGGCGTTGAAAGCGCCGATGCCGCGAGCCCTCGCCAAGTGGTCTCTCGCGCTTGCAGTTCAATCGTGAGCCACCACGCAAGGGTGGATGCTGCCAACGGGCCTGGCGCCGGACAAGCCAGATCTCCCTCCTCACACGAAGCCAGCGCCCGCATGTCTTTCAAGCGCCGCTTGGCGCTTTGGGTCAAGCATTGCCCATAGATTGCAGGGTAGGCGGAGCCTCCTTCGGTGCCGCTCGATTCAAAAGCGCAAGCATCATGGCGGAACTGCTCCCAGGCGGATTGCGCTTTCTCGAGTTGGCTGACTTGACTTGGGGAGAGGTGCTGCTTGAAGGTGCTGATGAATTTCTTCAGGTCGGCATCGGCGGCGACCCTTGCATCTGAACTGCTTTGGTTGAGGTCGAGCTGAGTTGCGGCTTTGGCGCGCCCGCTCGACTCGGCCGGCGGGTCGATGCCGGCGCAACCGAGCAGAGCGAGTGCAAGCGCCAAACATAAGTGCGACTTCATTGGTTTACACCCATCTCTTTAGTAGGCGGATCCATCGAGTCCGGTTCTTGTGATGCTTGCCCTACGATGGAGCATGCGGACTCCGCCGGACAAGGTTCGAGTGATGGGTTTTCGCTGACCAATTGCGGGCGGCGAACACTCGGCTCTTTCACACGCGTGTCCAGAAACGTCGTTCACCGCCCGCTGGACAGGGGGTTCGGCCGAGAGCGCAATCAGGAACCGTGTACGCATCTGCACGATCAGTCGCAGACCGGCCAAAAGCGGTCGGTCGCAATCGACTCCGCAATCATCCCGAAAAGGCAGTCCACGAAACACGGGGTGATTCACATACTACTTCTGTGGCCCAATTGGACTGCGCGCGAGGGGCCAAACAATCTCAATGCTGTGCACGAGGCCGATCGCGTCCCGACGCTCGG
>JBBRIE010000183.1:0-6226 GCA_038221545.1 Lysobacterales bacterium
CAGAAATGCACCTGGAGCTGGGCTTTCAGCGAAGGCGACATGGCATCGACCCATTTGCCGGGCACGCGGATCGCGGTCGTCCGCTGCCCCGCCTGGTCCAGCAGCGGCTATCGGACAGGTTCGTCCAGCATCAATTGCCGCGCGAATCGTACCGGCGGCGCGCCATGCGAAAGCACTGCGTCGTGGTAAAGCTTCGCATCGAATGCGGCGCCCTCCTTTGCCTCCACCGCGCGGCGCAGTTCGAAGAACTCCTGCGCGCCGACGAAATAGGTCGGCAACTGGGCCGAAGTCAGCCGCACGCGCGTCCACTTGCCGGCCGCCTCGCGTTCCTGCTGGAAGGTGCCCCTGACCAGCAGGTCCATGGCCTGCTGTTCGGACCAGCCGTCGACGTGCACGCCCTGGTCGAGGATCGAGTTGGCGACCGCGCGGGCATAGAACTTGAGTTGCATCAGCCGGAACAGCGGATCGAAATCGAGGTAGCCCGCATCCGCCATCATCCGCTCGGTGTAAACCGCCCAGCCTTCCGCGAACAGGCCTGAGCGCAGCACCGCGCGCAGGATCGAGGGATGCTTCACGGAATGCGCGCCCTCGAGATAGTGCCCGGGCATCGCCTCGTGGATGGTGAGCACGTGCATCATTTTCTTGTTGTATTCGCGCAGCAGGGAATCCACCTGCTCGTCCGTCCAGTCGTCGGGAATCGGCGACAACGCGTAGTAGGTGTCGAGCCCCTTGTCGAGCGGACCCGGTGAATCCGCGTAAGCGATCGCGATGCCGCGCTGGAATTCCGGCATCAGGATGATCTTGACCGGCGCGTCGGGCACGGTGACAAGGTCCTTCGCACGCACGAAGGCAGTGGCTTCCACGAGCGTCTGCTTGGCGTAATCGACCACTTCCTGGCGCCCCGGCTTGTCCGCGTAGGCGAGTTCGAGCGCGGCTTCGATCGCGGCCTGCTGCTGCGCCGGCGCGGGTGCTTCCGGAAGGGGCGGCGCTCCCGGCCGGTCCTTCAGGACCTTGCGCGCCAGCGCGTACATCTCGGAGCGCACTCGCGCCAGCTCGGCTTCGGCGCGCTGCTTGATCTCGGCACGCGAAAGCGAAGACATCAGCGCGTACGCGAGCTTCTGGTCGTACAGCGCCGCACCGAGGCGGAAATCGCCACGAGCACCGGGCACCAGGGTCTCGTCGAGCCAGGTCTGGTGTTCCGCGACCGCGATGCGCAAGGTCGCGATGGCGCGGTCGAAGCGGGCGCGCTCATCACCCGCGAGTTTGCCGGCGTTGGGCGTCAGGAACTGGTCCACGAGACTCAGCACGCCCGCATGCTGCTTCGCGACCGTTTCGGCGTGGATCGCCGGGACTCGTGCGACTTCGATGTTCTCGCGCATCTGCGCGAACAGGCCGGGCAGCTTCTCGATGCGCGCGGTCGCGGCGGCGAGGCGCTGCGGCAACGGCGCGTACTCGCGTGCCATGAGGTTGTAGATCGAGCCGCCGGCAAGCTGCGTGTACATCTGCGGATCCCAGCGCCACGCCTGCAAGGTCTGCATCGACCATCGATCCGATTCCAGCTGGTTGCGCAGGATCAACGCGTCGACCTGGTTGTCGCGCGATAGCGTGCTGACGTCGATCGTATCCAGCCCGGTCAGCATGCGTTCGGCAAACGCCACGGTTCGCGCGCGACCTGCGGCGCTCAGGTCATCGAGTTCGCCGTCGTGGCGGTGCTCGCCAAGTTGCGTCGCGGTGACCGGGTTCAGCGCCAGCCAGCCCTCGAGGAAATCGGCGGAGAAGCGTGCGAAGCGTGCGTCCGACTCGTTCGCCCCCTGGGTGGATGCGGAGGGTTCGTTCGCGGGCACTTCGATGTCCTTGTGCATGGGACCCACGTTGACGCAACCGGCCAGCAGGAGCAGGCACAGCGTCGGGGCGATCAGCAGGCGATGGCGGGTCATGCGCAATCTCGGGGAGCGGCGTGGTTCCCAAGCATACGTCGGCGCCGCTGGCGCGTGGCGCCCGGATCCCGGGTGAAGACAACAATGTCTGATCCGGAACCCGATCGCGGCACCCGCACCCGCCGTCTCAGGATCGCTGGCGCTTCGCGCCGGCGGCAGGCACGCGCGTCGGCACGGGCACGTTGCAGACGTTGATGTGGCCGGCGGGACGCAGGTACCAGTCGTCACGCCGGTTGCGGCGCGACTCCACCAGGGCGTCCCAGGTGCGTGTGTCGGTGCGCAGCACTTCGAGTGGCGTGCGCTCGCGTTCGGGAACGTCCGCGAGCAGCCGGATCGATCGCAGCGCGACGTGCTGCTCGGGCTTCTCGTAGAAGCCGAGCGGGCCGGTGCCGCGAGGCAGGGCTGACAGCCGCTCCATCCCGGAAACCACCCGGCCGACCAGCGTGATGTTGCGATCGAGGTGGCGAGGCGACTGCCCGATCACCACGTAAAGTTCGGTGCCGTTGCTCGAGTCGGCGGCGTTATCGCGGCCCGCGCCGACGCTGCCGTAACAGTGCGTCAGCCAGGCCTTGCCTTCCTTTTTGTCGCGCGCGACCGCGAGGCCCTGTGAGAAACCGGTTTCGCGCGCCCAGCCATCATGATCGGTGAGGGACAGCATCGCGGCGCCGTTCGCGTCGCGGGTGAATTCAGCGGGCAGTTTGGCGAGTGCCTTGCCCAACGGCTTCGCCTTGGGCGTGCCCGCCTCGGGATCGCCCCACTGCACGACGTAGTTGTCGTGCGATCGAAGGATCGCGAGCCCGTCCCAGTAACGATCGCGCGCCAGCTGGCGGATGTTCGCGACATGCGCCGGTGCGAAGGCCGGGGCGAGCTCGATGATCACGCGGCCGCTGGCAAGCTCCACGTACAGCGTGTTGTCCGGATCCAGCGCGCGCCAGTCGGAAGGCTTCGAATCGTCCAGCACGCGCTGCATCGTGCCGGGTTTGGCGGGTGGATCCTGCGAGTGCAGCGGTGCCATCAGGGCGATCGCGAGGGCGCCGCAACCCAACCACCGGAATGTGGACATGGATGCGTTCAAGATCAGCTCCGGTGATCGATTCAAGCCGCATAGTAGAGCGACGACGATCCGCGAACGTTCGCAGTCCGCAGACACAGAGGGGCCACTGCTCCAAATGACAGGTGCGAGCAGCACAACATGACTACCGGCCTATTCACTATAGCGAACAAAGTACTAGTATTGTCGCCACTGTAGTGGAGTGCCGGGATGAGCGAAATCGACAGCCATTTGCGCAAGTTCGAAAAGGAACTGAGCGCAGGGACGGTGTCCCTGGCGCTGCTCGCCGTACTCGGCGCTGCCTCGGACCCGATGTACGGCTACCAGATCGCCAAGCGCCTTGAACGCGACGCCGGTGGCGTGCTGACCGGGAAGCAGAGCGCGCTCTATCCCGTGCTGCGCAACCTTGGCGGCGCCGGGCTGCTCGACAGTTTCGTCGAGCCGTCCCTGTCCGGTCCACCGCGACGCTATTACCGGATCACCGAAACCGGTCGCGCCGCGCTCGCGGCGTGGACCCTCGCGTGGCAGGCAACCCGCAACTCCGTCGATCAGATCCTTACAGGCGAAACCACATGAATACCTCGCTGCCGCGCACCATTTCAGAGTACCTCGATCAATTGCGCAGGGCGCTTGCCGGCGCCGATCCGGCGCTCCTGCAGGACGCGCTTTACGACGCCGAGGAGTACCTGCGGTCGGAACTCGCGGAGAACCCGTCACGCGACGAAGCGGATGTCATCGCCGAGGTCGCGTCGAGTTACGGCGCGCCGGAAGAGGTCGCGGACATCTATCGCGACACTGAGGTTCGCGTCGACCGCGCACTGCGCACGCCGGCCCGGACACCGCGGTCTTCGTCGCTGGGCCGGTTCTTCGGTGTCATCGCGGATCCGCGCACCTACGGGGCGCTGTTCTACATGGTGCTGAGCATGGCCACGGGCATTTTCTACTTCACCTGGGCGGTAACCGGCGCAAGCCTGTCGGCCGGGCTTGCAATCCTGATCATCGGCATTCCGTTCATCGTGTTGTTCGTGGGTTCGGTGCGGATGCTCTCGCTCGTCGAGGGTCGGCTTGTCGAAGTGATGCTGGGAGAGCGCATGCCGCGGCGGCCCGTCTACGCGGTGCGGGACCTGCCTTGGCTCACTCGCGTCAAGAACATGTTCACCGATCCACGCACCTGGTCCACGCTCGTGTACTTCGTGCTGATGATGCCGATCGGAATCGTCTACTTCACCGTGGCCGTCACCGGCTTGTCGGTCTCCATCGGGTTGATGGTGGCGCCCGTGCTGCGTCTGTTGGGATCCAGCGTTCACATCGTGTTGAGTCCCGAGTTCGACTTTCAAACCCAACCGTGGAGCTGGCCCCTGTCGTTCATCGGCGGAGTGTTACTGCTCTTCCTGACTCTGCACCTCGCGCGCTTCATCGGCACGCTGCATGGCCGCTTCGCCAAGCACCTGCTGGTCAAGGCTTGAGCAGGGTCGCGCCGCCGGGAATTTCGAGCGCGGCCGCGACCGGGACCAGCGCGGGGGAAAGCCAGCAGTGGGTACCGAGCGCGACCAGACCGGCGCGCTCGAAGCGCGTGCGGTAGAAGGCGGCAGTGCGTGGCCTGAATCCCGCGGTGTCGCCCTCGAAGGCGTCGTTGCGTGTCCATGCTTCGAGATACGCAACACCACCGCAAAGCGCAACGAGTCCGGGCAGGCCGCGACGGACGTCTGCCGTGTCGAGATAGTGGAGTACATCGCTGCAGACCAGCAGGTCGGCCGGAGGGCAAGGTCTCAGCAGCGCGAAATCGGCGAATCTCGCGAAGTGCAGGTTGCGGCTGCGCCCGTAGCGCTCGATGGCATAAACGCTGCTGTCGAAACCCAGGTAGGCGACGTCCGGCCGGAGACGCGTCAAGGGCGCGCGCCACGCGCCTTCCCCGGCACCGATGTCGAGCACTGTCCTGATCGAGCGACCCAGGTGGTACTCGGCGACCGCGACCGCCACGGCAACCTTGCGCGCAAGCCCGGCGCGATCGTGGATCCCTTCGCGGCGATACCAGCGATCGAAGTAGGCACGGTCGTAGGACTTCGGCGAACCGGCGCGTGGTCGACGAGTCACCCTCGGCTCACCCTTTGCTCGTCAATTTCAATCCTCACCGGAACACATTGGCTCCGGAGTTTGCAGCCGCGCGGGCCATTGGCTTGCGAGCTTCGTTCGACGGCTCGGCGAGCAGGCGTCCCTGCGGCATGGCGTCCGGCCCGGCCATCCATGGCCGTGCGTTCGCGGGGTCGCGACAGTGCCGCCACAAGTCCCCGTTCACCCCTCTTCGTCCTCGTCGATGAATTCGACAATCAGGTCCAGATCGAAGGCGATGGCCTCCGCAGCCTCGCGTACGCGTTCGGCGGACGCGGCATTGGGCGCATTGATCTCGACGGAATGGATGCCGGGTCCACGGTCGCTCGCAAGGCCGGCCGAACTCGAATCCGCGTCGTCCATGTGCGGCATCAGGTCCGCCACTTCCTCGACGTGCTCGATGCCGCGAAGACCCTGCAACTGGTCCATCAGCGAACGGGCGTCGTCCGAGGATCCGGTCACGCGTAGGCGCACGGTATGCATCGGAATCTCCTCGGTATCGGGAGTGACATGCTGCCACTTCCGGACCGGTCGGGCGTCGTGGCTCAAGCTGCCGATGCGGCGTGCGTTCAGCGATCGCGTCCGCAGTTGTCGCGTACCGCCAACGAACCTGACCATCGTTTGCCAGCAGCAGTGACCAGCTTCGCCAGACGGACTGACCAGCCTCGCCGTCGGAACTGCCCACGGCCGGCGACAACTTGACCGGCGGCTATCGACCCATAACGGTCATACACCTGCGCCGCGAGCACCGAGAGAGCGGTCATTCGCAGGTGACCCCGTTGGGCTCGGCAGACGGCCTGCCATCGATGCAGCCCCGGCTGACATCAAGGCGAACAACGACCGTCGCAAAGTCGACGAGCGCCGCCGATCGATAAGCTGGACGCATCCTTGCTTGACGTGCTCCCTCAGATCTCTTGGATGCGGCGCGCGCCGAAGGTCTCCTCCAGCGCCTCAACGCATGCGCTTCGGGCGGAACCAGCGCGTTCATCAACCGGGCTTGCCTCCGGAGAGCGGGGTCTCGGACAACAGCAACAGGTAGGCGATTTCCTACGCTGCGCCGCGTCGATGTCCTACCCGTGCACGGGACAAACGCCGATGGGCGGCGATGAAGCCGGGCGGAACACTGCGC
>JBBRIE010000184.1:0-6159 GCA_038221545.1 Lysobacterales bacterium
GAAACCACGCAGGCGCCCGGCGCGAACCCGCGGTCGGCGTCGAGACCCGAGGGAACATCTAGCCCGAACACCTCGGCGTGCAGGGCGTTGATAGCACCGATGAGGCGCGCAGCCGGCCCATGGGGCGCAGCGTCGATGCCAATGCCGAGCACCGCGTCGACGACGAGGTCCGCCTGTGGGAGGCGATGCCCATCGAACGGTTCCACCAGCACTCCGGCAGCCGCACATTCCTGTTCCGCGCGCACGGCATCGGCCGTTCCGGGCGACCCCGTCCGCACCACGCGCACGTCGATGCCTGCGCGCGCGGCGTGCGCGGCGAGCAGGTAACCGTCACCACCGTTGTTGCCGCGTCCGCAGCAGACGAGCCACGTCCGCGAGCGCGGGAAATTGGCGCGTGCGTAGCGCCATGCTTCCGCTCCGGCACGCCGCATCAACGCGAAGGAATCGCCCTCGAGAGCCGCAATCCCGAGCGCCTCGGTCGCGCGCACCTGCGCGACGCTGGCCAGTGGGACGGTAGCGAGTAAAACCGGGATCCGCATCCACGCGATTCTATACTTGCGCGATGCACGTGCCTGACACGAACGCGGCGCCAGCGCTCGACCCTTTGGTGCTTCTCGCGAAGATCCGCGTCTGGGCGGGCGAGCTTGGATTCCAGCAGGTCGGGGTGAGCGGAATCGACCTCGCGGAAGACGAACAACGCCTGCTCGAGTGGCTCGGGCGTGGCGAACATGGCGAAATGCACTACATGCAGCGCCATGGATCGATGCGCAGTCGCCCGCAGCAGCTGCTGCCCGGCACCCTGAGGGTGCTCTCGCTGCGCATGGACTATTTTCCACGCGAGGCTGCCGACGCCTGGTCGGTGATCGACCAGCCTGATCTCGCGTACGTCTCGCGCTACGCGCTTGGACGCGATTACCACAAGCTGGTGCGGGCGCGCATCGCGCGGCTGGCGCGGCTGATCGAAGGCGAGGTCGGTCCCTTCGGGCATCGCGCCTTCGTCGATTCGGCTCCCGTGCTGGAAAAGCCGCTGGCGCGCAATGCGGGCCTGGGCTGGATCGGAAAGCACACCAACCTCATCAATTCGCGCGCGGGCTCGTGGTTTTTCCTCGGCGAGCTGTACATCGACCTGCCGCTGCCGCTTGATTCACCGGCGAGCGATCACTGCGGAACCTGTCGACGCTGCATCGACGTCTGCCCGACCGGCGCCATCGTCGCGCCGTATCGGCTCGACGCGCGTCTTTGCATCTCCTACCTGACGATCGAACTCGATGGGCCGATTCCGGTGGAGTTGCGACCGCTGCTGGGCAATCGGATTTACGGCTGCGACGACTGCCAGCTCGTGTGCCCATGGAACAAGTTCGCGCAGCCGACGCGGGAAGGCGATTTCGCCGTGCGGCACGGGCTCGATGCCCGCGGTCTCGCCGACCTGTTCGGATGGGACGAAGCCACATTCCTGTCGCGCACCGCCGGCAGCGCCATACGCCGCATCGGCCACCGGCGATGGTTGCGCAATATCGCGGTTGCGCTGGGTAACGCGGCGCCGTCGCGCGCGGCTCGCGATGCACTCATGAGTCGCCGCGAGGACCCTTTGGAACTCGTACGCGAACATGTCGCGTGGGCGCTCGCGCGCTTCTGAGCGGCTCGTCAGATCGCCGCTTGCGGTGTGTCACGCCACCTGCTTGGGCATGCTGCGGTTGGTGTGCGTGAGCCGGTTCTGCCGATCGACGTAAACGAGGACAGGTTCGAACGTGGCGGCTTCGACGGGCGTCATCGACGCATACACGCAGATGATGACGAGGTCGCCAGGGCTCGCCTTGTGCGCGGCAGCGCCATTGACGGAAATGATACCGCTGCCCTCCTCGCCACGGATGGCATAGGTCACGAAGCGTTCGCCGTTGCTGACGTTGTAGAGATGCACCTGCTCGTTCTCGCGGATTCCCGCGAGCTCGAGCAGGCGTGCGTCGATCGCGCACGAGCCCTCGTAATGCAGCTCGGCGTGGGTCACGGTGGCGCGATGGATCTTGGCTTTGAGCAGGGTCAACTGCATGGCGGATTCCAGACCGCGAGGGTCGTTGGCTTTGCCTGGCGAGGCGCGGATTCTTGCACCGCAGCACCGTGCGGGCAAAAAAAACCCCCGCTGAAACCAGCGGGGGACTAATCGGAGTGACGATTTACTGCAATGCGCCCTGCATTCATCTGGAAAGTCGCGAACCGCGGGCATCTCCAGACGAGTGCAAAGTTACAACGCGTGCGGTCAGAACGCAACACCCCGCAGTGGATTTGCCACAACTGCAAAGTAATTGTTGCGTAGGCACAACATTTCGCCCAGTTGATCCGCTCAATCGTTCAGATCAGGAGGTTGTCGATGAGGCGCGTGGTGCCAAGGCGAGCCGCGACGAGGGCTATCTCGCGTCCCGCCGCGGGCTCGGACGGGGCAGAGAGATTGGCGTTGCGGATCGTCGCGTAGTCGGCCACGAATCCCGATGCGAGCAGGGTGGCATAGGCATGGGCTTCGACCGCCGCGGCGCCCTCGCCCGCCTTGCGCGCATCGCGCATGCGTTGCAGCACCCGCCAGATCACCGGCGCCGTCGCTCGTTGCGCGGCGTCGAGGTACTGATTGCGCGAACTGAGTGCAAGGCCGTCTTCCGACCTGACCGTCGGGAATCCCACCACGCGCACCCGCAGGGACAGGTCCTTCGCGAGGCGGCGGATTACCAGCAGTTGCTGGTAATCCTTTTCACCGAAGCAGCCAACGTCGGGCTCCACCATGTTGAACAGGCGCAGCACCACGGACGCCACGCCGGCAAAGTGACCTGGCCGCACGCTTCCGCAAAGGATGTCCGACAAGCCCGGCACCTCGATCCGGGTCGCCTGCGCAACGCCGAGCGGATAGACATCGTCGACAGCCGGGGCAAACAAGGCGTCGCAACCGGCCTCGGCCAGGCGCAACGCATCCTCCGCGGGCGTGCGCGGATAGCGCTGGAAATCCTCGTTCGGGCCGAACTGTGTCGGATTCACGAACACCGTTGCCACCACTCGCCGGCACTGCGCCCTTGCCGCGGCGACGAGCGCCAGGTGCCCCGAATGAAGGTTGCCCATGGTCGGCACCAGCGCGATGTCGTCTCCCCGAGCGCGCCACTGCGCGGCCAGCGCGCGCAGGTCGACGAGGGTGTCGGCGGTCAGCATCAGTAGCTCTGCGATGCGTCCGGAAAGCGGCGGTCACGTACGGCGGTGGCGTAGGCTTCGAACGCACCCTGGATCGATCCGGCGCCGTGCATGAAATCCGCGACGAAACGCGGCCGATGACCCCGTGTCACGCCCAGGATGTCGTAGCACACGAGGATCTGGCCGTCGCAATCAACGCCGGCGCCAATGCCGATCGTCGGAATCCGGGACGCCGTCGTGATGTCGCGCGCGAGTTGTGCAGGCACCCCTTCGAGCACCAGCAATGTCGCGCCCGACTCGGCAACGGCGAGTGCGTCTGCCTTGAGCCGCATCGCGGCATCCGCGCTGCGCCCTTGCACCCGGAATCCACCCATCCGGTGCACGGACTGCGGCGTCAACCCGAGATGCGCGCACACGGGCACGTCGCGCGTCGCCAGGTACTCGATCGACGCGAGCGCGGGACCGGCCCCTTCCAGCTTGACCATCGCCATGGAGCCTTCGCCCATGAGGCGCGCGGCGTTGGCGTACGCGCTCTCTGGCGAGGGATAACTCGCGAACGGCATGTCGCCCACGAGCAGCGCGCGTTCGATGCCGCGCGCGACCGCAGCGCAGTGGTACACCATGTCGCCCATCGTGACACCGAGCGTGCTCGTGCGCCCCTGCACCACCATGCCAAGCGAATCGCCCACCAGCACGATGTCGATGCCGGCCGCATCGACGGCACCCGCCATCGTCGCGTCGTACGCCGTGGTTGCAACCAGCGGCACGCCCGACGCGCGAGCCGTCGCGAGCGACGGCACGGTGATCGGCGCCGCGCGCGTGGCGATGCTCATCGACTGGTGCCGGCGGAAATCACGCGACCGCTACTTTCGGAGCAGGTTCCAGTCCGCCCAGGCACGCGGCCGCGCGGCCTCGACCCGGGATCGAAACGTCGGGCGCAATCTCGAGCAATGGCCGCAGCGCGAATGCGCGCTCGTGCAGGTGCGGGTGCGGCACGCGACAACCCGGTTCGTCGACTACCAGGTCGCGATAGAGCAGCAGGTCCATGTCGATGGTCCGCGCCGCCCAGCGCGTGCCCTCCGCGCGCAACCGCCCGAGATCACGTTCGATGGACAGCAGCCGTTCGACGAGTTCGGTGGGCGCGAGATCCGTGGCGATCTCTACTACCGCATTGAGGTAATCCGGCTGGTCGAAGACGCCCCAGGCAGCGGTTGGATGCAGTTGCGACGAGCGGATCACATCGATGCGCGGCTCGCGGTCGAGTCGCTCGATCCCGCGCCCGATTGCGCCTGCGCGATCGGCAAGGTTCGCGCCGAGGCCGATGAACACTCCTGCACACGCGCTCAAGCGGGCACGTCCGAGGTGGGGGCACCTTCCCGTCGACGTCCGCGGCCTCCCCGTCGCCGTCGTTTGCGCGGGCCGGGCAAGTCCGAAGGTTCGTCGGAATGCGCATCCGCAGCGCGCCGCAATGCGACATCGACGGACGCAGGCTTGCCCTCGACGTCGCGCCAGAACGCGTACAGCGTCGCGGCCTCCGGCTCGAAGTCCGCGCGCAGCGCCAGGAAATCGTAGGCGGCCCGGAAGCGCGGATGCTCCAGCAGGCGCAGCACGCGCTTGCGCTGCAGGTGTTCGAAGCGCGACTGCAACTGCCAGATCTCGAGCATGGGCGTGCTGATCCGGCGCGGTAGCGCCGCACGACGGACCTGTTCGATCAGCACTTCATCCGCGGCGATGCCCCAGGCCACCTGTACGTCATGGCCGGCCGCAACCGCGGCGTGGAATCGGGGCACCACGGCCGGCCACAACAACGCCGCGAACAGGAACGCAGGGCTGACCGACCGATCCTCGCGCACGCGCTGGTCCGTCTGCGCGAGCGCCGCGTCGAGCAGTCGACGCAGGTGATCCTGTCCCGGCGCGCGCAACGCGGATGCCGTCGCGGGCAGCACGGCGTCCAGCAACCCGAAACGGACGAGTGCTGCCACGCTGGCCTCGGCGTGTCCACCCAGCAGCAGCTTGAGCGACTCGTCGAACAGACGCGCGGGAGAGGCATCCGCGAGCAGCCCGGCCAGCCGCGGAATCTGCGCCGCGGTCGCTGCCTCGATCTCGAACCCGAGCTTGGTCGCGAGCCGGATTGCGCGCAGCATGCGCACGGGATCCTCGCGGTAACGAGCCTCCGGGTCACCGATCAGTCGCAGCTGCTTCTTCTCGATGTCGGCAAAGCCACCGACGAAATCGCGCAGCGAGAAATCCTCGATCGCGTAGTACAGCGCGTTGACCGTGAAGTCACGCCGTTCCGCATCCTCCTCGATCGTTCCGTACACGTTGTCGCGAACAATGCGGCCGTCGACCATCGAACGGTCGCCCACCACGTCGTCGCCTCCGCCCGCCCGGAACGTCGCCACCTCGATGATCTCCGGCCCGAAAATCACGTGCGCAAGCCTGAAGCGGCGACCGATCAGTCGGCAGTTCCGGAACAGCTGGCGCACCTGCTCCGGACGCGCGTCGGTGGCGACATCGAAGTCTTTCGGCTGGATGCCGACCAGAAGGTCGCGGACCGCGCCGCCGACCAGGTATCCCGCAAAACCCGCGTCGCGCAGCTTGTAAAGGACCCGCAACGCGTTCGGACTGATCGCCTTGCGGGAAATCGGATGCTGCGGGCGCGCCACCACCACTTCCGACGAAGGGCGTGGCGGCACCGGCCGCGCAACGGCAACCGGTCTTGCGGAAACGGAGGTTGGCGGTGAGGCCAACGGTTCGCCGGCTCGCAACCTGCGCAATATCGGTAGTCGGCTACCGAGCCAATCCCACGGCATTCGTGTTGTGCTCCCGGACAATGGACCTATACTACGCGCCTCGTTTTGCGCCGCTCAAGAAAACTCCGGAAGCGTGCGGAGAATTCATGGTGCTGGAAGCATTCGTGGACCCCGCTCCCTTCGTCTAGTGGCCCAGGACACCGCCCTCTCAAGGCGGGAACACGAGTTCGAACCTCGTAGG